>JAJZNG010000055.1 GCA_021847945.1 Actinomycetes bacterium | reverse complement strand
CGATCCGGACGCCCCGACGAGAAAGACGAACTCTCCCTTGTCGATGTCCACGTCGAGGTTTCGAAGAGCGACAGTAGTGCCTTTGTAGGCTTTGGTGACGTTGACGAACTTGATCATGAGGTCATCGGAGACATCGGCATCGGCTCGGCCGGGGCGAAGCGTAAGGAGCTGCGGCTTCCCGCTTCTCGTATTTCTCCTATCTTAACCTTTCGGGCACCTAAGGGTAGCGCGACCGGCAGAGCTCCACGCTCGGCACCTCGCCGGGTCAGTCGTCGCCTGCCTCCGTCAGACCCGCCCTCCGCCACCTCAGGTAAGCCTCCATGAACTGGTCCAGGTCACCGTCGAGCACCGCCGACACGTTGCCCGTCTCGTAGCCGCTTCGGAGGTCTTTTACCTG
The DNA here is from genome assembly GCA_021847945.1 of Actinomycetes bacterium. Taxonomy (GTDB): domain Bacteria; phylum Actinomycetota; class Acidimicrobiia; order Acidimicrobiales; family Palsa-688; genus JAJZAM01. The sequence continues at coordinate 32,988 of JAJZNG010000055.1, read as the reverse complement.
CTGGTAGGGGGCGAGCACGTAGGAGCGTATCTGCGCTCCCCACCCGACCAGGGCTTTCGGGCCTGCAAGCTCTGACATCTCGGACAGGCGCGCTTGGCGTGCGAGCTCGGCGAGCTTCGAGGCGAGGATCTGCATCGCCTTGGCCTTGTTTTGGAACTGGGAACGTTCGTTCTGCACGGCTACGACCGTCCCGGTCGGCAGGTGAGTGATCCGCACCGCCGAGTCCGTCACGTTGACGTGCTGTCCTCCCGCCCCCGACGAACGGTAGGTGTCGATACGCAGATCCTTGTCGTCTATTTCCACCTCGCCGGAGAGGTCCTCGAAGAACGGGACGACGCTGACAGCAGCAAAGCTGGTCTGACGTCTCGCGTTCGAGTCGAACGGCGAGATCCGAACGAGACGGTGAACTCCTCGCTCCGAGGCGAGCAGCCCGTTGGCATAGCGACCCCGGACGATGAAGCTCGCCGAGAGGATACCTGCCTCCTGGCCCTCGCTGACCTCTTCGATCTCCAGGTCGAAGCCGCGCCTCTCAGCCCAGCGGCTGTACATGCGCACCAGCATCGCGGCCCAGTCTTGGGCGTCGGTACCGCCATCTTTCGCGTGAACTTCGCACACGGCGTCGCTTTCGTCGTGCTCCCCTGTGAAAAGGGATCGGAGGTCAAGCCGGTCCAGCTCGTCGCCCAGGCGGGCTATACCGGCTGTGATCTCCGACTCGACCGAGTCGTCGCCCTCCTCGACCCCCAACTCGAAGAGGGTGCTCAGATCCGACAGCGCAGCGCCTAGACGGTCTAGCAGGTCGACGTCGCTCTTGACCTGGTTGTAGTCGCGCGTGGTTCGCTGCGCCAGTTCCTGGTCGTCCCACAGGTCGGGGCGGCCGAGCTCGGCCTCGAGACGCGGAAGTCGTGTCCTCAGGTCATCCACGCGAAGGTAGCGGCCGGCCTCTTCGAGACGCGCCGCGAGCGCGCCGATCTCAGCTGTGAAGTCCCGCATCGTAAGTAACTTCTACCTGCCGTGACAGAACTTGAACTTCTTGCCGCTTCCGCACGGGCAGGGGTCGTTACGGCCTACCCGATCCCATTCAGAGTCGTGCACCACCGGTCGGGCAATTGTGTTGTCGACGGCCGCCGCTTTGGACGGCGATTCTGATGCGAACACAACTTCCTCTCCTGGCGCGGGTCCCGCTGCAAGGGCCCGCTCGATGCCCGACGTGCCCTGCACCGGGTCGACAGCGGCGCGGTACTCGGCACCCTCAAGGGATTGCTCGTCGGTCTGAGCTTGGGTGAGCACCTGAACCTGGGCGTGCATTACGATCTTGACGTAGTCGTCGTCGATGCTCGACATGAGCTGGCCGAACATCTCGTAGCCGTCGCGCTGCCAGGCGACCAGCGGGTCCTGCTGGCCCATCGCTCGGAGGTTGATTCCCTCTCTCAGGTAATCCATCTCGGAGAGGTGCTCCCGCCACTTCTGGTCGATCAGCTGGAGCATCACCTCGCGCTCCAATGCCCGCATGGTTTCCTCTGGGGCTCCGCCCTCTGGAGCCGGCATCGCCTGCTCGCGCGCTTCGTAGTAGCCGATGGCCTCGGCGGCGAGAAGCTCGTACACTTCGTTCGGGTCGCTCAGCTCGGCGAGCTGATCCTTGGTCGTCTGGCTCGGGAAGTACTGGCGGATCTCGCTGAGCACACCCTCCAAGTTCCAATCCTCGGGGTCCTCGCCCGCCGGGCAGTTCGCCGTGACGACGCTGTCCACCGCTGAGGTGAGGACCTCTATGGTTCGAGCCCGGAGGTCCTCCCCTTCGAGTATCTGAGCACGCCGTTGGTAGATGACTTTGCGCTGTTCGTTCATCACCTCGTCGTACTTGAGGACGTCTTTTCGTATCTCCGCGTTACGAGCTTCGACTGTGTTCTGTGCCCTCTCGATCGCTTTCGAGACCATCTTCGAGTCGATCGGAACGTCCTCGGGAAGCGCCCGGCTCATCACCCACTGCATAGCGCCGGTTGCGAAAAGGCGCATCAGCTCGTCTTCGAGAGACAGGAAGAATCGGCTCTCGCCCGGATCTCCCTGCCTTCCTGCCCGGCCCCTCAGCTGATTGTCGATCCGGCGGGACTCGTGGCGTTCCGACCCGAGGACGTATAGACCGCCGAGCTCACGAACTTTGTCACCCTCGGCCTTGCACTCCTGCTGGTGTTTCGCAAGAAGCTCCTTGAAGCGCGCCTGGCCCTCTTCGCTTTCAGGGTCGAGTCCGCTAGAGCGCACCTCTTGTGTTGCGAGCATCTCGGGATTCCCGCCGAGCAGGATGTCCACCCCACGACCGGCCATGTTCGTCGCGACCGTTACGGCGTGAAGCCGGCCCGCCTGCGCGACTATCTCAGCCTCTTTCGCGTGCTGCTTCGCGTTGAGAACGTGGTGGGGGATGCCCCGATGGTCGAGCATCTCGGACAGAAGCTCCGATTTTTGCACTGACGCCGTCCCGACCAGGACCGGCTGGCCCATCTCGTAGCGTTCTACGAGATCCTCGACGACGGCGTCGAACTTCGCCGCCTCGCTCTTGTACACCAGGTCGGCTTGGTCCACGCGGACCATAGGAAGGTTCGTCGGTATCGGTACGACCTGCAGATTGTAGGTGTTCGCGAACTCCGCAGCTTCGGTCTCCGCGGTGCCGGTCATCCCGGCCAGCTTGTCGTAGAGGCGGAAATAGTTCTGCAGGGTGACGGTCGCCCAGGTGTGGTTCTCTTCTTTGATGGCTACCCGTTCTTTTGCTTCGACCGCCTGGTGTAGGCCGTCGGACCAGCGTCTGCCGTCGAGGACCCGGCCGGTGAACTCGTCGACGATCTTCACCTCGCCGTCAGCGACGATGTAGTCCTTGTCGCGCTTGTAGAGCTCCTTGGCTTTAAGAGCCTGAGTGAGTTGGTGCACGTAGTTCGACGAGACGATGTCGTAGAGGTTCTCGATGCCGAGTGCCCGCTCTACCTTCTCGATGCCCGACTCCGTCGGAGCGACTGTTCGCTTCTCCTCGTCGACCTCGTAGTCGACGTCCCGCGTGAGAGAACGCGCAACACCGGCGAACTGGGCGTACAGACGGGCCGACTCGCTGGAAGGCCCGGAGATGATGAGCGGCGTCCTCGCCTCGTCGATCAGGATCGAGTCGACCTCGTCGACGATCGCGAACTTGTGACCCCGCTGGACCATGTGCTCCAACGCCCGAGCCATGTTGTCCCGCAGATAGTCGAAACCGAACTCGGTGTTGGTGCCGTAGGTGACATCGCAGTTGTAGGCGTCCTTCTTGGCCTGCCAACCCTCGATCTCCGGCGATACCCTTCCTACCGTCAGACCTAGGAAACGGTGGACTTGGCCCATCCAGTCGGCGTCGCGGCGGGCCAAGTAGTCGTTGACCGTCACCACGTGGACACCTTCGCCTACCAAGGCGTTGAGGTAAACCGGCAGGGTGGACACGAGGGTCTTGCCCTCACCGGTTTTCATCTCGGCGATCCCCCCAAGATGAAGAGCCGCTCCTCCCATCAGCTGTACCTCGAAGTGGCGCTGGCCTATAGTCCGCCTGGCCGCCTCCCTGACCGTAGCGAATGCCTCTATCAGCAGGTCGTCGACGTGTTCACCCTGGGCCAGACGCTCCCGGAAGCGGACCGTCTGAGCTGCTAGCTCCTCATCGCTCAAAGCCTCCATCTCCGGCTCGAGGGCGTTGATGTCGGGCACGAGAGCTTTCAAGGCGCGAACCTTGCGTCCCTCCCCGGCTCGGAGGATTTTGGTGAACACGCTCATGGCCGCACTATCCTACCGATCTCATGTGACGACGTAGCATCGGTAGCGTTGAATGTGTTCGCCCGTGACGTCAGTTTTCAACGCCGGGGGATATCTGCCCGGCGGCGGAGGATCTCCCCGAAGACGCTGGCCGGGTACCTCCCCCTAGCAGGGATGCTGGCCTTGTACGTGGCCCGTTTCGGCCTGCTGTCAGTCCAGGTACAGGACGGCTTCGGCGCTCCCGGTTACGACTTGGGGATATTCGACCAGGGAGTCTGGCTGCTCAGCCGCTTCGACGCACCGTTCGTAACTGTCATGGGACGCAACCTTTTCGGCGACCACACCTCGTTCGTGCTTCTGCTGGTGGTGCCCTTCTACTGGCTGTGGCCAACGGCGCAGACCTTGCTGGTAATACAAACTGTCCTTCTCGCAGGTGCGGCGGTGCCGATCTTCGTGCTGGCCCGCCGGAGGCTCGGCGGCGTGTGGATGCCATCCGCCCTGGCCGCCGCCTACCTGCTCAACCCTGCGCTTCAACGCGGCAACTTAGAACAGTTCCACCCCGAATGCTTCTTGGTGGCGTTCCTTGCTCTTGCGATCCTCGCCGCGTTGGAGTGGTGGCCTCGACTTCTGTTGGTCTGCGTAGTCGGAGCTCTGCTCGTCAAAGAGGACACGGCCTTGTTGGTTGTACCGCTAGGCGTGTGGGTCTACTTCCGCAGGGACAGGGCGTGGGGCGCAGGGATCGCCGTAGCCGCCGCAGCGTACATGGCTTTCGCCTTCGAGGTGGTAATCCGAGCTCTCCTGGGAACGGCCGCCTTCTACGGCAATAGAATTCCCTTCGGAGGCCTAGCTGGGCTCGTCGAGTCACCTTTCATCCATCCAGGCAAGCTGTGGGCTTACCTGACGAGCGGGGGCCGGCCCTACTACCTGTGGCAGATGGGAGCCTCGTTCGGCTGGGTGTTCCTCGCCTCCCCGGAGATTGCAGCGATCGCAGTTCTCAACCTCGCCGAGAACGTCGTATCCAACTTCCCTTACATGCACCAGATCCCCTACCACTACTCGCTGGACGCCGTTCCCGTCCTTGCAATGGGAACAGTGTTCGCAATCTCACGCCTAGCCAGCACGACAAGGCGTGTCGTGGCATCCTTGGCGGTGGTGTCGTTGGCTCTGATCTCGTGCTACCTGTGGGGACTGTCGCCGTTCTCGCTCAACCCGACCTACCCCCATCTTGCTCCCGCAGGTGCTGCTGTCACCGCAGCGGACCGCGCTCTGTCGGTGATACCAGCCGATGCAGTCGTGTCCGCCGGCGATTTCTACGTCAGCCACCTTGACCACCGCAAGTACATCTATCAGTGGCCGACACCTTTCTACGCGCGGTACTGGGGCCTCTACAAACAGGAGGGCACCCGCCTGCCTTTCGCTTCCAAGGTGCAGTACTTGGCCGTTCCGACCGTCATGACAGGCACCGACGAGGCGGTGTTCGAGTCGATCGCCTCGAATTTCCGTCTCGTGGCCTCCGGGGGCGGCCTCAGCGTGTACCGCCGGGTCCCCCGAAAGCAACCGGTGGCTGACCTCAGCGGCTGACCTGGTCTTTGACCCCACACCCGCCCGGCTTTCCCGGGGCCCCAGCGGCCCCTACCGAAAACCGGGACTTACCTCTAAATCGCACCATGATCAGCGGTGGACCCTCCCGTTTCACCCTGCGGCGACGCGTGAGTGAACGGGATTGATGCGCCGCCTTACGTGGGTCGTTTCGCCTGCGACTGGCATCGACTTTCAACCACAGACCCGCTGAGGTCGACCTAAGTGTAGCTTTCCGCTGCAGGCAGTGACTCCAAGGATCGGGCGGCTTGCTAGGCGACCCCGGCCAGGGCCTCTTTGAGCTGGCCCAATACCGGCACCGGCCCCGGGTCGACGCCGATCTCGGCAGCGAGCCAAAGCGACATGTAGTCGCCTACCAGGATCAGGTCCAGAAGCTGCGCAAGGTCCCCTTCCCCTTCGGCGGCCACGTGCACCACGTCCGCGACGACCTCGCCCATGATCTCGCCGACAAGGTCGAAACGCCGACCTATCTGAGGGTGCTCCCCGTCGTGACGCAGGGCTATCGCAGTTATCAGCTGGCGGGTGACGTCGCCGTTCTGGCCCCAGCCGCAGATCTCATTGTGGCAGAGCTCCGGTTGCGCAGCCCACCAGGCGGCGGTCTTGGCGTTCTCGTTCACCTGGGTCTTCCACCTCTGCGCTGCTGCCGCTCCGACCAGGCCGCCGCCGTGGATCAGGGGTATGGTACGCCCCACCTTCCTGGCGATCAACGCGGGAAGACTGCTCTGAGCGCCGGTTTCGATCTCGTCGCGCCGCCTGCGGAGCTGCTCGACCGCCAGGTCGATCCACGTTGCACCGCCCCGGTAGAGGCCGAGACGCTCCAAGGCGACCAGGGCTGGCACGAGCATGGCTCCAAGAGCTGCACGTGGTTGGGGAATGTCGACGGGCACCGAGAAGACCGCGGCCCCCGCAGAACGGGCCAGCTGCGCGAGCTGACCTTCTCCGGTCACTGCGACTAGTCGGCCTCCGGCGTCAAGGGCGTCGGTGGCCACCTGCAGTGTCTCTTCTGTGTTCCCCGACGCCGACACCGCGATCACCAACGTTTCGGGGCCGACGAAAGCCGGGCATTCATACGACTTGCAGACGACGACTGGTACAGACATCAACGGAGAGGTTGCGGCCACGACGATATCGCCGGTGATCCCGCTCCCGCCCATGCCGGCGATCAGCACGGCATCTGGCTCGAACGGCTCCAGCTGTTCAACTTCCCGCGCGGCCCGCGTCACGGCGTCGGCGATCTGCTCGGGGAAAGCCGCCGCTAACGCGAACATGCCGACGGTGTCGACGGCGCCTGCCGGGACGCTCAACTGGTGGCCTGCCAGTTCGGGGAGATGCCCTCGGAAGCCGCCTTGGACTCCAAGCGGGCCGCTTCCGCGTCGTCGACAAGTTCTGCTTCGTCTATGAGCATTACAGGTATGCCGTCTTTGATCTTGTAGAGCATCCCCAGCCGCGGGTTGTACAAGGTCTCTTCGTCGGCGAAGTACAACAGGGGTCCCTTGTCCTTGGGACAAGCAAGTATCTCCAGCAGCCTCGGGTCAAGCGTCATGGGGCTATTTTCCTTCCCTTCCGGCGTTCCCGGACACTTCCTTAATCACAGCTAGGACCTGAGCAGTTCGTTCGTCGCAGGTTTGACGGTCGGCCGCCTCCAAGTTGAGGCGCAGCAGCGGCTCGGTGTTGGATGGCCTGACGTTCATCCACCAGTCCGGCCCCTCGACGGTGAGACCGTCGAGACGGTCCTGGGAGAGGGCCGAGAAATGCTCGGCGACAGCTTCGATCACGCCGTGAGGGTCTGACACTTCGGTGTTGATCTCGCCAGAATCAGCGTAGCGTTCGAAATCCCGTCGTAGGTCCGATAGCGGACGGTCAGTCTTGCTTAGAACTTCGAGTACGACCAGCGCTGCGATCGACCCCGAATCAGCCCTGAAGTTGTCCCTGAAGTAGTAGTGGCCCGAATGTTCGCCTCCGAACAGCGCGTTCGTCTCCGCCATGACGGCCTTGATATAGGAGTGTCCGACCCTTGTGCGGATGGCGGTCCCCCCACGCTCTTCGATTATTTGGGGTACGGCTTTAGAGCAGATCAGGTTGTAGAGGATCGTCGACCCTGGATGCTTTTCGAGCATCGCTGCTGCCACCAAAGCCGTCGTGGTCGACCCCGAAAGCGCTACTCCTTGATCGTCGACCAAAAAGCACCGGTCTGCGTCACCGTCGAAGGCCAATCCGACGTCGGCGCCGCTGGAGCGGATACGCGCCTGGAGGTCGACGAGGTTCGCTGGCTGGATCGGATCGGCCGGGTGGTTGGGGAAGTTACCGTCGAGCTCGCCGTAGAGGATTTCCAGTCGCATCGGCAGCCCCTCGAAAACCGCGGGCACTACCAGACCGCCCATCCCGTTGGCAGTGTCAGCCACGACTTTCAGAGGCCGTAGAGCCTCGCGGTCTACGAACGATCGCACCTTCGCCGCGTACTCTCCCAGCACGTCGGCGCGGACGATCGTGCCAGACGTGGTCGGGTCGCGGCTCTCGACGGGGCCAGCGGAGAGGATCGACGCGACCTCCGCCTTGATGTCGGTTAGGCCGGACTCGACGCCGATGGGCCTCGCCCCGGACCTGCACAGCTTGATCCCGTTGTAGCGGGCCGGATTGTGAGACGCGGTGAACATCGCTCCGGGGGCGTCCATCAGACCGGAGGCGAAGTACATCTCGTCGGTGGAGCAGAGGCCTATGTCCACTACGTCCACGCCGGCGGCGGTCACTCCCCTGCTGAACGCCTTTACGAGCTCGGGACCAGACGGTCTCATGTCCATGCCTACGACTATTCGCGTCGACCCTGCGAAGTGCGCGAATGCCGTGCCGAGCGCTTCCGCAAGGTCAGCGTTGATCTGCGCGGGGAACACACCCCGGATATCGTACGCCTTGAAGATGTCGTCCAAGCGGGAAGATTCCTGTGCAGTCATTTCAGACGCGACCTTAGTGGGCGTCGACGTGCCGTTGGGTGAAAGCGCCGCCCGCTCCTCTAGGGTCGGGGCTGACACTTCGCGCTCGGCTTCACGAGGTTCCCCCTCGGCTTCACCAGGTTCGTCTGGGCCACCAGGTTCGTCTGGGCCACCAGCCTCGTCTGGGCCACCAGGCTCGTCTAGGCCACCAGGTTCGTCACGGTCAGCGACCGCCGACGAGGGAGGCGCCGTAGCATCAGGAGACGGCGACAACCGGGGGCCAGCGGCGTCCGGGCGCCACCGGCGCTTCCGGCCGGTCCTGTAGGCCACAGGCCCTACCCGCCATACGACTATCAAGGCGCCAAATCCGATGAGCGTCAGGATCTCGCCGAGCCAGTCGACCGCTGTCTTGGTGTACGAAAGGGTGACGTGGGCGGCAGTGGGCACGACGACCATCAAGTTAGGAGTAACCCTGTAGACGCCTTTAGCCCCCGAGACGTGCCAGTTCGGGAAGTAGGACTCGTGCACGAGCACAGGGACGCCGGTCCGGTTCACGTTGAACGAGATGGTCTGCGTACCTTGCACGACGTCGGTGACCGAGACGGGAGGGAGAGTCTTAGCAGGCACGTGGGTTTGGGTGGGGCTTACACGCGCCCAGGTGGGAGGTCCGGACGCCGTCTCGTACACCTCCCAGCGGGACGGGTCCAGGTACCAGGACTCTGCCGCGTTCAGCCACAACGCCGGGTTGCGTGTGTCCACTCCGGTCATCACGACCGGCTGGTTCTGTAGAGGGGTGACCAGAGCCGAGCCGAGGATCTCGTATATGTCCCACGTCCGCTGCTTTACTGTCGACGTTGACCCTGACGTATAGGTGACCGGGTACGGTCCGACCGTGGCTATCAGTTTCAGCTTGGGGTCCGCGTTGGCAGCCGCTTCTATCGTCGGGGTCTCAGCCATGAAGTAGCGGTCCCCGTTCATGATCAGATGGTCGATGCCCTCTGACACGTCGGGGGATGCCGGGTAGTCGAGGCCTCTGACCGGGTTCGCTGGCTGCACCGACAGTTCGGCTGCGTTGAGGAAGTGGAACGGGGTAGTAGCCGAGGACTCGTAGTAGAGCCCTTCCTCCGAGCCGATACAACCGTTCGTCCAGTACGGGAGGAGCATCAACGCGTCGGGGGTTCCCATGTCGTTGAGTTCGGGCTCGTACTGCCACATCGCCTGGCCGCAGCCGTATTCGTGGCCGATCTTGGCCATCTCGGCGACCAGGGCGAAGTACTCGTTGCGCCGAGACTTACCCGGGTTCTGGTAACCCGAGTAGTTCCAGTACACCCAGTCAGGGATGAAAGAGCTGTCCGTGCTGGTGATACCCAGCCAGTCGTAAGCGCCGCTCGACGTCGTATGGCCGAACGGCAGGTCGTGAAGTGGATATAGGACCCATCCGAACGAAGCCAGGGCGACTACGACGGCCACGCAGAGAGCGCCTAGGCCGCCGGGACCTTTGGCTCCCGACTTGAGACGCGCTCCCTCCAGGACGGCACCCGACGACCGGGATTCGCCGGCGGCCGAGTTGGCTCGGCGGTTCCTGACCGCCTCCACGGCGAGCATGCCGCCTTCTGCGAACGCTAGCCCGGCTAGGAGATACAGACACAGGAACCAAAACGGCAGGGCGCGAGCGTTCCAAAGGCGGTTCTGGGGTGAAAATCGGAACACCAAGGCGCTGACAGCGGCCATGATCCCCCAGAACAGACCGAGCCGGTTGAGCCGCAGGACCGAGAACCCCAGCCCCAGGGCTGCGAGCACTATGAGCCAAAGGTCCTTGCCCGGGAAAAGGGAAGCGACATAGTTAGTCAGGTTCTGATAGCCCATGTTCGTCGAGTAGGGCAGGTCCCAGTAGAACGGCAGAGACCAGAACGCCAGCAGCAAGAACGCAACCACGCCGGTCGGAAGCGCCCAGCGTAAAAGCCGGTTCCAGTCGCGCGTGGAGACCAGGCTCATGACGACCAGAACGACGGCTCCTATCGCCGCGAAGATCAACGGGAGGACGTGGCACAGGCCACAGCACGCCAGGACTACAGCAGCGGACGCTCGGTGCTTGCCGCTATCCAGTCCCCGAGCGACAAGACCGAGGAACAAGATTGCGAACGTCAACGAGATGGAGAAGGAGAACTCTCCCGCCATCGTCGAGGCTATGTTCCCGCCGTAGATGGTGAACTGCCTGGTGAAGATAAAAGGCAATGTCGCCGCGGCAAGGGCAGCCGGCACTGGAAAAGGCGCTTTGGCTAGCCGGCCCATCGCCCACGCGGCGACGGGCAGCGTGACCAGCCCGACCACTGTGACCAGCTTGAAAGCGATGTTGTAGGGGATCACGTAGGAGGCGAGGGCGATCGCCCAAATCGGCAGGGGAAAGAAGAACGTGAGAGCAGGGAAACCGTCGTACCAGTCGGGAGCCCAGCCATTAAGTTGCAGGTGAGGGAACAACGCCCTTTTCACGAATGCCGGCAACCACACGTGGGCTCCCATGTCCCCGCCTGTGGGCGTGGTGTTGGCAAATAGCTGTGAGGGCTGCAACTCCTTGAAAACGAACAATACGGCCGATGCCACGACTAAGAAGGTGACGACGGCTTGCGGGTTGAACCTCTCCCGCAACTTGTCGAGTTTCGGCTGGGCGGAGTCGGGAGGCCAGATGTAGTGCTCGTATACCGAAGGTGGCGGCGCCTTATCGGAGGGAGCGTCGGTCGCTGTCATCTGTTCCCATGTTGCCTTGTATCGGGCTCCTTCACCGCTCGCCCGGCACCAGACATGCCCAGACCGACTCCGGGTGAATGGATTGGCGTGTGGTTTTCAAGGCACTCCCGGGCTGGCTGCCAGAGCCTCTCCAGGTACTTCTCGGCTAAGTGTCGGCAGCTATTCCCAGAACTGCGTCGAGGGTGAGAGACCCTTCCAGGCCCTGCCACCACCGCCGATCGCAGTTGGAGCAGCTCAACATTGTGACCGGCTCCCCTTTGATCTGGATGTCGATCACCACCAGGTTCTTGGTTCGACACGCCGGACACTTCACGGATAGAATTATCGGCGCGGCTGCCAATTGACTTTAGGACGCTACGACTGGTGGAGCGGATCATTTCAGGTGAACAACGGCCAGGACGGCCGCAGCGTTGAAGGCTGCGTGAGCGCCGAAGGAGATAGCAAGTCGGCCCGTCGCCCAGGCGAGGAAGCCTAGGACAACCCCGAAAGCTGCGAGCCCGACGAACTGGGCGGCCTCGAAGTGCGCTAGGGCGAACAGGACAGCGCTTAGCAGAATCGCCCACGGTGCGCCGATCCGGGCCACTAATGAGCGCATCAGAAGACCCCTAAAGAACAGTTCTTCCACGAACGGGCCTCCCAGCGCCAAAAGCAACATCAAAACGCTAAGCGCAGCAACCGAGTGCACCGACCCGGTATAGCTTCGAGCCGGACCGGAAAGTTGGTTGGACAGGTGACGGTCCAACGCTTCTAGAGGGTAGTAGATGACTGGGACGAGACCGTACTGGCACAGCAGGCCTATCACAGCTCCGATAGGGAGGTCCCACCACTTAATTCTCGCTAGGCCGAAGTCGGCCACGACCCGGCCGGTTCCCCGCGCTCTGCTGAACACGACGACCGCCCCAACCAGAGCAACCCACAAGCCGGCGAGGTCTGCTGCGGTGACCACAAGCGGCACGGCTCGCGACGACCCGACCCTGTAACCGCTGGCAGAGGCGGCGATCGCGGTCGTCGCGGTTGCCACGAGGATCCCGGCGGCGAAACCGAACACTGCGAACCATGCGCCGTCGGGGGAGACGAGCAATCCTTCGCCCGAAGGCTGAGACCTCAAGACGCCGCCGGCGAAACCGCTTCGCCGGTCTGGTCGGCCGGCCGGTCCGGGCCCGGCGTACGGCGGTCGACCCTGGCCCATCCGACGGGAGCCGACAGGCGATCCGCGTGCCCCGAGCACAGCCCCCACTGGTCGCCCCCAGCGATCGGCGCGGCGTCGAGCCAGATGCGCCGGCCGGAGTAGTCGTAGGTCAACCATGCGACCGTAGCTCCCTGGCAGCCAGGCTTCGCGCAGAGCGTGGCTTCTCTCACAGCTGAAGTTTATCTACGCTGTCCCACCAAAACGGGGTACCCCGGCCTAGCATGGTGATATGAGCAGGCAACCCGGAGATATGCGCGACATGAGGCCGGGCGGAGGCCCAGGAACGCCCGGGACCGGACAGCCGTCAGGCGCCAACTGGCGGTGGATAGCCGTTGTCCTCGCCGTGGTCGTGGTCCTAGCTATCGCCCTGTCGTCGGTGACCAAGTCCTCCAGTCCGCCCTCGCAGAGCTACGGAGCTTTCGTCTCTGCACTCAACGCTGGGCAGGTAGCAGCCGCGACAGTGAACAACGACACGGGCCATATCACCTACACGGACAAGTCGGGCAACCAGTACTCGGTGCAGGGCCCTCCCCTCGTGGGTAACGGCACCACCCTGGCGCTGTACCAAAAGGACATCAAAGACCTCACTTTAACCAATTCGACGACCAGTGCGCTCGCCACCTGGCTTCCCTGGATCATCTACGGCCTGCTGTTCGTAGGGCTGCTCGTGTGGATCTCCAGGCGCGCCCAAGGTCAGATGAGCGGGATCATGTCAATCGGGAGATCCAAAGCGAAGGTCTACACCACCGAGAGGCCGCGCACGACTTTCGCTGACGTCGCAGGCTACGACGGAGTGAAGCTGGAGATAAGGGAGGTCGTAGACTTTCTACGCTCGTCGAACCGGTTCAAGGAGATCGGGGCGAAGATACCGAAAGGGGTTCTCCTGGTCGGACCTCCCGGTACAGGCAAGACTTTGCTTGCTAGGGCGGTGGCCGGGGAGGCGGGCGTGCCGTTCCTTTCGGTGACCGGCTCCGACTTTATGGAGATGTTCGTGGGTGTCGGCGCTTCGCGCGTCCGCGACCTGTTCCAGACCGCCCGCAAACAGGCTCCGGCGATCATCTTCATAGACGAGATCGACTCGATCGGACGCAAGCGGGGAGCCGGCCTCGGGGGAGGTCACGACGAACGGGAGCAGACCCTCAACCAGATGCTCGCCGAGATGGACGGCTTCGAAACGACCGAGGGGGTCGTGATGATGGCCGCTACGAACCGACCGGACATTCTCGACCCGGCGCTTCTCCGCCCGGGGCGTTTCGACCGTCAGATCGTCGTACCCCTGCCCGACTTGGAAGAGCGCCTGCCCATCCTGGCGGTTCACTGCAAGGACAAGCGCGTGGACCCAGATGTGGACCTGACGGTGGTCGCCCGCGGCACGCCGGGCATGAGCGGCGCAGACTTGGCCAACCTGGTTAACGAGGCTGCACTGCACGCTGTTCGCCGCGGGGCAACCGCCGTCGCCATGCGCGACTTCGAAGCGGCACGTGACAGGGTCCTAATGGGCCAACGGCGAGAGTCGACCGTCCTGTCGGACAAGGAGAAGGAGGCCACCGCCTACCATGAGGGAGGTCACGCCGTCCTCGCCTATGTGCTTCCCGACGCAGACCCCGTGCACAAGGTCACGATCCTGCCCACGGGAATGGCCCTCGGCGTAACGCAGCAGCTGCCGATAGAGGAGCGCCACACCTACTGGCGGGAGTACATAGAGGACGCAATGTGCGTGATGATGGGCGGTCGTTGCGCCGAACAGCTCATCTTGGGAAGCCTGTCGACCGGCGCTTCGAACGACCTGCAGAGGGCGACTGAGATGGCCCGCAAGATGGTACGGGAGTTCGGCATGAGCGACCGCATCGGGCCGATGGCGTGGGGACAGGAGGCGCAGGTCTTCCTCGGCGAGGACCTGATGCACAACGCCCGCGACTACAGCGACGTGACCTCGCGTGTGATCGACGAGGAGGTGGAGCGGATCCTTAGGGAGCAAGAAGCCCGCGCAACCCGCCTGCTCTCCGAGCACCGTCGAGGCCTCGCAGCGGTCGCCTCGGCGCTTCTCGAAAAGGAGACCATCGACGGCGCCGAGGTTGGCCGGCTGGTAGACGAAGCGTACGGCAGTCCAGTGCATGACAGCGCGCCGATCGTCCCACGTTTCGCGGAGGTCACCGGCGACTCGCTCGACCTCTAACACGCCCGGCAGGCTGCTTGTGGTGGCTTGGCCTCCCCCTGCGCACGGCACCGGTTGTAGCAGTGGGGGCCCAGTCAGTGGGGGCCCAGTCAGTGGGGGCCCAGTCAGCCGCCGCTCAAAGGCACCGCCGGGCTGAGCCCGATCCCACCCGCCCCACCGATACCGTAGAGGTCGTACTCGACGAACACCGCGGCGGTGGCCTTCACCTCCAAAGGACCGGTTGCCGGCGAAGTCACCGCAAAGCCATCTTGCTCACCCGGTGCCACGGTCAGCGCCCCCCCGTTCGGCAAGGTCGGCTCGGATCCAGGAGATAGCGACGTAACCTGGGCGGTGACGGTCGTTGCCCCCGGGTTGTAGACGACGAGCTCGCCGACGTGGTGGGTGTCCATGCCTGTTGCGGCGACAAGCCAGGCATCGGCGCTCGCTGTTTCACCTAGAATCTGGCCGTTCCCGTTCACGGGCCCCGCTACCCCTGAGATTGGGATCGTTGCCCCGGACGCGGTGAGGGTGCGCTCGGCAACCACCGGGACGTCGTTCGTGCTCACGAGAACCGCCGTGTGGGCGACTCCCGCCGGGATCCTGGCCTGCTGCTCCGAGACGACGGGCACCACCTGCCCGGGGCCGACGATGAAGTTGAACGGTTCGGCCGCAGCCCCGGCCATTCCGATCGACAATCTGACCTTCGCCTCGACCGAGCCAGGGTTGAAAACGACGTACTGTTCCTGCAGGTTGTTGCCAGCGAGACCGTCAGGCCACCACCAAGACACGGCCGCCCCGGGCGAGCCGAGGGTCACCGTAACTCCGGCGGTAGGCCACGCAGGATCCGCTAGAGGCTTGTTCGCAGCGACGCTGCCGACGAGCGGAGCACCTGCAGGGGGCGGTGTGACAATCTCGGTCTCCCAGGCTACGACGCTCCCGGTTCGCGCCTGGACGGTCGCGTCGATCGTGCTGCGACGGCTCAGATAGCTTCCAAGGTCGACGGTCACCAGCCCGTCGGCGGGAACGTCGATCCCCTGGAAGTTCTGGGGTTGCTCGGCCCCCTCGTTGGTGACGAAGCTCAAGTCGACGATCGTCGAAGTCGGGTACGGGTTCAGTAGCGAGATGTACTCGTCGGCGTTAATCCGTGTCTGGCCGCCGGGCAGGTACCACGTCGGGGATCCCGACGTGGCGCACGGGCTGACCGACGCCCCTAGAGGCCCCCCGACCGACTGGTAGACGACGACCTGCCCGGCGTCGGCTTCGACTATCGCCCCGGCCCATCCTCCAGTCCCGGCTGCGACCTCAGGGACCGTCACCGATCCCCTCGCTGGAACGTCCACCGTCTTTCGGGTAGGGACCCCTCCTGTTGTGCCAACTACGGAAACGGTGGCTGTCGCTTCGAGCAGCCCTGCGTTGGCTATTACCACCTGACCCGACGCGTCGCCGGCGGGGTTCACCGACGACGTCGGGGCGGACAGGGCCTGGCCCGCAGCTTTCGAAGTAGTCGACGTTGTAACGGTCGTGGTGGTGGTCGCAGACGCGCCACTTTGAGCCGCCGAGGTCGCTCCAGCACAGAACCACGAAGACGAAAGCGCTGCGGCCGGGGCGGCCACCGGTGATATCTGAGCTCCCCCGACTTTAGTTGGCTGCCTAGCGGACCCCGAAGCTGAGTGGTCGACGAGCCCGACCACTACCAGGACGCCGACGACAAAAGCGAGGACCCTTAGGCGCCGAAGACCGTCGGAGCTCCCCCGTGCTCGTCCGAGGCCCGCCGGGCGGCCTTCCCCCATAACGGCAGTGGCCTCGGCAGGGACCTCGTGTTGGTGTTCGGGCGTTTCCTCAGTCATCGACCCAGCTCCCGTCGGCCCCCCAGTTATCGTCTGCGTCTACGACGACAGACGTCCGCTGCGTAGCGCGTCTGCGCTGCGCGGCCTCCGACTGGGTACGTCTACCCGGCGGGAGTGCTGGTTCGAACCACTCCCTAGGAGCGAAACTCTGCTCGACGCCGGCACGACGGTTGCGGCGCCGCGAGAGAACGGCTGCCGCTGTGGCCAGTGCTATCACTATGAGCTGGCCCACCTGAAGTATCCGCAGACCCCATGGGGTGGCGTAGCGGAGGGAAGCGACCGGAGTGGACGAGCTGAGAGTCGGCAGTTCGAAGGCCATCGCCCACCCGAAGGCTAGTCTCGGCTCCACCTTGGTTCCTTGAAGGTCCAAGGTCCAGTCCTTCGAGAATGTGTACCCTACGTATGTCACGTTCCCGGTTGCCAGCGTCCCAGACACAGCTCCCGGCCCTTTGCCGAGGACCCCTGTGGACCCGCTCAGTTCGGTCTGTTGCAGGGGACGCTGCGCCTGATAGGTCTTCGTCCTCGACGAGTCTGCACTTTCTGACAAGGCGACGCCGATCGCGCCCGGGGGCAGCTGCGAACGCACCGGAGACCACGCCGAGTTCTCGTACACCTGATAGTGGCTGTCGCCGACGTCTAAGGGAGCTAGGTCGGTCTGCGTTTCGAGGCCTGCCAGCAAGGCTTCGGGGACCGGAACGGATCGGGACCCGGAACCGGTTGGCCCTGTGTGGTTAGCTACAACGATGTAGCGCACCCCTGCCGGCGCGAGAAGATGTCCCAACCGTGTGGTCAGCTGATCCTGGGCGGCGATGAGGTCGCTGGCGAGGATCGGCGAGGCTCCTGGCGAGCCGGTCGGGAATTCGTCGGTCAGGGAGGGGTTGGTCCCGAATGTGGTCGCGTAGCCGAACCCAGGCTCGAGTCGCCGGCTCGCGAGCGGCAGCGCATCGGGAACGCCGACCCACAGGACTCGATATCCTCCCGCTGACGGGCTGGGCAGAAGCGACAGAGCGCTCGAAGGGCTCGAAGACGGCATGTCCCAGCGCCCGCTGCCCGACGCTGCGACGAACGGAACCGCTGCGAGCGCCAGGCAGACAGCCCCCGCAGCAGCGGCCCCCTGACGCCAACCGAAGCGGTATCCGGGCAGGTCGATCTCGAACGCTGCCGCCCCGAGAGCTACAGCGCTCGCCAAGGCGGCCGCTGCTGGAGCTAACAGCACGTCCGCAGGCAGGTTGGGCAGCGTTCCCCTACTAGAAGCCCACGCGACTCCGAAGCACAGTAGCGCTACCGTCCACATGCGTGAGGCCCACGCCAGCCTCCAACCCCGGCCCAACACCAAGGCGAGTGCGGCGGCTATCAAGACGAGCCACTCCCAAGCGCCCGAACCGTAAGGGCCGGTGTGAAATCGCAATACCGATGCCCACCCCAGTCGATCCTCGGCCGACAGGGATGGCCCGCCAATGGCGGTGGGACTGGAGATGACCGTCGCCGACCAAGGCAGGCTGAGGACGAAACCGACCGCCACCGCGGTCACCGTTCCCGCCGCTAAGCGCACGACTGGCGCCGTGTCTCCTGCGACTACGGAACCTGCTACGAGGCCAATCCCGACGATCAGAGCGACGTAGAAGAACGACGGTGCGCTTGTGGCCGTTGCCCCAACTAGCGCCCCTAGGACGAGAACCTTCGAGACGAGAGCCGCGGAAGCTCCGCGAGGGACGGGTATCGAAGCGGAGAGCTCGACCATACGGGAGAGCACCCACGGTGCGGCCGCATAGGCCACCAAACCCTCCCAATCGCCTTTGGAAAGGGCGTTGTAGGCGAGTGGAACTACTGCATAGGTCACGGCAGCGAGCAGTTGTCCCCGCTTCGAGCCCCACCACCTCGCACCCCTGTAAGCACCGGCGGGCCCAATGATGAAGGCGATCAGCGCAAGTACCTGGGCGAGAGTGCCCACAGCTCCGAACAGCGCCGTAGCAGCGACGCCTATGAGAGCCAGCATTGGTGTGGCCGGACTTGCTACCCCGAGGCCAGACGTCTGCCAACCCGACCACCAGTCAGACCAGATCGAAGCCCATCCAGAGGTCGCGTGGGGTAGCTGTCCGATCTGGGGCACGCCATGGCCGAGGATGTTACGAGAACCGAACACGAACACCACTAGGCCTACTGCCAACAACGCCACCAGCACTTTGCGACCGCCCTGAACGATGAGCGGACGTCCTTGATCGTCGCGGGCCGCCTGGTTTCCCTCTACGTTGCGATCAGCGCTTTCGTGGTGGTCAGCGCCGATCCGCAGGTGATCGGCCCGGGAGCGCAAGAAGGCTGTTACCTGCCCGGCTGTTCCCGCTTGCAGCGACCTCAGCGCCCGATCCCCGACTCGTCGACTTCGTTGGACAGTTCTCCGGGAGCGCAGGAGATCTCTAGGCTGGCGCAGTGCTAGCACCGGAGCGCTCAGCGTCGCCCAGGCTTCAGCTCTTCGGCCGCGCCCGGCGAGCACTAGCGCTTCGAGCACGGCCCACAGCAGGCCGAGGGGAAGCGTCCAGGCGAGATTGAACCACTTGTAGCAGGTGAGTACCGTCCGGTAGCGTGCAACCTCGGATTCACGCCTGCGACGCGCCGCTAGTTCCTGATCAGCGCCTTTTTGATGGTCTGCGCCGTGAAGGTCCTGAGCGTGGCGGACGGTCGCCGCTGGTACGACTACCAGTCGAGCTCCGAGAAGCTTGGCACGCCACGACAGGTCGAGATCGCGGCCTTCGCCATCGAAACAGGTGGCGAAACCGCCGAGTGTCCGAAAAAGGTCCGACCTGACCAGCGTCATGCCGCCGGGCGCTACAAGTATCTCACGCACACGATCGTGCTGGGCCTGGTCGAGCTCTCCTGGCTCCATTAGTCCACGGACCATCCCTGCCCAGTCGGTCGTCGCGCCCACCGCCATAAGATGGTCGGGGCGATCCCACTCGACGTACTTGGGGCTCGCAATGCCAGCGTTGGAGCGAAACGCCTCTTCGACTAGGAGGCGAACCGCGTCTGGGCTCGGAGCTACGTCATCGTGGCAGATCAAAAAGTGCGAAGCCCCTTCGACCATTCCTAGTGCGGCGTTCACAGCGGCCGAGAAACCGGTGTCAGCCTTGAGCCGCAAGACGTACGCGCCAGGCGCGGCCGCCTCTATACGCAGAGAAGCCTCCGGGTCGCCTGTCGTGTCTACGATTATCAGCGACAGGTTCGGGTAATCCTGGTTGCCGAGCGCCCGTAGCGACTCGTCAAGCCCGGAACCGGGGTCACGGATAACCACCACAGCGGCTACCGCTGGGGTCGCTACAGGCTCGGCAGTAAGTGGGTCCGTCGGCATCCGGGTAAACAACAGTAGTTAACGGCCACACGGGGCTGCCCCGCACCGTCCGCCCTTTCCGGTGGAGGGTCTCGACTCCAGCCCCCGAAGTAACTATTCACGTGCAGAGAAAGGAAAGCTAGTGACTTATGTCACTAGCTTTCCTCTACCCAGTCACAGGTGCTAACTGCTGTTATACTCTAGTTAGCAGTTGACATTTTCTACTGAAAGGTTACGACAATGGCTAGCACGAGCCTACCGGGCATCGAGTGGGACAAGGCTGCAGCCGGTATCGGCGAAGCCCTCAAGGAGGCAGCATACGTTGCGGTCGGCTTGGGCGTCCTCAGCTTCCAGCGGGCGCAAGTCCGACGGGTGGAGATGGCTAAGCAGTTCTCGAAATTGACCAAGGACGCGCCGGTTCAGACGCTCCCGAATTTCGACGTTTTACTGTCTCAGCTCGGCAGTGTCGCCAAGATCGTCGACGCTGCTGTTGCTCCTGCCCGCAAGCAGGCCGACGAGCGCCTCGACCGGATCGAAGAAGCCCTCCCCGAGGCTGCCCGCAAGACAGTCAAGACCGTCCGCGCGACCGCGCTCAGCCAAGAACAGGCCATCCGCTCCGCACTAGGGATCTCCTGAAGCCACCGGGACCTCAGGAGATCGCCTTCCAGTAGTCGAGGACGTCCCTGAGCGTCCTGTCCAAACTGTAGGCAGGCTCCCACCCGCACTCGGATACCAGCCTGCCAGGGTCGCCCCAGAGGTCTGGAACGTCTACCGGCCGCACACGGTCGGGATCGACGGTTATCGGGATGTCGAGACCGGAAAGCTCGACAAGACGCTCAGCGACGCTTCTGATAGACACAGACCGTCCACTGCAGACGTTGTAGACCTGACCGGGTCGGCCCCTTTCAAGCAAAAGACGGTAGGCGACAACCACGTCGCGGACGTCGCTGATGTCGCGGTTGACGTCGAGGTTGCCAGTTTGGATACTAGAAGCCCCCGAACCCACGGCCGCAGCGACTTGTGAGGCGAGGGCAGGCACGACAAAACTGGCGGTCTGGCCTGGGCCTGTGTGGTTGAACGGCCGTGCGACTATCACTTCCAACTTGCGGGCCCTGAACATCTGAGCCGCCACGATCTCGGCGGCTGCCTTACTAGCGGCGTACGGGCTCAGCGGCCTGACAGGCGTTTCTTCTCTGGCCGGGAGAGCATCCCAGCCGGCCCATCCGTACACCTCGGAGGAGCTAACGAGGAGGACCCGCGGTGGACAAGCGCAGGCCGCAGCCGCGTCAAGGAGATTCGCACTACCGACGGTGTTCACCTCGTAGGTGCGGCTGGATTCCCCCCACGACGACCCTACGCTGGAAAGGGCGGCCAGGTGCACTATGGCCTCAGGTGCGACTCCAACTACAGCTTCACGAAGGGCCCCGGCGTCGGTGACGTCGACGTGCTCGTCCAGCCCGGTGACGGTGTCCCCGCTGGTTTCGAAGTGGGCCACTAGCCAGGACCCGACGAACCCTTTGATACCGGTGACCAAAACGCGCATCGACGAGACCCTACCCTCTCCCGGCGAGCCAACGCTCGAACGTCTCGTAGTCCCGTCGACGGACCGTGACATAACATGGACTGGTGCCCGTCTTGTGGACCCTTTGCGGCCCGTTCGCCCGTTGCGGCCCGCCCACCAAGCCCGTTTGACCGGCCGCAAGGCCCCCAGGCTGCTTAGCGTACAGCCGGTGGCGGACGGAGGCGGATCCGAACGGGCGCTAATCGGGCTGATACACGAGATGACCGCGTCGGGTTGGGACTGCCACGTCGCTCTCCCATCCCCGCCGGTACTCGCCGGCGAGTACCGCGACGCCGGTGCCTCCGTGCATATCGTTGCCATGGACCGTCTGACTACGAGCGGTTCGCCGGTCCGCTGGCTACGGTACGCCCTCGGCTGGCCACGAAGCGTCCTCGCCCTGTCGATTCTCGCTCGACGCACCGAAGCGGACGTCGTGCACTCGAACTCGCTTCACTGCTGGTACGGCTGGGCAGCAGCCCTCGTGGCTGGACGACCCCACGTCTGGCACGCAAGGGAGATCGTCTTCCAGTCCAGCCTAGCCCTCCGGCTGGAACGCTTCCTCGCAAGGAGGTTCGCTCAGCGCGTGATCGCGATCTCCGACGCCGTCGCTGCACAACTCGACCAAGCCAACGTCGTAGTCGTCACCGACGAGGCGGATCCCGCAATATTCAATCCTGGGCGGGCTGGCACTTTTAGGCGGGAAGCGGGTATCTCCGACGAGGTTCCCCTGGTCGGTTCGGTAGCCCGGCTCGACACGTGGAAAGGATTCGACACTCTCCTCGACGCTTTCCCGATTATAAGAGGCCACCGACCCGAAGCCGAACTGGTCATCGCCGGTCCGGCCGTTCCCGGAAAGGAAGGTTACGCTGCGAGCCTCGAGTCTGCGGCGCGGTCCATGCGAGGCGTTCACTGGCTCGGACCTCGAAGCGATGTCGCTGAGATCATGGCGGATTGCGACGTATTCGTGCAGGTTTCCTCGGAGCCCGAGCCTTTCGGGCTCGTGATCGTCGAAGCTCTTGCCTGCGGGACACCAGTCGTGGCCGGAGACGCTGGAGGGCCTGCGGAGATTCTCGCTGGCACCGCCCGAGATAACAACGACGCATTTCGACCTCCCGGCGCTTTGGTCCCGCCCCGGGAACCGGGCCGTCTCGCCGCTGCCACCGTCGGGCTGCTCCCCCCGGGGCCGTCCAGCACCGAACGGCGACGCTCGCGCAAAGCCCTTAGAGACATGCGCGCTGGAGGCTTCGAGACAGCGTTCTCGTCGGTTATGGAATCCCGCCGTGTCCGCCTTCGCCACTGGCGACAGTAGCGTAGAGCGGGTGATAGTCGCTCTGTGCGGAGGTGTGGGTGCAGCCCGGATGCTCGCCGGGCTGTCCTCGGTGATCGCTCCCGAGGAGATAACGGCTGTCGTCAACACCGGTGACGACACGATCATGCATGGCCTTCACGTATCCCCCGACCTGGACACTGTCACCTACACCCTTGCCGGGGCCATCAACCCGACCTCGGGATGGGGCCTCGGAGGAGAGACCTGGAGTGCGATGCGGGAGCTGCGAGAGTTGAGCCAGGGCCGACTTGGCTGGTTCAATCTGGGCGACCGGGACCTTGGTACGCACCTGTACCGGACGAGCCGGCTGGACGAAGGAGCGACGCTGAGCCAGGTGACCGCAGAAGTGGCAGCAAGGTGGTCGGTGGGGGTGAGGATCATCCCTATGTCCGACGATCCGGTCCACACCAAGGTGTTCGTCGCTGACGGCACCGGCGGGGAGTTGGAACTCGACTTCCAGGAGTACTTCGTCAAGGAACGTCACCAGGTTCCCGTACGTAACGTCGAGTTGAGCGGAGCAGACACTGCGACGGCAGCCCCCGGCGTGCTAGGGGCCATCGCATCTTGCGACACGATCGTGATCTGCCCGTCCAACCCCGTAGTGTCGATCGGCCCCGTGCTCGCTACAGGCGGTATCGGAGAGGCGGTGGCCGCCCGCCGTTCCTCGACGGTAGCGGTTTCTCCCATCGTCGACGGCCACGCCCTCAAAGGTCCCGCCGACCGAATGCTCGCCGAGCTGGGCCACGAAGCTTCGGTGGTCGGAGTGGCACGAATATGGTCCCGTTACTCTTCGACACTGGTCATAGACGAGGCGGACGCCGGACGCGCAGCCGAGGTGGAAGCCGAAGGAATGGACGTTCTAATCTGCCCGACAGTGATGTCCGACGCAACTAAGGCCGCGGACCTCGCCCGCAACGTCCTGTCTCGTGGCTCCCCCCGCCCAGCGACTCATGCCTCCACCGTCCCGCCACGGCGGAACACCCTGGACCGACAGTGACCGTAAGCCTCATACCCCTAGAAGGGATAGGAGAGATCCGCCCGGGGGACGACCTGGCCGAGCTCATCTTCTCAGCTACCCGGGCGCCGGCCGGCGAGCCGGGTCGTGCACCTGCTTCGGCCCCCGATTCCGGCGGCGTGGTGCTGGCCGACGGGGACGTTGTGGTCGTAACCCAAAAGATCGTCTCGAAGGCCGAAGGGCGCATGGTGAAAGTCGATCCGGCAGACCCGCGCTCCCACAAGGTTTACGTCGAAGCGGAAGCGGTTAGGGTCATCCGACGGCGCGGGGATCTGGTAATGACCGAAACCCGCCACGGGTTCGTCTGCGCTAACTCGGGCGTGGACCTGTCCAATGTCGAAGCGGGGTGGGCGGCCTTACTGCCGGTCGACCCGGACCGCTCCGCGAGGAGGATCCGCGACGGACTTGTAGCTAGGGGCGCCCCGAACATTGGAGTCGTCATCTCCGACACTTTCGGTCGCGCCTGGCGCCGAGGTGTCACCGACGTGGCCATCGGCTGTGCCGGAGTGGCGGCGATAGTCGACCTTCGCGGGACCCGGGACGCTCTTGGGCGGGAGCTGAACGTCACAGAAGTATGCGTTGCAGACGAGATCGCTGGCGCCGCTGAGCTCGTCATGGGCAAGTCGACCGGGATTCCAGTAGCCATCGTCCGCGGGGTGGACTCTTCATGGCTTCGCGAGGGGTCGGTTAAACGTGAGATCGTTCGCCCCTACCAAGAGGACCTCTTCAGATGACAGCAGGCAACCGTGCGCCGACTAGACCCAACCCGGCGTCGACTGCATGACCGGCTCCTATCACACAGAGCCCGTCAAGGGTTGCGCCCTCCCCTATATTCGCCCGGGGACCGACGATCGACCCGACCACACGTGCTCTGGGTCCGACCACAGCCCCGTCCATTACCACTGAGCTCTCCACCCAGGAACCTTCACCGATCTCCACTCCGACACCAACGACGCTTCGGATGACGCTCCCAGCTACCGTTCCCGTCTCGGCGTACGCGAGGTTCGCTCTCAGGTAGGCGGCAGGAGTGCCAGCGTCGAGCCAGGCCGCGTCCGATCCCAAAGCGAATAGCCTTCCCTCGGCGGCCAGCTCGGGGAAGGTCTCGCGCTCGATGGAAACCCTCCGGCCCGACGGGACACGGTCTATTACTGAACGTTCGAGCACGTAGGTCCCCGCATTTATGAGGTTGGTGGGAGCCTCACCGGCCGGCGGCTTCTCTATGAACGCTTCGACTTTCCCCGCTTCGTCGGTCGGAACTACCCCGAAAGAGGACGGGTCAGCAACAGGAGTGAGCGCTATGGTCGCCTCGGCGCGTCTGTCCCTGTGGAACGCCACCAGCCCGGTCAGGTCCAAGTCGGTGAGTACGTCCCCGTTGACGACGACGAAAGCCTCGTCGAGGCCGGCCTCAAAAGCAGCGAAGCGTATCGCCCCAGCGGTGTCGAGAGGCGAGGATTCGACGGCGTAACTGAGCGCCACCCCGCAGCTTTCGCCCGACGGGTAGGCCTCGATGAAAGCGTCCGGCCGGTATCCCAGGGACAGGACGGCCTCGGTTATCCCGTGCGAGCTGAGCCATTCGAGAACCCGCTCGATCATCGGCCTGCCGCCGACCGGCAGCATCTGCTTCGGGACGCTCAACGTCAGGGGACGCAGGCGGGTTCCCTCACCGCCGACGAGCACGACGGCCTTCATCGTCAGCCCTTGGGGACGGTCGTGGAAGCCGACCCTTTCGACGTGGTCAAGGGGGAGCTCGTGGCGGCAGGTTTCGGCGCTGCAGTCACTGGGGACTTCGCCGCTGGGACTGTCGTAGCGGAAGCTGACGGGACGGTGGTAGCCGTCCCAGTCGAAGAGGAGGCCGCCTGAAGGGCGCTCAGGGCTTTACCCACCGAAGCCGGCGGTGCAGGGATCGACGAAGCCTTCCCCGACGGCACGAAGGCGATCGTTATGAGGTCGCCGTTGATGAAAGGAACCTGCGTCGGGTCCAGCTTGGGAAGCTGGTTCTTGGCACCGTTGTAGAGCTCTCCCACCGTGTCGCCAACATAGGCGAACTGCTTGATGTACACGTGTCCCGGCTGGCCCTCACAGGTGTTGCCGTCCAGGTAGAGGTGACCTCCTGGGAGCTGAAGCTCCGCGGCGTTGAGCTTCATGCCGACAGCGGAAGCGAACTTGTCCAAGGTGGCGTTCTTGCCAGCGACAGATTTCACCTTCGGGGCAACTGTGATGATCCCGTTCTGGGTGGTGGTAATGCCCTGCGGGTCGGCAGCCGGGACCTTGATGTCAGGCAGGAACTTTCCGCACGCATATACAGCGTAACCTTCGTACCATGTGGTACCCACGGTAGGGGCGGTACCGCCTGCGTTGTTGATCTGCGCGATCAGTCGGTTGCGGCTGGTAACGGTGCCCGCAAGGCCGAGCACCACGATGACCGCGATGACCGCGAAGTACCCCCAGGGGGTACGACGACGCCTACCCTTCCCGCTGCCGATCCCGGCTGCGCGAGCTACTTTCTTACTAGACGAAGCCTTGCCCATGTCGGCGGTCAGGTTAGCCGGTCGAGCGGCCCTCTCCCAGCCATCCCCGCTTCACACCCGAGACGAACCTCGTAGCGACCGACACCGCAGCCCGAACCGCAAGTCCTATTAGGAGTGGGACCTGGCCGACACCGGCCAGGTGGCGGGTTCGTCGCCGGGAGAAGATCCACATCGACTTGTGATGAGCCACGATCATCTTGTAGGGGTGCAGGTCGGCTGCAACGCCCTGGGCGTGCACCACGACCGCCGACGGCTCGTATGCCACCTGCCATCCAGCCTCCCCGAGACGCCAGCACAGGTCCACGTCCTCCATGTACATGAAGTAGGCCGGGTCGAAACCGCCGACCTTCTCCCACGCCTCCCTGCGAACCAAGAAGCACGCTCCTGACACCCAGTCGACCAAGGCCGCCTCGGAGTGATCCCAGTCTGCGAGGCGGTAACGCCGGGTGAACGGATTTGCGGGAACGAAAAGTCCCAGCGCTGCGTGTCCGACGGCGTCGACCATTGACGGGAATGCCCGCGCCGACGGGTAAAGCGTCCCGTCTGTGTTCAAAAGCTTCGGGCCGACCATCCCAACGGCTGGGTTCTCGTCAAGAGTTGAGCGCAAGGCAGCGAGCGCCCCAGGCCGCAGTTCGATGTCCGGATTGCACACGAGGATCAGGGGGCACTCCGACGTCTCTGGGAGGGCGGCGCCGAGGTTAGCCGCGCGCCCGTACCCGACATTCGCGCCCGACGACACCCATGTGGCCCCTGCCGTCTCGGCTATTTGGGCCGAGTCATCGCTCGATCCGTTGTCCACGACGACCAGCCCGGCCACGCCCTCGTCGCGAACGGAGCTAAGGCAGCGGCGCAGATGACGGGCCGTGTTGAAGTTGACCACAACCGCAGCTACGCCTGCCCCATCCTCGTTTGCTTGTGGACTCGGCGAGGACGACGCTTGCGAAGGGGGCTGCTGGGATGGCGCGTTCACGCCAGCAACTCTTTTACCGCCCTCTTCAAGGGTTCGTGGTAGTCGTCGAGCAGACCCCGCCCGGACAGGCGCAGCACCGCGTTGTCGAGTACCGAGTTCTTGGGTCTCGGTGCTGGCCTGGGCGGCTGCAGCTGCTCCGTCGTGATCGCGTGCACCCGATCCTGATCGCCGCCGGTGGCGACGATCACGTCCCTCGCGAACTGGTACCAGCTCGTCGCCCCCTGGTTGGTCACGTGCACGATGCCCGGGGAGCGCTCCCTTCCCAATCTGAGCACCGCGCTCGCAAGGTCTGAGGTGAAGGTAGGGCAGCCGAACTGGTCGTCGACGAAGCGCAACGGGCCGTCCCCGCCCGCTAGACGCAGAATCGTCTTGACCATGTTGTTCCCGAATGCACCGCAGACCCACGAAGTGCGCACCACCGACGCCGCCGGGCAGGCACCGATAACTTCGCGCTCTCCGGCGAGTTTGGAAGCGCCGTACACCGACAGCGGGTTGGTCTGATCCCATTCGTTATAGGGCCGGGGCAGGTTCCCGTCGAAAACGTAATCGGTGGAAAGCGCCACCAGATGGGCGCCGTAGCGCTGAGCCGCCTCGGCGACGTTACGACTCCCGAGGGCGTTGACACGAAAGGCCCTCCCAGGGTCCGTTTCGCAGGCATCGACCGCCGTCCATGCCGCTGCGTGGATTATGAGATCCGGCCGGTGCGCTCCGACAGCCGAGAGGACCACCTCCCTTTCGCCCACGTCGAGCTGCCCGCTCGACGCTGCTATGAGCTCCAGGTCCGGCTGGCTCGCAGCGAGCCTGGAGATCTCGTGGCCGAACTGGCCCCCTGCGCCGGTGACGAGGAGCTTCAACCCCACAACCCCCGCACCCCTGGCACATCATTGCCGCGGGCGAGAAGCCTCGAGGTCATCGGACGCCTTTGAGCGGCTCCCACCACCAGCGGTTGTCCCGGTACCAGGCAAACGTCGCGGCGAGGGCCTGATCGAGATCCGCCGACGGCTCCCAGCCGAGCTTGCGGACCTTGGTGGAGTCGACCGCGTAGCGCCGGTCGTGGCCGAGGCGGTCCTCCACGTAGCGGACCATGTCTTCTCCGGCACCAGCGAGAGCGAGGAGCCTGTCGGTCAGATCCCGGTTCGAGAGCTCGTTTCCGGCGCCGATGTTGTATATCTCCCCGGCCTGTCCCTTGCGCAGGACGAGGTCGATAGCGGCACAGTTGTCCCGGACGTGAAGCCAGTCACGTCGGTTCAGCCCATCGCCGTAGAGTGGAACTTTCCTCCCGTCGAGAAGGTTCGTGGCGAACAGTGGGATCACCTTCTCGGGATACTGCCAGGGCCCGAAATTGTTCGACGACCGGGTGACGGTCACCGGGGTCTGGTAGGTGGAGAAGTACGACAGGGCTATCAGATCAGAGCCCGCCTTAGACGCGCTGTAGGGTGAGCGCGGATCGAGAGGGTCAGTCTCGACACTTTCCCCCTCCTCGACAGAACCGTAGACCTCGTCGGTCGACACGTGCACAACTCGGGACACTCCGAGAGTCCTGGACGCGTGCAAGACAGCGTTCGTCCCGACGCAGTTGGTCACCACGAAATCCTCGGGGCCTGCGATCGACCTGTCCACGTGACTCTCCGCCGCGAAGTGGACTACTGAGTCGTGGCCCTCCAGCGCCGCTGTGAGAGCCCCGAGATCACAGATGTTCGCGTGAACGAAACGGTAACGGCCAGCGTAAAGCTCGTCGAGGCCGGCGAGGGTCGACTCGTTGCCGGCGTAGGTGAGAGCGTCGTAGACGGTCACCGCGTCGTCAGTCGACTCCAAGAGGTAGCGCACGTAGTTGGAGCCGATGAAACCGGCTCCCCCAGTGACGAGAATCTTCATGGCCGCCGAGGTTAGTCGGGACAGCCCAGCGCCGGTTCGCCGTCAAGCCCAACACCGACCGCAGCTCCACACCGGGCACCGCCGCACCGCACCGGCGGCACCGTCAAGGAGTGGCGTAGACCTACTTGAGGTCGACGCTGCAGTGGTCCCCGACCATCAGCCTGGTGGCGCTAGGACGCTGAGCGGTCCTGGTCACGCTCACGTGGTGCCCAAGCAGGGAGTCCTCGATCCTTCCCGCCTCTACCACGCTGCAGTCGTCAAGGATGACAGCGTGCTCGACCTCGCTGCCCGTGATAGTGCAACGACGGCCTATGGCGCTGAAGGGGCCGATGAAACTGTCGGTTACTGTCGTGCCAGCCCCGATAACCGCCGGACCGCGCACCCGGCTTCGGCGGAGTATCGCCCCTTCCTCCAACACGACGCGACCCTCGATCTCGGATCCGTCGTCTACCTGCCCGTCGATCCGGCGCTCAAGGGTCTCCAGTATCAGGCTGTTGGCCTCCAACAGCGGAGTCAATTTGCCGGTGTCGATCCACCAGCCGTCGAGGATCTCGGTGCGGACTCGCAGCCCCTGCTGGACCAGCCATCCGATCGCGTCGGTGATCTCCAGCTCTCCCCGAGCCGACGGCTCGATAGCGGACACGGCGTCGTGGATTCGTGAGTCGAAGAGGTAAACGCCGACGAGAGCGAGGTTGCTGGCCGGGTTGGCCGGCTTCTCCACGAGGCGGACCACCGATCCGTCCGGGCCGAGCTCGGCGACCCCGAAGTGCTGGGGGTCGGGGACGGCTTTGAGGAGAATCTGCGCGCAAGGGGGCTCGGGGTGGCTGCCGTCGAGAGTCTGGGCACTCGCCCGCCGGCGGTCATCCTCGAAGCGCTCGACGAAGTCCTCCAACGACTGCTGGAGGAGGTTGTCCCCGAGGTACATGACGAAGTCCTCGTCGCCGAGGAAGTCCCGGGCGATCCGCACTGCATGGGCGAGCCCGAGGGGAGCCTCTTGTGGGATGTAAGTGACTTCCACATCCCACTCAGAGCCGTCCCCGACGGCCCCGCGGATCTCGTCGGCGGTGTCGCCGACGATGATCCCCACCGACTTGATACCCGCCGAGGCGATCGCTTCCAACCCGTAGAACAGGATCGGCTTGTTAGCGACGGGCACCAGCTGCTTGGCCCGGGTGTGGGTTATGGGTCGAAGCCGGGTTCCTGCTCCGCCGGCGAGGATCAGCGCCTTCACGAGGCGTGAGGCTACCACTGGCCGTTCCGGCGGGCAGCCGGACTGCTAGCGAAGGCGAGCACCCGGACTGCTAGCGAAGGTGAGTCACGTCCCCGACCGATAGGACCGTCTCGCCGCCGTCCTC
This sequence comes from Actinomycetes bacterium, assembly GCA_021847945.1. Classification (GTDB taxonomy): domain Bacteria; phylum Actinomycetota; class Acidimicrobiia; order Acidimicrobiales; family Palsa-688; genus JAJZAM01. Next base: position 2,820 of record JAJZNG010000055.1, on the reverse strand, counting down.
GCCGCGCACGACGAGACGGCCGGCCCGGTCCAAGCCGACCGCTACACCTAGCAACCTTCGTTGCTGTCCGAGGTCGATCTCGACGCGACGTCCGACTGTGGCGCATGCGCCGGCGTAATCAGAAGCGATCCGATCCCAGTCCCCGAGACGGCTGTCCAAGTCGACCAGCCAGCAGGCGACCAGCTCGCTGCGCGATATCCTCCTCCCCGCCAGCTCGTCAAGGATCGCAGCTCCCGGTGGACCGCCGTGCACGTTTAGGCCCATGCCCACAACCACGGCGCTCTGTCCGGGCGACTCCCGGGCAAAGCCGGTCGTCGCCTCGGCCAGGATACCGGCGAGCTTCGCGTTTCCGTCCGCTGCGAGCAGGTCGTTCGGCCATTTTATGAGAGTCGAGACCCCGGCTACCTCACCGCACGCGAACTGCGCTGACAGCGCGGCAGCGCCAGCCAGGAGGTGCCAGCGCTGCGGGTCGAGGTCCGCCGGCCTGAGAAGCAGCGACACGAGAAGCGATTCGCCCGGGCTGGCCTCCCATCGCCTGTCGAGGCGTCCACGACCGGCGGTTTGGAAGTCGGCTACTACCACGAGCCCGTCGCCTCCACCGCTCGCGGCTACCGACATAGCGTCCCTGTTGGTGGAGGCGGTCACCTCGACATAGCGCACGTCCCTGAACCGGAGCTCCCCAGGTGCGCTGGTTCGTGCACGCTCCGTGATCCGTCGGACTAGCCCATTTTGGTTCATGCTGACAGAATGCTTTCTTGTGCTCAACAAGGTGCTCATAGCCAACCGGGGAGAAATCGCAGTCCGGGTGATCAGGACCGCCCGAGAGCTCGGTGTTTCCACCGTGGCCGTCTATTCGGAGCTCGACCGCGATTCCATGCACGTCCGAATGGCGGACGAGGCGTACGCCCTGGGGGGCCAAACAGCAGCGGAAAGCTACCTCGCAACCGACAAGATCCTCGACGTGCTCGCCCGTTCCGGAGCGGATGGTCTCCACCCCGGGTACGGTTTCTTCTCCGAGAACGCCGATTTCGCCAGGGCGGTGTCGGACACGGGGGTGGCGTGGATAGGGCCGCCACCCGAGGCGATCGAGGTGATGGGCGACAAGATCAGCTCTCGCCTTGCCGCGCAGCGCGCTGACGTAGCGGGCGTGCCGGGCACCACGGAGGTCCTGCGCTCCGCTGACGAGGTTGTGGCTTTCGGCGAAACTCACGGGTGGCCGGTCGCTATCAAAGCGGCCTACGGGGGCGGCGGACGTGGGATGAGAGTGGTGACGCGCGCCGAGGACGCCGCATCGGCTCTGGAGTCGGCTCAGAGGGAGGCCGAGAAAGCCTTCGGGCGCTCGGAAAGCTACTTGGAGCGCTACCTGACCTGGCCGCGCCACGTGGAGGTCCAGGTCTTCGCTGACACCCACGGCAACGCCGTATACCTCGGCACAAGGGACTGCTCAGCGCAGCGACGACACCAGAAGCTGATCGAGGAGGCCCCGGCTCCGGGCATCCCCGAAGAGACCCTCGAAGCGATTGGCGAAGCTGCCGTGAAGGTCGCCAAGGCTTGCGGTTACGTCAACGCCGGCACCGTCGAGTTCATATACCAAGACAGGGACTTCTTCTTCTTGGAGATGAACACACGCCTCCAGGTCGAGCATCCCGCCACTGAGCTCGTCTACGCCAGAGATCTCGTTGCGCTGCAACTGCGGGTGGCGTCAGGGGAACCGCTCGGCTTCACCCAGTCAGACGTGAAGCCGTCCGGTCACGCCATCGAGGTGCGCCTCAACGCCGAGGACCCCGCCGGAGGGCGCTTCCTGCCTTCGCCTGGCACGATCACCCGGTTCGACCGTCCGGACGGTTTCGGGGTGCGAGTCGATGCCGGCTACAGCGCCGGCGACACGGTAAGCCAGTTCTACGACAACCTGATAGCCAAGCTCGTCGTCTGGGGAGTCGACCGAGAGGACGCCCGAAGGCGGGCTCTGCGGGCTTTACGCGAAACCGTGATCGAAGGTCCAGCGACGACGATCCCAGCCGACATTGCCATCCTCGAACACGCCGACTTCGCCGCTGTGCGTCACTCGACGAACTGGGTTGAGACCGCCTTGGACTTGAGCGGCGTCACCTCGCCGGCCACACCGGGCGACCAGCCCGGAGACGGATCGGTCAGGCGCGAAGTAGACGTAGAAGTCGACGGCAGACGCTTCGCCGTCAAGGTGTGGGTGCCCGAGGGCGACTCCGGCGTACGAGCGCAAGCCGGCGGGGCCGGCAAGGGCTCGACAGGTGGGGCGGGATCGCGCCGCCCCCGACCGGGCGGAGCAGGTCACCACCATGCGGGCGGCGGGGGGAGCGGCCAGGTCACCGTGCCCATGCAAGGGACGATCGTCAAGGTCCTAGTTTCGGTGGGTGACGAAGTCGAGGTCGGCCAGGCAGTGACGGTCCTCGAAGCGATGAAGATGGAGAACAACATCACCTCGGAGACCGCAGGCACAGTTACCGAGATCATGGTCGCCCCCGGAGACTCCGTAGGAGCCGGTGACGTGGTCGTGGTCATCGCCTGATCGTCGGCCCCAGCAACCGCAAGCGCCGGCGGCGATTACGGGCCCCGGCGAAGCTCTACTCGGCTGCTTCGGCCAGGGCCTCGGACAACGTCGGGTGGGCCAGGCAGCTCTCGACGATGTCGCTCACCTTCAAGTTAGCGGTGACGGCGAGAGCGAGAACCGATATCAACTCGGCTGCGTGGCGTCCGACTATCGAACCGCCTAGCACGACGCCGGTGGCAGGATCGGAGATGATCTTGACGAAACCGCCGGTGTCGTCGTTGATCATCGCCTTT
>JAJZNG010000106.1 GCA_021847945.1 Actinomycetes bacterium | reverse complement strand
ATCACGATCAAAGCGCAGAACGTCCGCGTCACCTGGAAAGGCCAGACCATCCACCTGATCGACACCCCGGGGCACGTCGACTTCGGCTACGAGGTGAGCCGCAGCCTCGCCGCTTGCGAGGGCGTCGTCCTGCTCGTCGACGCAGCGCAGGGCATCGAAGCTCAGACTCTCGCCAACGCTTACCAAGCCTTGGAGAACGACCTCGAGATCGTCGCCGCGCTGAACAAGATCGACCTGCCCGCAGCGGACCCCGACCGTTACGCAGCCGAGATCGAGAAGGTTCTCGGCGTACCGGCGTCGCAGATACTTCGAATATCCGCCAAGACAGGCTCGGGCGTGCCGGAGCTTCTCGATGCTATCTGCGAGCGGATCCCGCCCCCGTCGGGAGACCCGTCGGCGCCGCTCCAGGCGCTCATATTCGACTCCTACTACGACCAGTACCGCGGTGTGGTCAGCGCCGTGCGAGTCGTCAACGGGACCCTGAGAAGCGGGGATCGTGTCCGGTTCATGCAGGCGGGCCGTGTCCACGACGTGGAGGAGATCGGGGTGCGCACCCCGACCAACGAACCGGTCGGCGAGCTCGGACCCGGGGAGGTCGGGTACCTGATCGCCGGTATCAAAGACGTTGGGGAAGCTCGAAGCGGCGAGACGGTGACGTCTGCGGGCGCCCCGGCCAAAGCCGCACTGGAAGGGTACCGGGATCCCAAGCCGATGGTCTTCTGCGGGCTCTACCCGATAGACGGCGACGAGTTCTCCAACCTGCGCGAGGCGCTAGAAAAGCTCCGCCTGAACGACGCATCTGTCACCTACGAGCCGGAGACCTCCGGGGCGCTCGGGTTCGGCTTCCGCTGCGGCTTCCTCGGGTTGCTACACATGGAGATCGTCAGGGAACGCCTCGAACGGGAGTTCAACTTGTCGTTGATCGCGACAGCGCCCAGCGTGGAGTACCTGGCTCATCTCACCGACGGCACCACAGTCGTCGTGCACAGCCCCTCGGAGATGCCCGAACCTCAAAAGCTCGAATCCATCGAGGAGCCATACCTCCAAGCTACGATCCTCACTCCAAGTGAGTACACAGGGACCTTGATGGACCTCTGCCAAAGCCGGCGGGGGGAGATGGTCCGCATGGAGTACATCTCGCCGGAGCGGCTCGAACTGGTCTACCGGATACCCCTAGCCGAGGTCGTCATGGACTTCTTCGACGCTCTGAAGAGCCGCACCAAAGGCTACGCGAGCCTCGACTACGAGCAGTCCGGGACTGACCAGGCCGACCTGGTCAAGATAGACATCCTTCTCAACGGGCTGCCCGTAGACGCGTTCTCGGCGATCGTGCACCGCTCGGGGGCGACCGTGTACGGCCGCAAGATGACAGAGCGGCTGCGCGAGCTGATACCACGCCAGATGTTCGACGTGCCTATCCAAGCCGCCATCGGCGGCCGGGTGATCGCCCGGGAGACTGTGAAAGCCAAGCGCAAGGACGTTCTCGCCAAGTGCTACGGGGGTGACATCACCCGTAAGCGCAAGCTGCTCGAAAAGCAGAAGGAGGGCAAGAAGCGGATGAAGAACATCGGCCGGGTGGAAGTCCCTCAAGAGGCTTTCATCCAAGCCTTGCGCCTAGAGGAATAGGTGCCGCCGATTGGCGCCGCCAGTCGATATCGTTGAAAGCCAACGTGTTGGACGAAAGAAAGGCCGCGATCCTCCGGGCGGTAGTGGAGGAATACATCCAGACAGCCCAGCCGGTCGGCTCGGCTTCGGTGACACGCGCCCACGGTATGGGCGTTTCCGCGGCGACGGTCCGAAACGAGATGGGCACCTTGGAGCGCGACGGTTACCTCGTCCAGCCTCACACGAGCGCCGGGCGGGTGCCGACCGACAAGGGTTACCGCTTCTTCGTCGACCACCTCGCCCCCTCCGCTCACCTCGACGAAGCCCACGCCGAGCAGATCCGCAGCTTCTTCGCCTCGGCTCACGGCGAGCTGGAGAGAATGCTCGCCGATACGAGCAAGTTCCTAGCCGGGCTCACCGACTACGCAGCTGTCGTGGTCCGCGACGCTGAGGACCCCGCCCGGGTACGGTCAGTGCAGCTGGTGTGCCTGTCGTCCACCGTAGCCCTGCTCGTGGTCGTCCTGGCGAGCGGCGCGGTGGAAAAGCGCACCGTCGAACTGCCCGGCGGCTGCGACGAGCGGGTAGCTGCCGCGGTGTCCGAGCGACTGTCGGGGCTCATGGTGGGGTCCACCTTCGGCACTCCGGTGGACCGCCAGGCGCCCGGCGGGCCGAGCCGTGACAGTGCCCCTTCCGCCGAGGCCGACACCGACAGGGTCGCGACGGTCGTGGAAGCTTCGCTGCGAGCCTTGTACGGAGACGGGGAGGGAGGGTCGAACTCACCCCAGGTGTTCGTGGGAGGCGCTTCGCATCTAGCGGCGGCTTTCGACGCGGTGGGCACCATCCGCAACGTGCTCGACATCCTCGAGCAGCAGTACGTGCTGGTGACCCTCATCAAAGACGTCATAGACAGCGGGCTGAGCGTCGCTATCGGAGCGGAGCACGGGGTGGTCCCGTTGGCGGACTGCTCGATCGTCGTAGCCCCGTACCGCATCGAAGGCGAACGGGCCGGTACAGTGGGGATACTGGGTCCGACCAGGATGCACTACGAACAGACGCTCGCTGCTGTTGGGGTAGTGAGCAGAAGGCTGAGCCAGGCACTGAGCAAAGGCTCCGAAGAAAGGTAACGAACTCTTGCCGGCGGCTTCATCCGACGACTTCTACGCAATCCTCGGCGTCTCACGAAGCGCCAGCGAAGACGACATCAAGAAGGCCTATCTCCGTCTGGCCCGTGAGTTGCACCCCGACGCGAACCAGGGCGATCCTTCGACAGAGGACCGTTTCAAAATCGTGAACCTCGCATACGAGACGCTACGCGACCCTGAACGACGGCGTCAGTACGACATGTTCGGGTCCGTGCCCAGAGGGTCCGGCGGCGGAGGGGCCGACCCGTTCGGCGGCTTCGGAGGCGGCTTCGGGGATCTCTTTGACGCTTTCTTCGGGGCTGGCGGCATGGGCGGCGGCGGCCGCTCCCGCTCAGGTCCGCGCAAAGGCGAGGACGCTGAGACGACAGTGACGATCGACTTCGCCGGTGCCGTGTTCGGAGTGCAGCACGAGATCACCGTGCGGCTTCCTCAGACCTGCTCGACGTGTTCAGGCAGCGGCGCCCGGCCGGGTACCACCCCGATCCGCTGCAGCGCGTGCGGCGGCGCAGGCGAGGTGCGCAAGGTGCGCCAGTCGATCCTCGGTCAGATGGTCACCTCGGCGCCCTGCACCCGCTGCGGTGGTACCGGGGAGGAGATACCCTCGCCGTGCCCCGACTGCAAGGGGGAGGGACGCCGGCGGGTGGAGCAGAGCTTCGTGGTGGACGTCCCCGCGGGAGTCGACGATGGGGCTACGCTGCGTCTTCCCGGCCGGGGTGCCGGCGGTCTGCGCGGCGGTCCTCCGGGGGACCTTTACGTGCACCTTAAAGTGCGCCCGCACCCGGCTTTCACCAGGCACGGTTCGGAGCTCGCGGCGGTCGTGCACGTCGCGATGACCCAGGCGGCACTCGGGACGGCAGTCCACTTCGACACCCTCGACGGTGTCGAAGAGCTCGACATACCAGCCGGCTCCCAGAATGGCAGGGAGATCCGCCTGCGAGGACGCGGCGTGCCGAACCTGGGCGGACGAGGCCGCGGCGACCTGGTCGTCACCGTCGTCGTCGACACTCCAGACGACTTGAGCAAAGAGCAGGAGGAGCTCCTGCGACGTCTCGCGGAGATTCGAGGGGAGACGGTGGCCCACGCCGAGGGAGGTCTCATGTCCAAGCTTCGGGGGGCTTTCAAGTAGCCGGCGGAGCGCCAGGCGGCCCGCCCGGCAGGGGCGAAGCCGCACTGAGGGCCCATGTGATCGTCGCCGACATGTCAGATCCCGTGCTCGACGCGCCGGATGCTCATCACCTGGAAACGGTGCTGCGACTGCGCCCCGGGGAGCCTGTCGGCGTCACCGACGGCAGGGGCGGGTACGCCCGCTGCGTGTACGCAGGCCGAGGAGCCGTGCGCGTCGACGGGCCGGTGTCACGTCAGCAGGAGCGCCGTCCGAGGCTCACCGTCGGGTTCGCTCCGGTCAAAGGCGACCGCCCGGAGTGGGCCGTTCAGAAGCTCACAGAGCTCGGAGTGGACCGGATCGTAGCGTTCGACTCTGCGCGCTGCGTGGTCCGCTGGCACGACACCAGAGCTGACAGGCACCTGGAGCGCCTGAGACGCGTCGCCCGCTCGGCTTTGATGCAGAGCCGCCAGTGCTGGCTTCCCGACATCGAGATAGCCCCCGCATGGCGGACGCTGCTCGCCGGGTCGGGACCGTGCGAGGTGGCGCTCGCCCAGCCGGGAGCGCCGGGTATGAGCAGCAAGGTTTGCACTGTCCTGGTCGGACCTGAAGGAGGATGGAGCGACGACGAGCTTTGCGACGCCCCAACGACGGTAGGTCTCGGGGCAGCTGTCCTGCGCACGGAGACAGCGGCGGTAGCCGCGGGCGTTATCCTCGCAGCGCTGCGGGCCGGCCTGGTCGCCCCCGCAGCCGCCGGCTAGCTCATGGCCGGGGAAGCACCTTTCGGCGTGTACGTGCACATACCGTTCTGCGCGTCGCGCTGCGACTACTGCGCTTTCGCCACCTGGACCGACAAAGACCATCTGGTGGGCGGGTACGTCGCGGCTTGCAGGACCGCCGCCGGGCGCTTGCGCGAGGACCGTCCGGCGACGTCGGTGTTCTTCGGTGGAGGGACTCCGTCGCTTATCGACGCCGACCTTTTGTGCTCCATACTCGAATCGATCCCCACCCACCCCCACGCCGAGGTGACCGTCGAATGCAACCCCGAGACGGTCGACTTGGCGAAGTTGGCAGCCTACAAGGCTGCTGGTGTCAACAGGCTGTCGTTCGGTGTCCAGTCGATGAGTCCTCACGTCCTGGCCTCCCTCGGCCGGCGCCACGAGCCGGGATCGGTGCGCAACGCTGTCGCCGCAGCGGGCGAGGCGGGCTTCGCCGGGGCGTTCAACGTGGACCTGATCATCGGCGGGGCGGGCGAGTCAGTTTCGGACTGGGTGCGTACCGTCGAAGCGGTGCTGGGCTTGGACCCGCCCCCATCCCACGTGAGCGCGTACAGCCTGACCGTCGAGGCGGGCACACCACTTGCTCGGGACCCGAGCCGCCACCCCGACCCAGACGACCAAGCCGACAAGTACCTCCTAGCGGACGACCTGCTCAGCGCTTGCGGACTGAACTGGTACGAGATCTCCAACTGGGCGCTTCCTGGCGCCGAGTGCCGTCACAATCAGCTTTACTGGTCCGGCGGCGAGTACAGCGGCATCGGTTGCGCAGCCCACTCTCATTCTGTCGACCCCGGCTTAGGTACCTCGCGACGATGGTGGAACGTAAGAACCCCCGAACGCTACGCGGCTCTGGTCGCCTCCGGCGGTGACGGCGAGGCCGCAGGGGAAACCCTCGACTTGTCGCAGCGCAGAGCCGAGGGTTTGCTTCTCGCTCTTAGGACCTCCGGTGGGGTTCCTGACGCCAGCCTGCCAGGCTGGCGGGACGATCCGGTGCTTGCACGCCTGGTTGAACCCGCCTCCCCAGGGCGGGTCTCACTGACCCGGGAGGGCCGTCTCCTGGCGAACGAGGTAGCGGTGCGTCTGGTCGCACCCGACTCTTAGCCGCGGCCGGAAACCGGTCCCGGCCGCGACGCTTCGCGTCTGGTCGCGCCGGTGCGGGTCGGCGCCCGAGCAGTTAGCCCGCGGGCAGGATGATAACGTCGCCGGCGTAGAGCAGGCTCGGGTCGTCAGGATGGGGTAGACCACTCCTGTTAGCCGCGATCACCTGCAACCAGTAGGTTGCTACCTCTTGGCGGTCAGGTTGTCTTCCCAACCGAAGTCGCAGTGTATCGGCGGCGATGGACCACAGGTCGTCGCCGGGGCGTACCACCCACAAACCGCCAGCTGTCGACGGTCCGGCCGAGGCATGTCCAGCCGGCGGTGCAGATGGCGGTGCAGAAGGCGGTGCAGCTGACTTCACTAGTGCCGGTGCTCGTTTTGTCGCCCCTGTCGGCGCCGGTGCTGCGGGCTGCCTTGGCGAGTCTAAGCCTCTCGATGCTCGACGAACTGGCTGCGTCGTCGTAGTAGCAGGCTCCTTGGAGGGGTTGAAAAGGACCGGAACCTGAGAGGCCACCAAGCTCGAACTGTTGGTGGTACCGCATGCGCCG
>JAJZNG010000002.1 GCA_021847945.1 Actinomycetes bacterium | reverse complement strand
CAACCCCGAGAAACTCTGATGGCCGATGCCCGCGCTGACATGTCCTGGGTCGACGGGCTAGTCGACAGCCTCGGACCGTACCTGTCAGGGCAGCGCTGGTTCGCTTCGAGCGACAGCGTAGGGGGACCCGACGTTTCGCTGGTGAGCGCCACACGCCTATCCGAAGGGCATCTGTGGGGATCTCTCTGGCAGGTTCTCGTGCGAGCCGGAGGGGACGTTTACCAGCTGGTGCTCGTGCTGCGCGACGCTTCCGAGCCGGGCGGGGTGGATCCAAGGACGGTGGTCTCGGCGGTGGGTGACCTTGCCGTCTGCGACGCGCTCGGGGACCCCGAGGCTGCTATCAGGCTGGTAGAGGTCATCTCCGGCGGCGCCGAGAGCGCCGAGCGTTGCAGGCCGGTCACTGCGGAGCAGTCGAACACGTCGGTGATCTTCGACGACCGGCTTATCCTCAAAGTGTTCAGACGTCTGAGGCCGGGGCGCAACCCCGACGCCGAGGTGACCTCGGCTCTCGCGGGCGCGGGTTTCGCGAACGTCGCTGCGCCGGTCGTGGTTTGGGGTGACGAAACCTACGACTTCGCCTTCGCCCAGACCTACCTGGCGGGCGGAAGCGACGGTTGGGCCCTGGCTTTGGCGTCGCTGCGTGACCTCTACAGCCTCTACGACGCCTCAGGGGATCCCCATCCGGCTGAGGCAGGCGGCGACTTCGCACCAGAGGCGGCGAGGCTCGGCCAGGTGACTGCCCAGATGCACCAGCACCTAAGCAGGCTCTTCCCCGCAGTTTCTTCCCGCCAGGCCGGTGACACGTGGGAGAGTCTCATCGCGTCGATCCGACGGCGGCTCGCCGTAGCGACCGAAAGGCTAGGACGGGACCTGGGCGTCGCCGCCGAGCCTCTGATCACCCGCGTCGCCTCGCTGGACGGTCCCGGGCCGGCGATAAGAGTCCACGGGGATCTCCACCTGGGCCAGGTGATGCGCACCGACCAAGGGTGGTTTGTGCTCGACTTTGAGGGGGAACCGGACCGTCCCCTGGCAGAGAGGCTTGCGCCGGCTTCGGCGTTGAAGGACGTCTCGGGCATGCTCCGCTCGTTCCATTACGCCTCGCGCTTCTCGCTGCGGGAACGGGAACCCCACGAACGGCCACTGCTGCACCCGGCGGCGATGGCGTGGGAGGCCCGCAACCGGACTGCTTTCCTGTCGGGTTACCGAAGCGAGACGGGGGTGGACTCTCTGATGCCTGACGCGGCCGCCGTCCCCGACGTCACGGCCGTCTACGAGCTGGACAAGGCCCTCTACGAGCTCGACTACGAAATGGCGCACCGGCCGGAGTGGGTGGACATACCTCTCGAAGCGCTGGAAAGGCTGGTCGATACGGTGAGCGACGAACGCAACGAGCTAGAAGGGGAGGGTCTCAATTGACGCAGGAACCGACCACGGGAGGAGTCGCCCGGGCCGCGGCCGGGGCGGTTACAGGCCCCGGGAAGGCGGCTGAGGCGACGAGATCGGGGCTCGCTGATGACATCGACCGGCTCGTGGCGGGGAGTCACGCGGACCCGCACAGGGTTCTGGGCCGTCACGGCAGCGCCGTGCGGGCTTACCGACCTGGGGCGTCGAGGATGCGGCTTCTCTGGCAGGGGGCGGACCCAGTCGAGATGACCCTAGTTCACCCGGCGGGCGTGTTCGAAGGGACACGCCCCGAGACCGTTGCCGGGGATCCTGCGGGGGTATACGAGCTCGAGGCGCTCTACGGCGACGGGCCGTCCGGGCGTACCTTCCGCTTCCACGATCCTTACTCGGCGTGGCCCACCGTGGGCGAACTGGACCTCTACCTGTTCGGGGAGGGTCGTCACCGCAGGCTCTGGGAGGTCCTTGGGGCGCACAGGCGTGAGCACAACGGCGTCGCGGGCACGGCGTTCGCCGTTTGGGCTCCCAATGCGACTTCGGTGAGGGTGGTTGGTGACTGGAACTTCTGGGACGGCCGGGTCCATCCGATGCGTTCGCTCGGTTCCTCTGGGGTTTGGGAGCTTTTCATACCCGGAGTGGAGGCGGGGGAGAGGTACAAGTACGAGATCCTGACTTCGGCTAACCAGTTGAGGATCAAGACCGATCCGATGGCGTTCGAGATGGAGCTTCCCCCGGCGACAGCCAGCGTAGTAACCGCCGGGTCTGCTTACGAGTGGGGTGATGGCGAATGGCTGGAACGGCGCAGGGAGGCCGACCTCTTGCACGAGGCGATGTCGGTATACGAGATGCACCTCGGGTCGTGGCGTTGGACCGGCGGAGACGGCGAAGCGTCCCGGCCGCTCGGCTACGCAGAGCTCGCCGAGGTCCTCCCGGGATACGTGAGTGATCTCGGTTTCACCCACGTCGAGTTCATGCCCATTGCCGAGCACCCTTTCAGCGGCTCCTGGGGGTACCAGGTGTCGGGGTACTACGCACCGACATCACGCTACGGCGACCCGGACGGATTGAGAGCTCTCATAGACGCGCTGCACCGGGCGGGGATAGGCGTGATCGTAGACTGGGTGCCGGCGCATTTCCCCAAGGACGACTTCGCGCTCGCCCGCTTCGACGGTACCGCCTTGTACGAGCACGCCGACCCTCGCAAAGGCGAGCACCCCGACTGGGGAACGCTGATATTCAACTTCGGGCGCAACGAAGTTAGGAACTTCCTCGTAGCGAACGCCCTCTACTGGGTGGACGAGTTCCACGTCGACGCCCTGCGGGTGGACGCTGTCGCTTCGATGCTCTACCTGGACTATTCGCGCAAGGAAGGCGAATGGGTGCCGAACCGTTTCGGAGGTCGCGAGAACCTCGAAGCGGTCGAGTTCATAAAGGAGGTCAACGTCGTCCTCTTCGGCGAGCATCCCGGTGCGACTGTGATCGCCGAAGAGTCCACCTCCTGGCCTGGGGTGTCACGCCCCGTGTACCTGGGAGGGCTCGGCTTCGGTTTCAAGTGGAACATGGGCTGGATGCACGACACTCTCGACTACTTCCACCACGACCCGATACACCGCCGTTACCATCACGGGGAGCTGACCTTCGGCTTCTTGTACGCGTGGTCGGAGAACTTCGTGCTTCCGCTGTCCCACGACGAGGTGGTGCACGGGAAGGGATCTCTGCTGGCGAAGATGCCCGGTGACCGCTGGCAGCAGCTCGCCAACCTGAGAGCTCTGTATGCGTGGATGTGGGCTCACCCTGGAAAGCAACTCGTGTTTATGGGAGCCGAGCTCGCTCCCGAGACGGAGTGGGATCACAACCGTCAGCTCGACTGGTGGATCCTCGAACGATGGGACCAGCATCGCAGGGTTGGAGACCTGCTAGGTGAGCTAAACCGGGTGTACAAGCGGCTCCCGGCACTCTGGCAGGCTGACGACGTTCCGGCGGGATTCGAGTGGATCGAAGCGGACGACTCCGACCAGAGTGTGCTGGCGTTCCTGCGCCGGACGGCTCGCAGCGGGGAGCCGTCCGGCGAACTGCTATGCATCGCCAACTTCACTCCTGTCGTCCGCTACGGCTACAGGGTCGGGATTCCCTCGGGCGGGTCGTGGAGGGAGATTGTCAACACCGACGATCCGCGCTGGGGAGGAAGCGGTGTCGCGAACCCCGGCGAGTTGCACTGCGAGCAGTTAGATTGGCACGGTCGCCAGTGGTCGCTGGAGCTGACTTTGCCCCCGCTTGGCGTGATCTGGCTGGAGCCGCTCAGGCGTTAGCGGCTATCGCGGACCGCAGGTCCCGTGTCGCCCGCTCGGGGGGCGTCACGTTGATGAACACGCCCGAGCCCATCTCGAACCCGCCCCGCGTGGAGATCTTGGGTATCACGTGCACGTGCCAGTGGAACTCCGATCGCGTACGGAACGGCGCCGAGTGGAACATGATGTTGTATGCGACGTCTCCGACGCTGGACCGCATGGCCGACAGGGCGCGGGCGACCGCCGCCGCCACCCCGGCCAGGTCGTCGTCGCTGGCGTCGTGCAGGTGCGTCTCGTGGCGGCGGGGTATCAGCAGCATCTCGTAGGGTGTCCCACTCCAAAACGGGGCTATTGTCATCACCGAGTCGTCAGAGTGCACGATCCGCTGGCCCGCCTCCTCCTCGGCGTCGACAGTCGCGCAAAGCAGGCAGTTGCCTTGGAAACGGGCGAAGCCGGCTAGCTCGTGGGCGGCTTCGCCGGGTATGAACGGCATGGACAGCAACTGGCCGTGAGGGTGCTCCACCGACGCTCCGGCCTCCCGGCCTGAGTTAACCACAGCCTGGCTGTAGCGCAGCCCGGGCGACTCGGCGTGCTCAAGCATCCTCGCCTTGATAGCAGCGGTGATAAGCGCCGACTCGCCGGGAGTCAGATCCGCCCAACTCACGTCGTGGCGGTCGGACAGCACGATCACCTCGTGCGCTCCGCTTGCGGGAGCCTGGGTGAAAAGCGGGCCGAGATGGCTCACCACCATCGGCTCGCTGCCGCTGAAAGCCGGGTAGAGGTTCGGCAGCACTCTGACGGCCCACTTCCCGTTGGGACCGGGAAGCTCAAGTATCGGCGGCAGCGCCGGCTTGGTGTCAGGGCAGAACGGGCATGGGCGCAGCGGGTCATCCTCGACGGGAAGACGTCGGGGTAAGAAGTCCGACGGCCTCTGAGCCCGCTCCCCGGCTATGACAACCCACCGGCCGGTCAGTGGGTCAAGTCTTAGGTCGCTCACTTCGCTGAAGGTTGACAGAGTCCGATAAACACACCTCGACGGTAGTCCTCCCCGGAGGTGGTGGCGCGCCACGCCCCCGCCGGCGCTACGCTCGGCTGTGTGGCTGTCTACTTGGACCACGCGGCCGGCGGCCCGATGCACCCCGACGCTGTCGCTGCGACGGTCGGCTGGATCACCTCGGGCTTTGGGAACCCGTCGGGCGCTCACCAGGTTGCCAGGCGTGCCCGTCAAGCGATCGACGAGGCCAGGGAGGAGATCGCCGATCTGATCGGCTTCACCCCAGGCGGGATCGTCTTCACGTCAGGGGGTACTGAGGCCGACAACTTGGCGCTGCTCGGCTCGTCGGCGCCCAGTCGGGGAGCGGTAGTTGTGAGCGCGGTCGAGCACCCGGCTGTCCTAGAGGCTGCACTTCGAAGCGGCCGGGAGGTGAGGGTGCTCCGAGTTGGCAGCGACGGCAGGGTGGACCTCGACCAGCTCAGCCGGCTATTGGATCCAGCTGTTGCGGTGGTGTCGGTACAGCTGGTCAACCATGAGACCGGCGTAGTCCAGGATCTGGACGCCGTCGCCAAGCGTGTCCGCAAACGCTCCCCGGGTGCGGTCTTCCACACCGACGCGGTGCAGGCGGCCCCTTGGATGGACCTCCGCTCGGCGGCGGCGTGCGCCGACCTTGTGTCCATCAGCGGGCACAAATTCGGCGGCCCTCAGGGTGCCGGAGTTCTCGCAGTTCGACCAGGCGCTCAGATCTCCCCGATCCTCCACGGTGGAGGCCAAGAGCGACGCCGGCGAAGCGGCACCCACAACGTGGCCGGGGCGCTTGGAATGGCGGCCGCTCTCAGAGCGCGCAGCGAGCAGCGCGCCGAGATAGCTGCCAGGGTGGCCGGCCTGCGCGACAGGCTTCGCGATGCGGTGACGGGCGGTGTCAGCTCGGCGGTGGCTACGGCGGTGGACTCGCCCAGGGTCCCAGGCCATTGCCATCTGCGTTTTCCCGGCGTCGAAGCCGAGTCGTTGCTGTTCCTGCTCGACGAGGCCGGAGTGTGCGCCTCGGCGGGGGCGGCCTGCGCGAGTGGTGCTTTCGAGCCGAGCCCGGTGCTCATGGCTATGGGCGTCTCCAAGGAGGAAGCCGGGTCCTGCCTTCGCCTGACGCTGGGCCCTGACACCACTTCGTCCGACGTGGACTTCGCTGCCGAAGCGGTCGTAGAGAGTGCGACGCGCCTCGGAAGCGACGCAGCTGCGAAGGCGCTGGTTTCACGATGAGGGTTCTGGTCGCGATGTCGGGTGGCGTGGATTCCTCCGTCGCTGCGGCGTTGGTAGCTGAGGCGGGACACGACGTCGTCGGGGCCACGATGAAACTGTGGGGTGGCACCTCGGATCGAGGTTGCTGCTCTGTGGGGGACGTCGAAGACGCGCGGCGGGTGGCCCAGCAGATCGGCATCAACCACTACGTGTTCAACTTCTCGGACGACTTCGAGCGTCACGTCGTCGACCCCTACGTGGAGAGCCACGCGGCCGGTTTGACGCCCAACCCCTGCATCGAATGCAACCGACACCTCAAATTCGACCGTCTGATCGCCCGGGCCGACCAGCTCGGTTTCGACGCAGTGGCAACCGGGCATCAC
>JAJZNG010000087.1 GCA_021847945.1 Actinomycetes bacterium | reverse complement strand
TGTAGGTAGCGCTTTGCGATCGGTGGAAGCTGGCAGCGGTGACGGGTGGCCGTAAGCACCCAGACTCCCGACGAGTCGCTGTCCACCGCAGATAAGGCACGACTCGACTTCACGGTCCTGTCCGCCCCCGCCAGCCGGCTGGCTACACAGATCGGCATCGGTTTCCAACAGGCCGACGAGGTCTTCGCAGCCCAACGACGGGTAGGGCTAGACTTGGCCCTGTTCAACGCCGAAGAGCAGACACACCTGCCCGGGCCCACTGTCTTGGTCGTCGACGAGGATCACACCCTGCGTTTCGTGGACGTCCAACCCGACTACACGGCCCGTATCGAGATCGCCGACATCTTCACTGCCCTCCACGACCTGACATAGCAGGGCCAGGCAGACGGTCGGGCACACCGTCGCATGACTGGGAGCACGTGGGGTGTATGTCTTTCGTCCGCGACGTCAGCTGGTAGATCCCCCAGGAGACGACTGGGCCGAGTTCGATAAATGAGCAATTCGGCGACAGTTGACCTTGGGCAAACGTCGGGGACTAAGCGCCCTCGGATGTCTCTAGCGGGGACTGAGCCGGCCTAGTTGGGTTAGATGGGCAGGTTCGAGTTCAGCGAGTGACGCGACGCCGAGGAGTTTCATGGTGCGCACGATCTGATCGCAGATGATCTCGATGCTGCGGTCTACGCCCGCACGTCCGCCGGCCATCAGGCCGTACAGGTAGGCGCGGCCGATCAGCGTGAACTTTGCGCCGAGGGCGATCGAGGCGATTATGTCGGCGCCTGCCATGATCCCCGTGTCGATCGCTATATCAATGTGGCCTCCTACTTCGCGCACCACCTCCGGTAGCAGATGAAATGGCACCGGAGCCCGGTCAAGCTGGCGGCCACCGTGGTTGGAGAGCACTATGCCGTCGACTCCGAGATCGACGAGTTTCTTGGCATCGGCGACGCTTTGGACACCTTTTACCACTAGTTTTCCTGGCCATATGGAACGAATCACGTCGAGATCATCGACGCTGATGGTCGGGTCCATTGCGGAGTCGAGGAGCTCTCCGACCGTCCCGCCGGTGGAGCGCAGCGACGCGAACTCGAGCTGCGGTGTCGTTAGGAAATCCCACCACCACGACGGCTTCGTGACAGTGTTGAGCACGGTTGCGGCTGTTAGCTGCGGTGGTATCGAGAAGCCGTTTCTTTTGTCGCGTAGTCGTGCGCCTGCGACGGGCGTATCGACTGTGAACAGCAGTGTGTCGAAGCCGCTTGACGCTGCTCGCCGGGTCAGTTCGTAGGAGATCTCGCGTTTGCGCATCACGTAGAGCTGGAACCAGTTGCGGCCGGTCGGGTTTGCCCTCTTCACGTCTTCTATGGATGTGGTTCCGAGAGTCGACAGGCTGAAGGGGATACCCGCTGTTCCTGCGCTGGCTGCGCCTGCGGTCTCGCCCTCGCTGCGCATCAGGCGTGTGAAACCGATAGGGGCTATGGCGAAGGGCCAAGCGGAGGGCCCGCCGAAGATCTCACATGACGTATCCACGTCACTTGAGCCGCGGAGGATTTGTGGATGGAACTCGATGTCGCGGAAAGCTTGACGAGCCCTTCCTAAAGAGATCTCCTCTTCGGCTGCGCCGTCGGTGTAGTCGAATGGGGCCTTAGGGGTACGGCGTTTCGCAAGTGTTCTCAGATCCTGGATACTTAGGGCTCTTCGAAGCTTCCGCCTCGTCGAGTCAAACTCGGGCACCTGGAACTTAACAAGGTCGAAGAGCTCTGCCGGCTTGGGGAACTGTCGCGTAACCAAAATGTGCTCCGATCGGATCGGGATATCAGCCTACGCCAAGGTGGCCGACATGGCACCATCCGCGAAGGCGCCATGGCCGGTAAACCACTCCAGACAGGCGATCTCTTCGGCCCGTCGGTGCGGTGGCCATCGTCGCCAGTCTGGTCGCGCAGGCAACCTTCCTTCCCGCGCTGCAGCTGTCGGGGCCACGTGCATCGGGCTATTAGCGCTGCACTCGAGCAACAACCCGCTGCACACTCCGAAATGCCAACCCGAGACTGTCGCCGGCACTCGACTCAGAGCGAGGTATTCCCAGTCGCCCCTCTGTCCGGCTACACGATTTACTCGGTCACCCTCTCGGTAGATCCCTACAGCGCGAGTGGCTATGACGCGATCGTGAAGCTCTGCGACCAACTCGCTCACATGTTCCGGGTCGCTCGTCGGGGTCTGTCCGCCGTCGACTACGACATCGTGTAGGTCGCGCACCGAGAGAAAACTGTACTTATCCCACTTGTTCTCCTGCTCTCTCGGGACCCGGAGTGGAACGCTACGGGGCTTGGCGGTCACTGCGGGGTCATCACGGCGGCCTGCATCGTGCTGGGTTGGACCTTCGCCGCGCTGGCCCAGCAAAGGACCGCTAACACCGCCGAGATCGGTCTAGCGGTCGCTCGGGGAAGATCGAGCTGGTGCGAACAGGCGGGGCCGGTTAGCCTCTACAGGTCTTTCACTGGCGGGCGCAGGCCGTGTGTGGCCAGCGCCGCCTTGAGCTGCGCTTTCAGCGTGTGCGGGGCGATCCACGCCTCGGGCGGTTTGCCCAGACGCATCCGGTCCAGCAGATCGCAGCAGTCCCGGTAGTCGCCGTTGACCCGGCGGTGCTCCCACGCCAAGCCTGAAGGGTTCACCAGGTGCACGGTGGCTCCGAGTTCCTGGAAGATATCGACGGCCAAAGACCACCCCCAGGTGGCTTCAATGGCCAACTCGGGGGTCTCGCCGGCGTCGCGCAAAGCTGCGGCCAAAGCCACAGGATCGTTGCCGATAGGTGCCACGCCGACGAGCTCGCCGCCATCATGGCTGCCTCCAAAGGACTCGGCCGCGGCCGAACCCACCGTCCGGCTCGCCCAACAAGAGCGAGGCAAGCGCTCTGTCATCCCATCACTTATGCCACGGCTGCATGGGTGGTCGAGGCCCGGCTATTGGGCCGCTCTTGCCGTAGTCGGTGGGTAGGCGTATAGTAATACGCATGCCGCGCCTGCAGGTGTACCTTCCAGACGAGCTTTACCGGGCCGTCAAGGAGCGCCGACTACCTGCCTCAGAGCTCCTGCAAGGCGCCGTTCGTGAGGAGATGCGACGTCAGGAGCTCCTCGAGGAGGCGGATCGATATCTCGCCGAACTTGTCGAAGAGGTCGGAGAGCCTTCCCCAGCGTCAGTGGCCAGAGCCGAAGAGCTGACGGGGCGGTTGCGACGGGAGAGCACGCGGGCTCCCGAGGCGAGCTAACCGTGCTCGTCCTGGACTCCGGCGGGGTCAGCTTTCTCGCCAAGCGGAACCAGGACGTGGCGGCCGCCATCCGTGCACTCATCCGCGACGGATATTGGCCTCCGCTCGTCCCCTCCGTCGTGCTCGCCGAAGTCACAACGGGACGTCAGAAGGCAGATGCGACGGTGAACCGGCTCCTCAAGACCTGTGATGTCAGCGAGGATCTGTCAGCGTCGGTTGCTCGTCGCGCGGGTGAGCTGCGATACCTAGCCCGACGGGGCTCTGCTGTGGATGCGGTCGTGGTAGCTAGTGCCGAGCCGGGCGGGGTGGTGCTCAGCGGCGACGTCGGGGATCTCACTGCGCTCGCATCTCACGCTAATGCCGTCCGAATCGAGCGCGTCTGAGTCTTCCCACTCTGGTGGAACCCGAGTGGCGTCTATGTCGAGGCATGCCGCTTCGAGACTCCCCACCTCCACTTATAGTCTCGATAACCCACATTATCGAGACTATAAGTGGTCCAGTCCCGCTGCCCCTGCGGACAACTCGTACCACGAGCGGTGCTCCTAGCAGAACGGACAGGCAGGACTGGCCGGCCGTTCGGCGAAGCTGTTGGTCCCCGGCGGCGCCGGCGGCGTCCGCGTCGTAATGTCCACCAACTCCCAATATCGAAGCCGCTGCACCGCCCGATCACAATGAATCTCCGAAAGCTCCGCGTCGCTTACCGACACGCTGGTGGCGGCCTAACGGCGGGTGGCCCGCCGCACGGCACGCCCCGGAGGCCCTCTGCGCATGGACTCCACCTATAGCGGTGACATACGCAGGCCGGTCCGATGGAAACACCACAGTCTGCCTCTGTACAACTAGCCATGCGATACCCGATATCTGACATTGCTATACGTCGTTGGCCGTACTACCCCGAGACCCCGACGCCACCGGGTCCATTCCGAAACGGCGGGCAGACCTCTGCCTAGCCCAATGAGATTCGTTGGGCGTGGGCTATGCTGTTCGTATGCCAGCCCTTGCCGCTAGGACCGCCACCGAACCCAAGGTTCGCTTCGAAGGTTTCAACGCAGGTATCGAAGCAAAAGTTGACCGGCTAGTGGCCGTGTACGGCGTCAACGGCCTCGCCTCTCTGCTCGGCGTTTCCGCGTCCCAGCCCACCCGGTGGCGCCAGCGCAAGGAACGCCCAGGCGAAACGGCGACCGGGCGGCTACTGGCCTTGGAGTACCTGACGTCGCGACTCGCTGAGGTGTTCACTGCCCGCCAGGCACAGGCCTGGCTGACCAGCCCCAATCCCTATCTGGGGGGGTCGACTCCCGCCCAAGTTTTCACCGACTTCGGCGGACCGGCTGTCGAGGTGGCTATCTCCGCCGTCGAAGTCGGAGCCGCTGTATAGCCGGTGCGCCTATACCGGGTTTGCCCAGTCGATCCCGCCGCAGCGAGAGGAAACCCGTATCATCCCGGGTTCGTCCCCCGGTCCAGCGGACAGCACCGCGTCGACAACCCCGACCGCTACAACACGCTGTACCTGGCGGGCTCTCCCGCAGGGGCTGTCGCAGAACGTTTCGGTGCTTTCGCCCACTGGGGCGACTGGCTGCTGGAACACCCGAGAGGGTTCAGCGCCCGGCTGGTCACCTTCGACCTGTCCGACGACCGTCGCGTGCTTGACCTTGACAACCCTGACGAGCTAGCGGCCAGAATGCTGCGCCCGTCGCGGGTAGTAACCCGTGACCGGATCACCACCCAGGCTTGGGCCGCACGCGTACACGACGAGGCTCGCTGGGTTGGGGTGTCATGGTGGTCGTTCTACAATCCGGACTGGACGGCCTGCGGGCTGTGGAGCCCACCGGACGCGACCACCGTCGAGGGACTCGCAGTGGTGCACATCGAAACGTTGGACGGCGAGCATCCGGCCGTCGTCGAAGCCGGCCGCTCCCTCCTCCGGCGCTGGACGTGACCCGACAGGGACAGCGACGCCACCCGACTCCCGACCATGATCTTCGCCTCGCTCCTCGGCTTCTCAGCCCTTGGTGCTCTAACGGCTCAGGTCTCGACGGGGCTTCGGTATAACTTCTCGATAACTAGGATTATCACAACTATGCTTGGTGGTCGTGGCCGCACCCCGACGCCTGTCCGCCGATGCCCGCCTAGCCGAGATCGTGGACAGCTGGCTGTTCCATCTAGGCGCTACCAAGCCGTCACCGCGAACTCTCGCCGCCTATCGGGCTGACGTCGAGGGCGTCGCCAGGCGCATCGACGCGGATGGCGCAGCCATGCTACACCTCGACGGTTTGAACAAGCGGGCTTTGCGGGCGGCTTTCGCTTCGTGGGCTGCCGACCATGCAGCGTCGTCGGTGCTGCGCGCTCACTCAGCTTGGTCGTCACTGTTCGACTTCTTGGTCGCCGAGGACCTGGTGGATGGTAACCCGATGTCCGCCGTCGGCAAACCCCGCCTGGCCCCGTCTGCGCCTAAGGCCATCAAAGCCGACGACGCTGCCCGACGCCTCCTTGCCACAGCCTCCACCGTCGACAGCACCGCCAGGGAACCCTGGCCGGAGCGTGACACGGCGCTCGTAGCTTTGTTCTTGGTGTCAGGGATACGCGAAGGAGAAGCCGTCTCGCTTGGCATGGCGTCCATCGCCGGTCCGGCGGGCGCCAGGCACCTCGAAGTGACCGGCAAAGGTAACAAGACCCGCTCCATCCCCGTCGACGCGACCCTCGAAGAAGTCCTCGCCGCCTACCAGACCAGCCGGGCCGTCCGATTCCCCGGACATGACCTAGACCACCCGGCCACTCCCCTGCTCGTAGACACCCGAGGACGCCGCCTCGCCGCCCACCAGATCCGCTATCTAGTAGAACGCCTGTACATCAGAGCGGGCATCCGCTCACGGATACCCGCCGGGGCGATGGTCCACGCCCTACGCCACAGTTTCGCCACAGACGCCCTCCAAGCTGGAGCGGACGTGGTAGAGCTCCAAGCCCTTCTCGGACACGCATCCCTAGACACCACACGACGCTACCTCGACGCCACCGGCGAAGGCCTCAGAGAGGTCATCAAAAGCCACCCAAGCC
>JAJZNG010000189.1 GCA_021847945.1 Actinomycetes bacterium | reverse complement strand
TGAGCGGACGACTATCACCCGTCTGGAGACGAGCAGCGGCGGTGTCAGGCACGAGTCGGCTACCGCGGCGAGGTCGACTTCGTCGCCCTCGTAGTCTTCCAGGGCCAGCGAGCGGTCCTCCCCGCCCAGCAGCTCACCGATCGCCTTGTCTACGGCCTCGCCGACGAGAGTCGGGTCGTTACCCTCGACGAGCACGACTGGTGTCACTGTTGGATAGCCTTAGTCGCTGCAGGTCTCATCGGGCTTCGAGGATCGCCGCGACGCTGTCCGCGACTCGTCTCGCCGAGCGCACGTCGTGCACTCTGAGGATCCGGCATCCCAGGCTCACTCCTACTGCGTGCGCTGCGATCGTAGCTTCGAGGCGTTCGGTGACTTCGAGGCCGAAACGCACGCCTAGGAAAGTCTTGTTCGACGCGGACAGAAGCAGCGGCCACCCAAGGCCGGCAAGGCGGTCCGAGGCGCGCAGCAGCTCCTCCGACTGGGAGGCTGTCTTGCCCAGGTCGAGGCCGGCGTCCAAGACGATGCGAGTGTCGTCGATTCCGGCTTCGCGGGCAAGTTGCGCCCGCGACACCAAGAAGTCGGCGACCTCGCCGACGAGATCCTCGTAGACGGGCTCGGGGTCGGGGATTCGAGGGCCGAGGCGTATGTGGGTGGCCACTACGGTCGCTCCCGCTGCCGCGGCCTCGGCGAGGTATCCGGGGTCGGCGAAGCCGCTGATGTCGTTGCCGACGACCGCCCCGGCCCGGTACGCCTCGCGAGCTACGGAAGCCCGCCACGTGTCGACTGACAGGGCGACGTCGAAACGGCGTCGCAAGGCTTCGACCGCGGGGACCACCCGGTCCATCTCCTCGGCTTCGCCCACCTCCGGCCCCGGCCCTGCCTTCACGCCGCCGACGTCGAGGAGGTCGGCGCCTTCAGCGACGTGCTTGTCAGCCAGAGCGAAGAAGTCGTCCATCTTCCAGTAGCGGCCGCGGTCGAAAAAGGAGTCCGGCGTCCTGTTCAAGATGCCCATCACCAGCGCGTGGCTGGTCAGGTCGAAGCTCTTGGCCCCGAGGTGCAAGATCATCGCATGCGACCCTACACGCGAGCTGTGACCAGCCGGGCGGCCCAGGCGGATTGTGTATTGGGAGCGTGGGTCAGAACAGCCGGCGTTCAGAACAGCCTTGCGGTGAGAGCCTTGCGGTAGGCGGCCGTGCGAGGATCTTCCGGTCCGAGGATCTCCAGCAGGTCGATGAACTCCTGCCTGGCTGCTTCGTCGCCGCGAACCTTTTCGAGTAGGGCGTCGAGGCGAGCCTCGACACCCTCGCCGGAGGTCGATTGCGCTTCGTCGGCTTCCCCCCCGAGGCGTGCCTCTGCCGCGATCCGCCTGGATTCGGGGGACTCTGGCAGCTTGGCGAGGAGGTGTAACGCCTCGTCGCGCCGGGTGCTGTCACCGCGGTCAGAAGCGAGGATAGCTGCGAGGCCGAGCAGGGCCTTCTCGTTGGCCGGCTCCAGGTCCAAGGCGTTGCGCAGCGACGCCTCGTCGCCTCGTTCGATCAGCAGCTCCACCTCGCTCGGGGCCCGGCTAAGGCCGGCCACCCAGGACCTGACGGCCGGTTCTGGCAGGGCGCCTACGAAACTGTCGAGCACCTTTCGGTCCTTGATGGCGTACACGGCGGGGATCGACTGCACCTGGAATGTCGCCGCTGCACGCGGGTTGGCGTCGACGTCTATCTTGACTAGCTCGACGCCGTCGGCCTCCCCGACCACCTTCTCCAAGATGGGGCCCAGGACCCGGCACGGACCGCACCACGAAGCCCAAAGGTCTACGACTACCGTGACGCTCGTCGAGCGGGCGAGGACGTCAGCTTCGAATGTGGCGTCGGTTACGTCGGTGACTGTTGCCATTTCGCTCCCTACCGGCCGCCAGCAGGCGGCACTTTAGATCCGATCAGTTCCCGTACCCCGTGGCTGAAGGCCGGCCGTGCACCGGGTATGCGCAGGTTGGACTTTTCGCAATAGCTTTGGGGACATGAACTCCGCTCAGAGTACCGAAATGCCGAGGGGAATCGACGCCGAGCGGGTCAACGCATGGTTCGCGGGCAACGTCCCCGCGGCCCTGCCGCCACTCTCGTACTCTTTGGTGGCCGGGGGACGCTCGAACCTGACCTATGTCGCTACCGACAGCCGAGGCGAGAGGTTCGTGCTTCGCCGCCCGCCGACCGGCCACCTGCTTCCCAAAGCGCACGACATGCACAGGGAGCACCGGATCATCTCGGCTCTGGGCCCGGCCGGGATTCCGGTCCCCCCCGCCTTAGGGCTGTGCGAGGACCCCGAGGTGAACGGCGCGCCTTTCTACGTCATGGGTTTCGTGGACGGGGTGATCGCCCGCAACGAGGACGACGTGGCGGCCCTCTTGGACCAAGACGCCCGGGAGAAGGTCAGCTTCGCCCTGATAGACACGCTCGCCGACATTCACATGGTCGACCCAGACGCCGTCGGCCTGGGTGACCTGGGGCGTAAGGATGGCTACATCGCACGCCAGCTGAGCCGCTGGTATTCGAACTACAAGGCTGCGAACGACGGCCGTGGGGGCACGCCGCTGGCGTCGATGGACTCCCTGCACGACCGGCTGGCGGCTTCCATACCCGACCAGGCCCGCTCTGGGATCGTCCACGGCGACTACCGCCTCGACAACTGTGTGGTCTCCCCCGACGGGCAGCGAGTGCGGGCGGTTCTCGACTGGGAACTGTGCACCCTTGGAGATCCGCTCGCAGATCTAGGCCAACTCCTGTCGTACTGGCCCGAACCTGGCGAGCGCTCCGCCCTCGGCCACGCTGCGACAGCCATGCCGGGATTCGCCAGTCGGGACCGGCTCGTCCGCCGCTACGGCGAACGCACCGGCGTCGACCTGAGCGCGCTCGGCTTCTACGTGGCCTTCGCCTACTGGAAGTTGGCTTGCATCCTCGAAGGCGTCTACGCCCGGTACCTCGGCGGGGCGATGGGCGACGACGGTTTCGACTTCAGCTCCTACCCTGATTCGATCGCCTGGCTCGCTCAGCGCTCGGAGCAGGCCGCCGACGAACTGGGCATCTGAGACCCCCAGGGTCGCACCCCGGCCTCGGCGGGACGGTCCCCTCAGACTCGACGGCCGGATCGCGGAGGAGCCCGTGGCCACGCGACAGGCTCCGCGTGCACCAAAATGGATGATATGAGCGAGACCCGACCTCCCCTGGCCACGATAAGCGCATGGCCCTCGGTCGAGCGCCCGATCATGGTGATGTGCTTGGACGGGTGGATCGACGCTGGTGCTGCGGCGGCCGGCGCTCTCGGCGCCCTCACAGCTTCGACGCAGAGCACTCTGGTGGCGACGTTCGACTCCGACGAGCTGATCGACTTTCGCGCCCGCCGCCCGACGCTTCGGATAGTGAACGGGGTCGACGAGCAGCTGCGCTGGCCTGAGATCACCGTCCACTCCTCGGTTAACAGGACCGGGCGTACCGTGCTCACGCTGTCAGGCCCCGAGCCGGACATGCAATGGCGTCGCTTCACTACAGAGGTCGTTGCCCTGGCAAGCCGCTTGGAGGTGGAGCTCGTCGTCGGCTTGGGCGCCTTCCCGGCCCCGGTCCCCCACACCCGGCCCGTACGTCTCGTGGGCACGTCGCCCAACCCGGAGCTTGCGGCGCGAGTCGGCGTCCTTCCGGCCAGCATCGAAGTGCCCTCGGGCGTTCAAGGAGCCCTCGAAGTGGCCTTCGGGGAGGCTTCGATCCCCGCCGTCGGCCTGTGGGCACGAGTTCCCCATTACGTCGCCGCCATGCCCTACCCTGCCGCTTCCGCAGCTTTGCTGGAAGGCCTGGGACGTATAGCCGAGATCGAAGTGGACTCCAAGGCTCTTCACGCTTCGGCGAGCGTCACCAACCAGCAGATAGGCCAGCTTCTCGCAGGCAGCGACGAGCACACCGCCCTCGTACGCCAACTCGAAGAGCAAGCCGACCAGGAGCTGATGAGCGGCGCCGCTGACTTCGGGGACCTACCGTCCGGCGACGAGCTTGCCGCCGAGTTGGAACGCTTCCTACGCGGCGAAACCTGAGCCGACCCGCCCGCATGGCAGGCCCGCTAGCGGGTCCGACCCGCCCGCATAGAAGGTCCGGCCCGCCATGGCGCGGGCTACACGACGACGTTGACGAGCTTGGGCGGGCGGGCTATCACTTTTGCCGGTTCGCGTCCGCCGAGCGCAGCCCGGACCCGCTCGGAGCCTAAAGCGACTTCGACCGCTTCGGTCTCACCGATAGTGGTAGCGACGTCGAGCTTGTCGCGGACCTTGCCGTTCACCTGCACGACCATGACGGTCGTGTCCTGCTTGAGCTTTTCGGGGTCTGCCGCCGGCCAGGCCTGGGAGTGCAACGGCTCCGCGTCGGGATGCCTGCGCTCCCACAACTCGGCCGTGACGTGAGGGACCATAGGGGCCAGCAACTTGAGCATGGAGTCGACGGCGAAGTCGACGGTCAGCGTGCGGGCCCTTTCGGGGGACTGAACATAGCGGTAGAGGGTGTTGAGCATCTCCATGCACGCCGCCACGGCCGTGTTGTAGGACCACCGCTCGTAGTCCGAGCAGACCCTGTCGATGAGTCGGTGCACTTGGCGGTCTATCTCAGCATCGGCGGCGGTCTCGTCGCGCTCCACCAGGCTGGAGCTGTCCAGGGACCTGGAAGCGTCCAGGGACACGGTGGCCATCCTCCACAGTCGACCGAGAAAACGGTGACAGCCTTCGATCATCTGGTCTGTCTGCTCGCTCCAGTCGAAGTCGTCGCCTGGCGGACCCACGAACAGATGGAAAAGTCTCAGAGAGTCAGCGCCGACAGTGTCGAAGTACTTCTCCGGGGACACGAGGTTCCCTTTGGACTTCGACATCTTGGAGCCTTCCATCGTGATCATCCCCTGGGTGAACAGCCGGCTGAAAGGCTCACGGATCTCCGCCGGCGCCAAACCCCGGTCGGCTAGGGCTCTGGTGTAGAAGCGGGCGTATAGCAAGTGCAATATGGCGTGCTCTATCCCGCCTATGTACTGGTCGACGGCCATCCACCTGCGGGCGGCATCCAAGTTGACCGGTGCCGTGGAATCCCAAGGATCACAGAACCGTAGGAAATACCATGACGAGTCGACGAATGTGTCCATGGTGTCGGTCTCTCGTTGGGCCGGACCTCCGCACTTAGGGCAGGTCGTCTCCAAGAACGCCTTGTGGTGGCGCAGAGGCGAGTCCCCGCCCGGCAGGAATTCGACGTCGTCCGGCAAAAGGACCGGCAGCTGGTCTTCGGGGACTTTGACGATCCCGTCGATCGGGCAGTGCAGCACCGGAATCGGGCATCCCCAGTAGCGTTGACGCGACAAAAGCCAGTCGCGCAGCCGGTAGTTAACCTTGCGTTCCCCGATCCGGTTTGCGACGAGCCAGTCGATGGCCTTCTGCTTTGCTTCGGCGGTGTCGGTGATCCCGTCAAGCCATTGACTGTTTATCCTCGGCCCGTCGCCGGTGTAGGCCTCTCCTTCCCATCCGGCCGGCGGGGCGACGGTCCGCACTACCGGCAGGCCGTAGGCTGCGGCGAAGTCCCAGTCGCGCTGGTCCTCCGCCGGGACTGCCATTATCGCCCCCGTCCCATAGGTCATAAGGACGTAGTCGGCCAGGTAGATAGGCACACGGGTGGAGTTGAAGGGGTTTATCGCGTACCCGCCGGTGAACACGCCCCGCTTGTCGAGGGGCCCTTCGCTTGACTGGCGGTCGATGTCGGACTGTCCCCGGACCCGCTCGACGAACGCTTCCACCTCGGCGCGCTGCGAGTCCGTCGTCACCGCCACTACCAGGGGATGCTCGGGGGCTAGAACCACGAAGGTCATCCCAAACGCAGTGTCGGGTCGTGTGGTGAACACGTCGATGTGCGCCCCTTCGACCCCTTCGACGGGAAGGGCGAACTGGGCTCCCTCCGAGCGGCCTATCCAGTTACGCTGCATCACCTTGACGCGCTCCGGCCAGTCCAGGCCGTCGAGCGCTTCGAGCATCTCGTCCGCGTAGGAGGTGATCCGGAAGAACCACTGCTCCAGGTCGCGCCGAGTTACCAGGTCGCCGCTTCGTTCGCACGTGCCGTCGGCGAGGACCTGTTCGTTGGCGAGGACCGTCTGGCAGCCCGGGCACCAGTTCACCGGGGCATTACGGCGATAAGCGAGACCCGCGTCGAGAAACTTCTGGAAGATAACCTGGTTCCATTTCATATACTCCGGGTCGTGGCTGTGGAGCTCCCGACGCCAGTCGTAGCTTGCACCGAGACGGCGGAGGCTGGATTTGAGCTCCTCGATACGCGCGTCCGTGAAAACCCGAGGGTGGATCCCCGTCTTGATGGCGGCGTTCTCAGCGGGAAGCCCGAAGCTGTCGAAGCCGATCGGGCTGAGCACCGCGTAGCCCTGCATC
>JAJZNG010000070.1 GCA_021847945.1 Actinomycetes bacterium | reverse complement strand
CCACGACGTTGGCTGGCCGGTCCGCAGGGTAGGCGGAGCCTCCCAGCACCACCGTGTGAAAAAGGTCAGCCGGTGTCCGGGCGAGCGCCGTGGTCACCAGCGACACGAAGCAGTCCGGGCCGCTTAGCTCCCGGACACGGCCCGCGTCGAAGCCGGCCAGCACCTCGAAAGGCGTCCCGGTAGCAAGGCTGCGGGTCACCACCGCCAGGCCCCCTATGTGGTTGAGAGGCAGGCAAGCCAGCCACCGGTGTCGGGCGGGGTCGACGCCGAGCCGCCGGCTGGTCGCCGCAGCGGACGCGTCGAGGGCGTCGTGGGTCAGGACCACCCCCTTCGGGCGCCCTGTCGTCCCGCTGGTGGCCATGACGAGAGCGTCGCCCGGCTCGACGGGGGCTCCGCCCTCCAGTTCGCGACGCTCGCCGTCCGGGCCGACCACCGCGGATGCTCTCAACGAGCGGATCGTGTCCACCTGGGCGGCAGCGGCCATGCGCTGGTCGATGGGAAGGGCGGCATCACCTTGGTCCCAGATCCTGCGTAGTGCTGTAACGAACTGCGGTCCGCCCGGAAGGTCGATTGCCACGAGAGCTGCCATCGGCGGTAGTTTGCCACCCGGTGAAGGCTTCGCAACATCCCTGGGTGCTCGGCGCCCGTCCGAGGACGCTCCCGGCGTCGGCGGTTCCTGTGGTCATCGGAACTGCAGTGGCGAGGGCCGGCGGCCAAGTGATCTGGTGGCGGGCTGCGCTGGCCCTGGTCGTAGCGTTGGCCCTTCAGGTCGGAACGAACTACGCCAACGACTACAGCGACGGTGTCAAAGGCACCGACGTCGACCGGGTGGGACCTCTGCGACTTGTAGCATCGGGCATGCGAACCCCGGCCGCCGTCAGGAAGGCGGCGTTCGCGTCTTTCGGCGTCGCCGGAGCTTGCGGCCTGGTGCTAGCAGCGTTCGCCGGCGGGTGGCTGGTAGCAGTCGGGGCGGCGTGCGTAGCAGCCGGGTGGTTCTATACGGGCGGGCCCAGACCGTACGGCTACGCCGGCTTGGGCGAGCTGTTCGTGTTCGTCTTCTTCGGATTGGTGGCTACCGCGGGGACTGCGTACGTGCAGCTCGGCCGTCTGGACGCACTGAGCGCTGTAGCCGGGACGGCTTCCGGCCTGTTCGCCGTTGCCCTGCTGGTGGTCAACAACCTGCGGGACATAGACGGTGACGCGTCGTCGGGCAAGCGGACCCTGGCGGTGAGAGTAGGCGCGGCTTCGACGAGAGTGATCTACTCGGCGTGCATGGCCGGCCCTTTCGTAGCCGCAGCGGTGATGGCCGCCTGGCGGTTGGGCGGACTTGTAGGCCTGGTGGCGTTGCCGCTGGCCGTCGTGCCCGTCAGGCGGGTCCTGGCAGGCACTTCGGGACGGGACCTGATCGAGGTTCTCGGCGAGACTGGTAGGGCGCAGCTGGCGTTCGGAGCTGCCGTGGCGGTCGGCTTGTGGATCTGACCGGCCGGCGAGGAGCGCTGCGGGGGTCAGGTTCGACGGCTGGTCAGCCACTGTTGCACCAGCTTTTGGAACACGGTCGGGGCCTCGAGGTGGCAGGCGTGGCCGGCGTCGGGGACGACGGCGAGCTCGGCGTTGTCGCCTATCGACTCGACGAGCCGGTGAGCGAGGGCGCGGTACTTGGCGTCCAGCTCGCCCGCGACGACGAGGACCGGCACGTCGATGTTCCCGAGACGGTCCCACAGAGGCTGCTGCGCTCCTGTCCCGGCGAGACGAAGACTCGACGCCAGGCCAGCCGGGGAGCTGCCGAGTCTCGACTCGACGTTAGCCGCTTCAGCCGGAAGAGTAGAGAAGATGGGCTGCGACAGCCACCAGGCGAGGAAGCTGCCTACACCGTCGCGTTCGATCCGCGTTGCTATATCGGCGTCGGAGAGTCGTCTAGCTTCGCGTTCGTCGGGGTCGTCGATGCCGGCGGTGGTGCTGACCAGTACCAGGCTCGCTACGGTCTCGGGGTGGGAGACAGCCACGTGGAGGGCGTAGCGGCCGCCCATGGAATAGCCGATCCACGACGCCGGGCCTCCGGAGCCCGCTTCGAAAACCGCCGCTGCCATCATTTCAGCCCCGTCCACCAAGCCGGCTTCGACGGCCGCGGAGCGCCCGTGCCCGGGCGCGTCGACAGCGATCGTCTCGAAAGTCCCGCCGAGACCGTCGACGAAAGGTCCCCAGGAAGCCGCCGACTGTGTAAAGCCGTGTACGAGCGCCAGACGGTGACGCGAAGGGGCGTTGCGCACTTGGACTGCGAGCTCGCTTCTCATCTCGCAATGATGCCATGACCCTGTCGACGGCCGTCTCTGATAACTTCGCCACCCCGGGAGGTGCCCGATGACGCTCGGAGCTTTCAACCAGGCCGACGTCCAGGCGGCGTTCTGCTCGGTGCTGTGCGACGAATGGCATCGAGCAGGTGTTCGCGAAGCTTTCGTCTCCCCGGGATCGCGCTCTACTCCTATCGTCGTAGCCCTCCAAGCCCAGCGAGCGATCCGGGTGAGTGTCGTGTTAGACGAGCGCTCATCGGGGTTCGCAGCTCTGGGGGCCGCTCTCGCAAGCGCCCGACCGGTGATAGCGGTCACGACCAGCGGAACAGCAGCTGTGGAGATGCACCCGGCGGTGGTGGAGGCCTCCCAGGCGGGTGTCGCCCTGATAGTCGTCAGCGCGGACCGACCCCCCGAGCTGCACGAGGTTGGCGCACCCCAGACGGTTGACCAGCAGGCCCTCTACGGTCGGTCGGTCCGCTGGTCGTTCGAACCAGGCGTAGCGGAGCTCGCGTCGGCTGGTATGTGGCGGTCGCTGGCCTCCCGCGCCGTGGCCGAGGCGCTCGACGGTCAAGGCCCGGTGCATCTCAACTTGGCGTTCCGCGAGCCTCTAATGGGTGACCCGTCTGGCGTTTCTGTCCCGGCGGGACGCCCAGGGGGCCGGCCCTGGCACGCCGTTGGAGGTCCGGTGCGAGCGGTGGCACCTGACCCGACGCTCGTCGAGCTGATCGGATCCCACCGAGCCAGGCGCGGGCTCATAGTGGCCGGGGAGGGAGCGGCGGTATCTGAAGGGGACAGGCAGGCTGTGCTGGCGATAGCGCAGACGATGGGATGGCCGGTCCTGGCCGACCCCCGCTGCGGGCTTCGTGTAGAGCACCCCTTCGTAGTGGCAGGAGCGGACCTCATCCTGCGCTCTGGGCGCATGAAAAGCCTCGCAGCTGATTTCGTGCTCCGCCTCGGAGCCCCTTGGTCGTCGAAGGTGCTAAACGCCTGGCTCGGTGGCCTCGACGGGAACGTACCTCAGGTTCTAGTCGATCCACGCGGACGCTGGGCGGACCCCGAGCGCACCGCATGGCAGGTGTCGACCGCCAACGCGGTCGACTTGGCGGGCGCGCTCAAAGCTCGGACCGTTGCGCACGCACCTGGCGCTGCGGGAGACTGGGTTTCGCTGTGGAAGCGGGCAGACGTGATAACCCAAGCGACCCTCGATTACCTTTTGTCACCAGGCGAATCTTTTGAGATGTCAGAGCCGGCGGTTGCCAGGGCTGTCACCACGTCGCTTTCGTCTGGCTCGCAGCTGTTCGTGTCGTCTTCTATGCCAATACGAGATGTCGAGTGGTTCGGTTCGCCTCGCTGCGAGGCTCGGGTGATGTCCAACCGTGGGGCCAACGGCATAGACGGGGTGTTGTCGAGCGCGCTCGGGGCTGCCATCGGCGGACGACAACCCACAGTGGCTCTGGTAGGGGACCTGGCCTTCCTCTACGACGCCGGGGCGCTCCTTTGGGCGGCCGGCCGGCCGGCCCGGCTGAGCGTGGTAGTAGTGGACAACGACGGGGGAGGAATCTTCTCGTTCCTTTCCTACTCGGATGCCCTGCCTTCTGAGCGCTTCGAGCGCTACTGGGGGACACCGCACGGAGTGGACCTAGTAGCGCTCTGTGCGGCCTACGGCGTCGAAGCGACCCGCCTCGACACGAGGCAGGAGCTTGACGGTTTTCTCGAAGCGGCTGCAGTTCCCGAACCGTCCGAAGCGGTGCGCGTCGGGGTGGTTAGCTCGGACAGGAGGCGCAACGTCTCCGACCACGAGCGCCTCGTGGAGGCCGTCGACGCCGCCCTGACTGCAGGCATGGTGAACTGAAGCCAGGGACCGACCCGCTGCTACTATCCGCATAGGACGCGGTGAAGGTACTGGCGGTCAGGGACGTACGAGAGCTGACAGAAGTGCTTGGAGCTTGAGCTGGGTTTCGGTGAGCTCGCCGGCAGGATCCGACCCGGCGACTATTCCGTTCCCGGCGAATATGCTCGCCCGGCGGCCAGCCACCTGGGCACTTCGAATCCCCAGGGCGAAACAGCCGTCGCCGCGTGAGTCGATCCAGCCGACCGGCCCGGCGTAGCGGCCACGGTCGAATCCCTCGACCTTCTGCAGGAAACGTAGAGCCGGCTCGGTAGGGTAACCGCCAACCGCCGGCGTGGGATGTATTCTCGCTGCAAGGCCGAGCACGCTCGGAGCGCCGGCTGTCAGCCGTCCCCGGATGTGCGACGCAAGGTGCGACACGTTACGCATCGACATCACCGAAGGCGTCTCTGGAACGTCGAGGGTTTTGCAGAGAGGGCGTAAGGCGCCGGCGATAGCGTCGACTACCACCCGGTGCTCCCGGCGGGTCTTTGCTGATCCCATCATCGAGGCGACCAACCTTTCGTCGTCGCGGCCGTCGCCGCTTCGCGCGACGGTGCCTGCGAGGGGATAGCTGTCAACCTCCAAGCCGTGCCGGCGGACGAGCAGCTCCGGGCTCGCCCCGATGAAACCCTCCATTTTAAAAAGCATGCACGACGGGTACAGCGTGCGGAGCCGCTCAAGGACCTCGGTGACGACGAAATCCCGGTCGGCTTCGATGTCTATTCGCCGGGCGAGGACCACCTTTTCGAAGCTCCCACAGTCGATCTCGTCAAGGGCTGCAGACACGATCCCCTGCCATTCCGCGTGACTGAGGGTTGGAGTAAGCGTGAAACGCTCAGGCGACGAGCCCGCCGGGGGGTCCGCAGCTGGGTCGGCAGCTCGGTCCGCAGCTGGGTCCGCCGAGGCGACCGGCTTTACGGTGGTGATCCACGAGGCGTCACCGTCACGGCCGAAGACGACGGCGGGAACGACCAGATAGCCGGGCTCGGCGGGATCGAACGGCAAAGCGCCCAGGGCCAGCGGTCCGCACCCGGGGCGACCGAGATCGCCGCGCGACTTGATCGACCGCAGCTTCTCCGTGGCTGCTTCCACGTCCGCCGGGTCGCAAAGGCCGTGCGGAAGGTTGATGCGAAGCGCCTCGCCGCGTCCTGCTATACCGCCGGTATCGTCGGAGAAAAGCCAGCCGCCGGATCCTGCGAAGGCGATCAGGTCCTGGGTTTCGTCGACTGGGACCGTCACCGCCTCCAACCCTGCCGGGTCGACGCTCGTCGAGATCGTCACTTCGGGAGCACCCTGCGCGTCGCCGTCAACAGCTGGGTGACACCGCCGGTCAAAGGGCGGTTCCTGATCGCACCGAACCCGGCGACGGCGAGCATTTCTACGATCCGCTCGCTCGGAGGCAGGTACGCGACTGACCGGGGAAGGTAACCGTAGGCGTCCCCGTCCGAAAAGACCGCCCCCACTTTCGGCACCACCTTGTTGAAGTAAAACCCGTGCCCTACCCGGATGACAGGGTTCCGCGGCGCGGACACGTCCAATAGTGCGATCCTGCCTCCTGGCCGCAGAACTCTCGCGAGCTCTGCGAAGACCGGTTCGAGAGCCACGAAGTTCCTTAAAGCGAAGCCCGAGATGGCCCCGTCCAAGTACCCGTCCCTTAGCGGCAAGGCCAGCCCGTCGCCCTGTAATAGGGGTGAGACTGTACGGGCGTGGGCGAGCATGCCCAAAGATGAGTCGACGCCGACCGGTCGCATACCGGAACTTTCCAGCTCACGGCAGAAGTCGCCAGTCCCGCACGCAAGGTCCAAAACGAGCGACCCCGGCGGCACTGACAGCGCCCTCAGCGCTTGGTGTCGCCACACGCGGTCCACGCCGAAGGTCATCACCTTGTTCACGAGGTCGTAGCGCGGGGCGATCGCGTCGAACATCGAACGCACAGCGCGGACCTTGTCCTCGCCGTGGGGGAGTGGTTTCTGGGTGCCCGAGGTCCGGGTGCCCGAGGTCCGGGTGCTCAGAGGTAGTACCTGAAGATGATCTCCGCCACGCAGGCAGGCTTCGGGGAGCCTTCTACCTCGTAGGTGACGACCAGCTTAACCTGAGCGCCTCCTGTTACCTCCTCCACGGAGGCCAGCTGGACCCCGGCGCGCAGTTTGGAGCCGACCGGCACGGGGGAGGGGAAACGCAGCTTGTCGATCCCGTAGTTGACCCCCATGGAGATCCCCGACACGTTCATCACTTCGCTCAAAAGAGCGGGAGTTAAGGACAAGGTGAGGTATCCATGCGCTATCGGCCCACCGAAAGGTCCGGCTTTGGCCCGGTCGAGGTCCACGTGGATCCACTGGTGGTCACCGGTAGCGTCGGCGAACAGGTTGACCTGCTCCTGGGTGACCACCTTCCACTCGCTGTAGCCTAAGTGCTCCCCCGCCTTGGCCTTGAGGCCTTCGATTCCTTCGATCGTGGTTGTCATGCGCTCAGGCTACGCCAAAGCCAGCGTTCTAGCGGAACCAGGTTTTGCGATAAGACCGGCTTTGGGGGTGCAGCAACAAGGCGAGCAGAGCCCCGTAGAAGAGCAGGTTGACCACTTCGACGAAGGAGAAGTACTCGACGAGGATCGCCAAGAAGAGAACCGTGACACCGACACCCAGCCAGTATCCCCACTTCTTCTCGTTGGCGATGCCGAGGCCTGCCGCCGCCTGACCTATGACAACCACGGCTCCTAGACCTCCGAGGGTGAACAGCTCACCGTCGAGAAGGCCGAACGCCGCGTTGATGTACATGATGACCGTAGCTATCATCAGCGTCTGGGGCTGCGTCTTGTCCAACCAGCGGATTTGGGGTGAAGACATAGGACTAGTCTTGCACCGCGCGGGGGATAAGCGGCCGTCGCCTTCGCCAAAAATCAGTTTTCGGCCGCCAAGGATGCGGAACTGAGAAGCGAGGAGGTCGCTGGGATCTAGGCGGGTGGGCTCGGCTGCGCAGCGCGGGCTGCCAGCTGGCCGCAAGCGGCTTCGATGTCGGTGCCGCGGTTGCGTCTGACGGTGACGGCCACGCCCATGCTCGAAAGCAGGTCCCTGAAACGTCGGACACCGTCGGGTGGCGTCCCGCGGGTGGCGAAGCCGTCGGTCGGGTTGAGGGGGATCACGTTCACGTGAGCAGCGAGGCCCGTCGCGATCCGGGCCAGTTCTGCCGCGTCGCTGCGGCGGTCGTTAACGCCGTCGATGAGGGCCCATTCGAAGCTCAACCGCCGATTCTTGACGCTACGGTACTGCCGGCACGCCTCGACGAGGGCGTCGAGGCCGTAACGGCGGTTGATCGGCACCAGCCGGTCCCGCAGAGCGTCGTTCGCAGCGTGCAGTGACACCGCCAGGTTGACCGGTAGGCTCTCGTGCGACAGACGCCTTATTCCGGGGACTATCCCGACCGTGGATACCGTGATGTGCCTGGCGGATATCCCCATGTCCGCGTTCATCCGCTCGATAGAGGCCCAGACCCTCTCGTAGTTGGCGAGCGGCTCGCCCATGCCCATGAAAACGATGTTGGTCACCCTGCGCGTCCGCGCTCTTCGCCGGGCGTGTGCCACCTGCTCAAGGATCTCGCCGCTGGAAAGCTGACGAGCCAGGCCGCCTTGTCCGGTCGCGCAGAACGTGCAGCCCATAGCACAGCCCGCCTGGCTGGAGACGCACACCGTCGCTCTATCCGGGTAGCACATGAGGACGGTTTCGACCCGCGCGCGGTCGGATCCCTCCCACAGCCATTTGACGGTCTGGCCGTCTGAGGAGACGGACTCAGCGACGGTCCTCAACGCGGCGGGGGCGTGATCGGCGAGGCGGGAACGTAGTGACAAGGGGAGGTTGGTCATCTCTTCGGGCAGAGCCGCCTTGGCATACAGCGCCTCCCATACCTGGTTGACCCTGTACGGAGGCTGGTCGGCCAGCAGGTGCGACAGATCCGTCCGGTCCAAGTCGTACAGGCCGCGACCGGCGCCCCGGGGCCGCGACCTTTCACGCGGCGACGCTGCGCTGGTAGCGCCCGAGTAGGACGTCGCGGTGCCGGCGGCCTCCAAGTCGTCAGCCACGGCCCGCCGAGGGGGCCACGTCCCCGACGTAGGCCTGGTCGACGTGGTTCACCACGAAACCCATGTCCACGTACAACTTCACCGCCTTTACGTTCGTGGCGTCCACGTAGAGCATTCCGGTCCCCAAGCCCCGACGGTACAGATAGTCCAGTCCTGCGGCTACCAGGTTCCGGCCTAGGCCGGGCCTGCGGGGAGCGTCGGGGTCAACGGCTATCACGTAAATCTCGCCCAGGGGCGGGTCGTGCTCGGCGTGCACCTTCGTCCAGCAGAAGCCGTCGATGCGACCGTTCGGCGCCTCGTGAAGGAGGAAACCCTCGGGGTTGAACCACGCCTGCTCCTGGCGTTGCTTGAGAGTTTCAAGGTTCCACCCTCCTTGCTCAGGGTGCCAGCGAAACGCCCGGTTGTTGACGCCGAGCCACTCCTGCTCGTCGACCCCGACCCTGAACGGCCGCGTCGCGAAGCCCGACCCTGGACTGTCAAGTGCCCCGGGGTCGTAGCCGGTTGGGCCGGCCGGGCCGGTTGGGCCGGTTGGGCCGGTTGGGCCGGTTGGCGCCGCAGTGTAGGGAAGCGGGCATCTCATCTGGTACAAGGTGCGTCCCCGGGTCAGACCGATCGACGCGGCGAGGCGGTCATGCTCGGGACGGGCCTGGTTCACCCACATATGCACGTGCCCACCGCCCGACTCGGCGATCAGCCTGACGGCCCTGTGTAGAAGGTCCGAGGCGATAGTGTTGCCCGGCGTGCGGTGGTGGGGGTCGACTACGAACTCCAAGGCCCAACTGTCGGATCCCAGGCTGACCTGAGCGTAGCCGACCGGATGGTCGTGGCTGTCGTCGGTGGCGACGAGAGCGGCGAACCCGGAGCGCCCGCCGCCCACGAGGTCGAGCCAGGCGTGCTCGTCTATAGCGGCGTGGCCGTCTGCGGTCTCCGCAGCCGACAAAAGGTCGGTAACAGCCGCCACCTCGGCGTCGTCCAAGCTGGTCCTGACCTCAATCTGCTGCACAGCCCAAGGCTACCGGCAAAGGCCTTGCCCGGCGACCGCCAAGACGTTGGGGGGAGCTGCGCCCAGGTTCTATCTTGTCTGAGTGGCCCGACCCAGAACCCCGGCGGGACGTGCCCGCGAAGCGTACCGTCGCCTAGCCGAGTGTTACCCGGGAAGCGTACGCGACCTTTGCGAGCTGTCCTTTGACACGCCTTTCCAGCTGCTTGTCGCTACGGTGCTCTCCGCTCAGACGACTGATCAGCGGGTGAACTCCGTCACGCCTTCGCTGTTCGCTCGTTATCCCACGCCCGGCGACCTAGCCCGCGCCGACCCTGAGGAGTTGGAGGGGATCATCCACTCCACCGGGTTCTTCCGGGCGAAAGCCAGGAGCTTGATAGGCCTCGGCGCACAACTCGACGCTCGGTTCTCCGGCCAGGTCCCCACAGCCTTGGAGGACCTCGTGACACTCCCCGGTGTGGGGCGCAAGACGGCCAACGTGATCCGCAGCGTAGCTTTCGGTCTTCCAGGCTTGGCCGTCGACACCCACGTTGCGAGGCTCACGAAACTTCTCGGCCTGACCGATTCGACCGACCCGGTCAAGATCGAGACCGACGTCTGCGCGCTGCTACCCGCCCGCTACTGGGGTTCCTTCGGGCTTACGCTGATACTCCACGGAAGGCGGGTGTGCGTAGCGCGCCGGCCGCGGTGCGCCGAGTGCGTCCTCGTCGACTTCTGCCCATCTTCGAGAATCCCGAACAAGCCGCCAGCCCCCTAGTGGTCGAGGAGGCGTTCCAGGCGGCGCTTAGCAGAGCGCAGCGTCCGGTCGATCTCGAAAAGCTCCGAGCCGATGTCGTCGCGGTCTGCCGGGCCGAGCCCGCCGGCTATCTCGGCTATTCGGTCGATCAGCTCGTTTAGACGGCTGGAAGCTGAGCTGAGTTCGGCGTTAGTGGCCATAGAGGTACCATCATGGACCAAATGGCCTCCTCCAACGAACCCGGCGCGTCCGTCGCCGACCAGCTGAGTGGCGTGCTTCGCACCATAGACCTCCGCGGTCGCAGCGGTGACCTTGCAGCGCTCCTTCCAACCCCCGCTATCGTAGACGACGAGGTTGCAGCTCGGGTCGTCGAGGAGATACTCCAAGATGTCAAGCTGCGCGGTGACGCAGCCGTCCTCGATGCAACCGAACGTTTCGACAAGGTCAGACCTTCCTCCCTGCGCGTTGACCCTTCGCGAGTGGCTGCGGCGCTAGAAGAGATCCCAGGCGCCCTGCGCTACGCACTGGAGGTCGCGGCGGACAACATCGCCGGCTACCACCGCTCGCAGCTCGAGCACGACCGTGTCTACGAAAGGGACGGAGTGACGGTCAAAGAGATGGTCAGGCCGGTCGGCCGAGCCGGGCTGTACGTCCCCGGAGGCCTTGCTCCTCTCGCGTCGAGCGTCCTCATGACAGCAGTGCCAGCCCGGGTGGCTGGCGTCGGCGAGCTAGCCGTCTGCAGTCCTCCGGGACCTGACGGCCACATCGCAGCGTCGGTCCTGGCTGCTGCGGCCGTGGCAGGCGTCGACGAGGTCTACAGCGTCGGCGGCGCACAGGCTATAGCAGCGCTCGCCTACGGAACCGAGACCGTTCCGGCTGTGGACGTGATCGTAGGCCCCGGAAACCGTTACGTAGCCATCGCGGAGCGTCTCGTCGCCGGGCAGGGAGCCGTCGGCGTGCCTTCCGCTTTCACGGGCCCTTCAGAGGTGGCCGTCGTGGCCGACGAGACGACCGACCCACGCTACGCTGCGGTGGACTTGGTCGTCCAAGCCGAGCACGGACCTGACGGGCTCTCGTACCTGATCACGTGGGTGCCTGAAGTAGCCGAAGCTATAGCGGCTCACGTGGCCCGGATCACCTCCGAGTCCCCGAGAAGGCAAGCCATCGAAGCGACGTTTTCCCGTGGCGGCTTCTGCGTCCTCGTCGACGGCCCAGACCAAGCGGTGCGAGTAGCCAACGTGATAGCCGCCGAGCACCTTGAGCTGATGACCGCCGACGCCCGTCTTCTCGCCGAGTCGGTGACCAGCGCCGGGGCGGTGTTCGTCGGTCCGTGGTCCCCGGCGAGCGTGGGGGACTACGCTGC
This sequence comes from Actinomycetes bacterium, assembly GCA_021847945.1. Taxonomy (GTDB): domain Bacteria; phylum Actinomycetota; class Acidimicrobiia; order Acidimicrobiales; family Palsa-688; genus JAJZAM01. The sequence goes on along the minus strand of JAJZNG010000070.1, from coordinate 22,830 downwards.
GGGCCCCAACCACGTTCTGCCGACCGCGCGCAGCGCCAGGTTCTCCAGTGCCCTCCGGGTGTCGGATTTCACCAAGCACATCCACGTCATCGAGGTGACCAGGGCCGGGCTGGAGCGCCTCGCCGCCCCGGTGGAAGCCCTAGCCGTCTCCGAGGGTCTTGAAGCGCACGCCCTGTCTGTCACCATGAGGACGGCGTCGTCGTGATCTTCCCTGACTGCCGGGCCGACCTGGCACTTCGAGACGGCTACCACTCGCCGCAGGTGGACGTGGCAGTGAGGCTCAACACTAACGAATCCCCCTACCCGCCCCCCGAAGGTTGGCGCCGGGATCTCGCCTCGGCCATCGAGAACGTCGAGTTCAACCGTTACCCGGACCGGGCGGCCACCCGGCTACGAGAAGCACTCGCCGGCTTGCACCAGGTCCGGCCGGATCAGGTGTTCGTGGCGAACGGGTCGAACGAGGTGCTGCAGTCGATATGCCTCGCGTACGGGGGGCCTGGGCGGCGAGCCGCGGTGTACGAACCCACTTACGCCTTGCACAGCCACATAGCCCATCTCAGCTCCACCGAGGTAGTGCAAGGAACCCGGCGCGACGACTTTTCGGTCGATGTCGACCAAGTGGCAGACGTCACTGCCGCTGCTAGACCCGACATCACTTTCTTGTGCTCGCCGAACAACCCGACCGGTAACGCGCTGCCGGCGGTGTCGGCAGCGGAGATCCTAGAATTGTCGCCGGGCCTGGTCGTGCTCGACGAGGCCTACGGTGATTTCGCAGATTGGTCGGCCATCTCCATGGTAGACGATGAAGTGCCGCTTGTTGTGACACGGACCTTCTCCAAGACGTGGTCGATGGCGGCTCTGAGGCTCGGATATCTGATAGGGCCGGCCCGGGTGGTGGCATCGCTTGAGAGGGTCGCTCTTCCCTACCACCTGGACGCGCTAAAGCAGATCGCTGGCCGCCTAGCGGTTGCTTACGGCGACGAGATGCGCCGGCGTGTCGCGGCGATCGTCTCCGAGCGCAGGCGCCTGCAGGGCGCCTTGGAGAACCTCGACGTCGACGTGTGGCCCTCAGAGGCGAACTTCCTGCTCTTTCGGCCCAAGAGCCGTAAAGGCGACGAGGTCTGGCACGGTCTAGTAGATCGCGGCGTCTTGGTACGTAACACCTCGAACTGGCCGAGTCTGCCGGCTGGCTGCCTGCGTGTCACAGTCGGGACCGGAACCGAAAACGACGCGTTCCTATCGGCATTGGAGGAGACCCTTTGAACCGCAGCGCCTCACGGTCACGTTCGACCAAGGAGACCACAGTCAGCGTTGACGTAAACCTTGACGGGACCGGCGTGACGCAAGTGTCGACGGGTCTGCCTTTTTTCGATCACATGCTCACCCAACTCGGCCGCCACGGGGGTTTCGACCTTGCAGTCACAGCCGAGGGCGACCTGGAAGTCGACGCTCACCACACCGTGGAGGATGTCGGACTTGCACTTGGAGCATGCGTCAGCGAGGCGCTCGGCGAAAAGGTCGGGGTGAGACGGTTCGCGTCGATCGACCTACCCCTCGACGAGGCTCTCATCGCAGTGGCGTTGGACCTGTCTGGAAGGCCGTTCCTCGTCTACGACGTAGAAGCCGCTGGGGTCGCAGACTCCGGTGCTCTCGGCACCCCCGGCTTTCACCCCCAGCTCGCTGAAGAGTTCTGGAGAGCTTTCGTCATGAAGGCTGGCATAACCATGCACGTGCGAATGCTGTCGGGGCGCAACGCGCATCACATCTTGGAAGCGACTTTCAAGGCGGTCGCCCGAGCTTTGCGCGAGGCTATGACGGTGGACGGCGACGTCGTCCCTTCCACCAAGGGCGTCCTTTGATAGCTGTCATCGACTACGGCATAGGAAACCTGCGCTCCGCTCACAAGGCCCTTTTGAGCGTCGGAGCCGACGCAGCGCTGGTGAGCGACCCCGACGCCGTCGTGTCAGCAGATGCCGTCGTGCTCCCAGGGGTGGGGAATTTCGGCGCATGCGTGAAGGCGTTGCGCTCCGCCGGCCTCGAAGCCGCAGTTCGCGAGGTAGTCGCCGCCCGCCGCCCGTTCCTTGGCATCTGCGTCGGGATGCAGATGCTCTACGAAGGCTCCGAGGAGTCCCCCGACGTTGAGGGCATCGCCATCTTGCCCGGAGTCGTCAGGCGCCTGCCAGACGGTGTAAAAAGGCCTCAGATGCAGTGGAACCGCCTCGACGTACGCGACTCGTCCGTAGCCTTGCTGAGCGGTCTCGACTCGCAACCCTGGGTGTACTTCGTGCACTCCTACGCAGCTCCCGACGGACCCGAGGTAGTCGCCACATGCGAGTACGGTGTCGACGTGCCTGCAGTAGTTGTAGCTCACTCTGTTTGGGCCACCCAGTTCCATCCGGAAAAGTCCGGTGCGGTTGGTCTGGCGATGCTGTCCAACTTTGCCGGTTTCGCGGCCTCCGGTTTCGAGGCCCCAGGTTTCGAGGCCCCCGGTTTGGCTCCCCGAGCAGCCCTGTAGTGGACCTCCTTCCCGCTATCGACCTTCGCGGCGGGCTTTGCGTTCGTCTTCTCGAAGGGGACTTCGCCGCAGAGACCGTCTACGGAGACGACCCAGTTGGGGTCGCCGCAGCGTTCGCCTCGGCGGGTGCGCGGTGGATTCACGTCGTCGACCTCGACGCAGCAAGGACCGGTGAGGCGCCGAACCGTCCGGTGATAGCAGCCATCGCCCAAGCGGTCCGCCCAGCCGGGGTGTCGGTCCAAGCCGGGGGAGGCGTTCGCAGCGTCGGAGATGCAGGTGAGCTTCTCGACGCCGGCGTGTCACGGGTGGTCGTCGGCACTGCCGGCGTGGAGCGGCCTTCGCTTATCGCAGACATCAACCGTCGCTGGCCGGGTCGAGTCGCTTTGGGCCTAGACCACCGTCGAGGTGAGGTGCGCCTGAGGGGATGGACGCAATCCGCTGGGGTCACACTGGAGGACCTCGTGCCCGGGGCGCTCGAAGCCGGCGCTTGCGCTCTGATTGTGACCGACATCTCCCGTGACGGGACGATGGCAGGTCCAGACGTAGAAGGTCTGGCATCCCTGGTCGAACTGGTCGCCCGAAACCGCCAGCGCACCAGCGACCTTGCGGCACCTGTCAGCGTGATCGCCTCGGGCGGTGTCGGCTCGCTAGGCGACGTCGCAGCCCTCGCCGCCATCCCAGGCTTAGGCGGGATCATCGCTGGGCGTGCCCTGTACGAGAAGCGCCTCGACCTCGGGGCGGCTCTCGCTGTCGTAGCGGGGGTATCTCGGTGAGAGCCGTGCGGGTCGTTCCGTGCCTTGACGTCGACGCCGGACGGGTCGTGAAAGGCGTCAACTTCGCGAACCTCACCGACGCCGGCGACCCCGTCGAGCTTGCGGCTCGCTACAGCGACGAAGGCGCTGACGAGCTTGTCTTCTACGACATAACAGCCTCCTCCTCGGAGAGGGCCATCATGATCGACGTCGTAGCGAGAGCCGCTGAGCGGGTGTTCATCCCCCTGGCCGTCGGCGGTGGGGTTAGAAGCGTGGAGGACGCCAGGATGCTGCTTCGCGTCGGCGCCGACAAGGTCAGCGTCAACTCTGCGGCCGTTGGGCGCCCCGAATTGGTCGAGGAGATAGCGTCGGTTTTCGGGTCCCAGTGCGTGGTCGTCGGGATGGACGTGAGACGCAGCGGTACCCGCTTCGAGGTCTACACCCACGGGGGAAGGACAGCGACCGGTCGTGACGCCCTCGAATGGGCGGCCGAGGTGGAACGTCGCGGAGCTGGGGAGATCGTGCTGAACTCCATGGACCGAGACGGAACTCGAAGCGGGTTCGACGTGGACCTCACACGGGCCGTCACCGGGACCGTTGGGATACCCGTCGTCGCCAGCGGAGGTGTCGGAAACCTCGGTCACCTAGTCGAAGGGGCGCTAGTCGGAGGAGCGGACGCGGTCCTTGCGGCGTCGATATTCCACTTCGGCGAGGCGACAGTCGCTCAAGCTAAGGCGGCCATGGCAGCCGCGGGAGTGTCGGTCCGTCCCGTCGATCCGCCGGCGGGGTAGCTTGGTGGGATGGACTCCCAGCAGGACCAGCAAGAACAACCGAACCGTGGCTTGGCTCCGCAAGCGCCTGCCACGGAAAGGCTGCCGCTGGTAAGCAAGCAGCACCTGGGTTCCAAACAGGGCATCGAGATGCTCACCGACCGGGTCCTCGTGCAGATCCCCCGCTCTGAGGGTGAGCGCAAATCCCGGGCCGGCATTCTCATCCCAGCCACGGCTCAGGTTGCTCGACGTCTCGCGTGGGCTGAGGTCGTGGCGACAGGCCCTCACGTGAGGACCATCAAGGCTGGCGACCAGGTGCTGTTCAACCCCGAGGACCGCTACGAGGTCGAAGTCCAAGGCGAGGATTACCTGATACTGCGCGAGCGTGACATCCACGCTGTTGCGTCCGAGCGCGTCGCTGGAGGTACAGGCCTGTACCTGTAGCCGCAAGCCCCTACCATGGGGGCATGGCGGACGGATCATCCCAACAGACTTATGGCGTACCGCTACCCGTTCTCGGCGAGGCGGAGCAGCTGAACGAGATCGTGTACAACGCCGACGGCCTCGTCCCTGCGATCGTCCAAGACCATCGCAGCCGGGAGGTGTTGATGCTGGCGTGGATGAACGCGGATACCCTCGCCGAGACTCTGCACACCGGCCGGACCGTCTTTTGGTCTCGAAGCCGAAAGCAACGCTGGCGTAAAGGCGACACTTCCGGGGACCGCCAATGGGTGCGCGAGGCGTTCTACGACTGCGACGGTGACACCCTTCTGTTCCTAGTCGACCAAGAGGGCGGCGGAGCATGCCACACCGGTAACAGGACCTGCTTCTACCGTCCGTTCGCTACCAAGCAGCCGACGTGACCCGCCCGTCGCGAGAAGAGTTCGCCGCCCTGGCCTCGAAGTTCAGCGTCGTTCCGGTGTGGCGTGAGCTGCTCGGGGATCTCACTACCCCAGTCGCAGCGTACGCCCGTCTTACCTCAGCACGCCCGGCGGGACGCTCCTTCCTGCTCGAATCCGTGGAGCACGCCCAGCAGCTCGGAAGGTGGTCGTTTATAGGGCTCAACCCGACGGCGACCATCGTCGCAAGAGGATCTAAGCTAACCGTAGAAGGATCCTTGCCCGAGACGGTTCGCCTCGACAGGGGTATCCTCGCAGCGCTCGAAGCGATCCTCGGGACGTGGCGCTCGCCGCTCATAGAGGAGCTACCGCCCCTGCAGGGAGGTGTAGTCGGATACCTCGGATACGACGTGGTACGCGAAGTCGAGAACCTCGGCGAATCCCCACCTGACGAAACGGGCTACCCTGACGCGATTCTCTCGGTGGTAGGCCACATTGCCGCCTACGACTACTGGCGCCAGCGGGTGACGCTGATAGAGGCGGTTCCGATACCGCCGGAGGCGCGAGACGATCGCGACAGCTGCGATGTCCTCTACGAGGCGGCGGCCAGACGCCTCGAGGCCATGGCCGCCCAGGGGGCTCACCCGCTCGACGAGCCCCTCGTCGCCCCCCCGGAACGCCTCGACGAGATACCAGCCCACCGCCGGCGAAGCCCCCCGGAGCTGTTCGCGTCCAGCGTCGAAGCCGCCAAAGAGCACATCCTCGCCGGCGACATTTTCCAGGTGGTGCTCTCGCAGCGCTTCGACGTCGAACTGCAGGCGGATCCTTTCGACCTGTACCGGTCCCTGCGCCAGGTGAACCCCAGCCCTTACATGTACTTCCTGCGCCACCCTGAGCTCTCCCTGGTCGGGTCGTCACCTGAGCCGCTGGTGCAGGTCAGGTCCGGTCACGTCGTGTCGAGGCCGATAGCCGGGACCCGCAGGAGAGGCCGCGACGACACCCACGACCGCCGGCTGGCGGCCGAGCTCGCGGAGAATCCCAAGGAACGAGCCGAGCACGTCATGCTCGTGGACTTGGCGCGCAACGACATAGGCCGGGTCGTGGAGTACGGCACCGCGAAAGTCGACGAGCTCATGACGCTAGAACGCTTCAGCCACGTGATGCACCTGACCTCCCAAGTCTCGGGGACGCTACGCGAGGGGCTAGGCCCGGTCGACGTGCTTAGAGCCACGATGCCCGCCGGCACCGTGTCAGGCGCGCCGAAGGTGCGGGCGATGCAGCTCATAGACGAGCTGGAGCCGGTCAAGCGGGGCCCTTACGCTGGTGTTATCGGATACTTCGACTTCTCGGGAAATCTGGACACAGCCATTGCCATCAGAACCATGCTCGTCAGTCCCGACGGCACCGCCAGCGTCCAAGCCGGGGCCGGCATCGTCGCAGACAGCGACCCCGGAGACGAGGACCTCGAATGCTCCAACAAAGCCGCAGCGCTGCTTGCCGCTGTCCCCGGGGCACGCCGAATCGCAGCCGCGCGCCGGGCGGGTCTCGCCGGCGGTGCCGGTCGAGGGGAAGGCCCAGGAGTTGGCTGACGACGACTTTGGCGCTGGGGGGGTCAACTTCGAGCCTGGCCGCTCAGGCCGCTCTGGCCGCTCAGGCCGCTCGCAGAAGCCCCTTTTAGGCGGGGGACGCTACTGGGGCATGTCCAAGCGTGACGTGGTTATGGTAGCCGGCCCCCAGGCGGGCCCCTTCTTGCAGGGCCAGCTGACCCAGGACGTCGCGTCTCTGGCTGTCGGATCACACCGCTGGAGTTGGCTGCTGGAGCCGTCCGGAAAGGTAGTGGCTTTGCTGCGGGTGTTCCGCTCCGGCGACGAGGAGTGGGCGTTGGAGGTGGATCCCACCTGGGGTGAACACGTAGCGGCCCGCCTTGCGCGCTTCAAGCTTCGCACCAAAGCGGAGCTCACGACGCTCGAAGCGACGCTGTTCGCCTGCCGTGGGGAGGGTTGGCAGGCTGACGGGCTGCTGGCGGCATCCCGGCCCTGGCCCGGCTTGGCCGGAGTCGACGTGCTGCAACTCGCCCGTCCGAGCGGACCCGGCGCTGATGGCCCGTCCGAGGACAGTGCGTTCGAACTCTGGCGCAAGGACCTGAGCGCTTTGCCGTCGGTCCCGTCCGAGACTCTCGAAGTCGACCGGATCGCGGCAGGGTGGCCTCGGATGGGAGCGGAGCTCACCGGACGGACCATACCCGCTGAGACAGGTCTGGTCGACCTGACTGTGAGCTTCACCAAGGGCTGCTACACCGGCCAGGAGCTGGTGGCACGGATCGACTCCCGTGGCAACCACGTCGCCCGGAGGATGGTGAGGCTACGTCCCGAAGCAGAGATCGACGCAGGAGTCGACCTGCGCAGCTCGCCGCCCGGCGCCGCCGGGACTACGCCGTCTGTCGCCGAAGAAAGCACAGCCAAGATCGGCTGGGTGACGAGCGTCGGTTTCTCCGAGACCCATGGATGGGTGGCTCTAGGCTACCTGGAGAGGAGAGCCGGGGCGCCCACGGAGGTCGCCGCCGGCGACGTCGCCGTAAGGGTGTTGGAATAGAAGCCGGCCGAGCGCGCGCAGTCGCTCGGGCGGCGAGAGTCCTACCAGGTGCACGCAGGGTAGGCTTCAGGGACCGTGGCCACCTACCTGGACCGCATACTCGCTTCGCACCGGGCCGGCGCTGAGTCCGATCAGCGCGACTTGGAGTCGCTGGAGCGCGAGGCGGCGTCGCTCCCGCCGGCGAGGCGCTTCGCGGAGGCTCTGGTGCGACCTAACCGCCTGGCGGTGATCGCCGAGGTGAAGCGTCGCAGCCCGAGCAAGCCCACCCTCGCCGTCGACCTGAACCCGGCGAGGCTGGCCGTCGCCTACGAGGAGGGTGGAGCGTCCGCCCTGTCGGTGCTGACCGATTCGGAGTTCTTCGGCGGTTCACCCGACGACCTGCGCGCAGCTCGTGAGTCGTCAAGCCTACCGGTCCTGCGCAAGGACTTCACGGTCTGTAGGGCAGACGTTCTCGACGCGAGGCTGATGGGCGCCGACGCTGTACTTATGATAGCCGCCGCTTTGCGAGCCGACGAGCTTTGCGAGCTTTTGGTGCTCTCGCAGCGCATTGGCTTGGACGCCCTCGTCGAGGTGCACGACGAGAGAGAAGCCGAGGCCGCGGTGTCCGCTGGAGCGGAGATCATCGGCGTTAACCAACGCGACCTTCACAGCTTTGAGGTCGACACCGCACGCGCTGTCAGGGTGGCAGCTTCGCTCCCGGATGGGTGCGTCCGAGTAGCGGAGTCCGGCATAGCCGGCCCAGACGACGCGAGACGGCTGGCTGACGCCGGTTTCGACGCTGTCTTGGTTGGGGAGACTCTCGTAAGGTCGCCGGATCCCGAGTCTGCGGTGGCGTCGCTGCGTGCCCGCAAGCAGCGTGTCGCCGAGAGACAAGCGGCGCTCGGCGCATGAGCTCGCCGGATCACTTCGTGAAGGTCTGCGGTATAACGACGGAGCAGGACGCGCTCCTAGCGGTAGCGCTCGGCGCTACCGCGGTCGGCTTCGTGTTCGCTCCCTCTAAACGCCAGGTCGCGCCCGGCGCCGTCGCGGACATCGTCAAGAGGTTGCCTCCGGAGGTGCTGCGCGTAGGTGTCTTCCGCGACGAAGCCCCCGAACGGGTGTCTCTCATCTGCAGCAGGATCGGCCTCAACGCCGCCCAGCTGCACGGCCACGAAACACCAGAGGAGACCAAATGGCTCTCAGGACGAATTCCTTTGGTGATCAAAGCCTTCTCGGCGACTGACCCGAGGGTTGCGGAGGCGTCAGAGTACGGAGCGTTCGCCATCCACCTCGACGCTGCCCAACCCGGTTCGGGAACGACGTTCGACTGGGCGGCGGCGTCGGCTGTTCCCAAAGGGGAGAGGCTCATCGTAGCGGGGGGTCTCAACTCCTCGAACGTGGCGGAGGCGATCACCGTGACGGGCTGCTTCGGGGTGGATGTTTCCAGCGGCGTCGAGAAGACGCCTGGGCACAAGGATCCAATCAAACTTCGCGAGTTCATCAAAGAGGCGACCCGGGCCTTTGACGCCCGTGGACGCCAAGGGCCGGCGACTACGACGGCTCCGGCTGTAAAGGCTGGAGTTGGACGAAACTCTCTGGCACCCTCAGCGAGAACCCTCGAAGGCCGACAGGTTGCGGTGGCGGCTCGAAGCGCGCCCCGCCAGGTTGGAAGCACGGAACGAGGACCATACGATTGGCAAAAGGACACATGAGCTCAGATCTGAAAATGGCCGATCCGGGCCCGACCGGCCGTTTCGGCGAGTTCGGCGGCATGTACGTACCCGAGTCCTTGGTGCCAGCGTGCGCCGAGGTGGAGCGCTTCTTCCGCTCGGCCTGGCAGGATCCGGCGTTCCGCGGTCGACTGGACGCTCTACTAGCGGACTATGCCGGCAGGCCGACACCTCTGACGCGAGCCGAACGCCTATCCGAGGCGCTCGGTGTGGACGTCTTCTTGAAGCGAGAGGATCTCACCCACACCGGCTCCCACAAGATCAACAACGTCTTGGGCCAAGGGCTTCTGACGTTGGCTATGGGTAAGAAGCGGATGGTCGCAGAGACCGGGGCCGGCCAGCACGGGGTCGCTACGGCGACGGCGGCGGCGCTGTTCGGCTTGGAATGCGTGGTGTACATGGGTGAGGTCGACACCGAACGCCAGGCGCTGAACGTGTTCCGCATGAAGCTGCTCGGGGCTCGGGTGGAACCCGTTCGATCGGGTAGCCGCACGCTCAAGGATGCTGTGAACGAAGCCATGAGAGACTGGGTGGCTACCGTCGAGGACACCCACTACTGCCTGGGATCTGTGATGGGACCTCACCCGTACCCCTGGATGGTCCGCGAGTTCCAAAGCGTGATCGGCAACGAGGCTCGCGAGCAATGCCGGAAAGTGCTTGGTGGTGCCGACCCGGATTTCGTCGTTGCGTGCGTCGGCGGGGGATCGAACGCGGCTGGTACTTTTGCCGGCTTCGTGTCCACCCGGGCGCGTCTCGTCGGGGTGGAAGCCGCTGGGGGGGCCGCTGTGGGTCGTGGCATACCCGGGGTGTTGCACGGCATGCGCTCGTATCTTCTCCAAGACGAGTGGGGCCAGATCCTAGAGGCAGAGTCGATCTCGGCCGGCTTGGACTATCCGGGGATCGGACCGGAGCACGCGTGGTTGGCGGACGCTGGGAGAGCCGAGTACCACTCGGCGTCTGACGCCGAAGTGCTCGATGCCTTGAAACTCCTGGCGCGGACGGAAGGCATCATCCCTGCTTTGGAACCGGCGCACGCGCTGGCCTGGCTGGTGCGAGCGACGCGCGACGGGATCGTCCCGGCTGGCTCTACAGTGATGATGACCCTATCTGGACGCGGTGACAAGGACGCCGAAACCGTGATGGGCCTCCTGCAGGAAGGCTCCGTGTGACGTCGCCCGGCGTCGCGGTCGAACCGCACCTTCGCTGCGCCCGGGAGGCTGGCAGGAAGATCCTCGTCACCTACATGACCGGCGGTCTCGTAGCGGACTGGGTCCGCTACGTGGAGGCTATGGCCGACGCGGGAGCGGACGCGGTGGAGATAGGAATTCCCTTCTCGGATCCGGTTATGGACGGCCCGACGATCCAAGAAGCGTCGGGTGCGGCGCTTGCGAGGGGTGTCACCCCTGCTTCGATCCTCGACGACGTCGCCCGTGCGCAAGTCGAGGTTCCCCTTGTGGCGATGACCTACTACAACTTGGTTGCCCGGGCTGGCCACGTCCGATTCGCCCGGCAGCTGGCGGCTTCGGGGGTGCGCGGGGCGATCGTGGCTGACATACCACTCGAAGAGTCAGCGGGATGGGAGGCGGACGCAGGCGAGAGCGGCGTTGAGACGGTCCTCCTGGCGGCACCGGTGAGCTCCGACGACCGCCTGGCGGAAATATGTCGACGATCGCACGGTTTCGTCTACGGGGTTAACGTCATGGGCGTCACCGGGGAGCGCGCCCGTCTTTCGACCTCGGCGGAAATCCTGGCGAAACGTCTCAAGGCTGTCACCGACCTGCCGGTGGTCATGGGTTTCGGAGTGTCCACGCCTGAACAGGCGGCGACTGTTGCCGCCTACGCTGACGGGGCTGTGGTCGCGTCGGCTTTGATGCGGATGGTCCTTGCCGGTGCGGGCCCCGCGGAGGTGGCTGACACCGTCAAGGCCTTCCGGGCCGCAATTGGCTAGGCCGGCTCCGGTCCCGGACAACCCTGGTCTCGGGTAGCTGCGGTCTCGGACAGCTCTGGTCTATCTGCGACGGACCAGAGCTACTTAGCTGTGGCCTCGCTGAACTCCAGGGTTACCTTGACGTCGCCCGGTTGGCGGGTGTAGGCGTCCTTCCAGCTGTCCAGGCCGGGAGACCTGGTGATCATTTTCGCCAGCCAGTCTTTGTCGGCGTCGGCGAGGGCTTGGGCTCCCGCCTCGTAGTGGCGGCGGTTGGCGTTCACCGATCCGAAAACCACGTCGTTTTCGAGTACCATCCGACGGTTGAGCATGCCGACGTCGACCGAAAGGTCCCGTCCACCTGAGGAGACACCGGTCAGGCACACGACGCCGTTCGCTCCGGCGGCGTCCATGACGTCGAAGATCAACTGGCCGACGCCGGTGCATTCGATAGCCACGTCGGGTACCACCTTCGTGTCGGCGACGCTTCCGTGGTGGTAGGTGGCGCCGAGAGCATGCACCAGGTCCGGCTTTAGCCCGTCGGTAACCTGGTCGAGGACGTGGACCTCCAATCCCCGCTGCACGGCGAGGAGAGCGGCGAGCAGACCTATCGGACCGGCGCCGGTGACGAGAACGGTCTTGGGCCTCCAAGCGGCACGCTGGCCGATTCGCTCGATATGATCCCAGGCCTTGGCCACGACCGTCGTCGGTTCGAGGAGGACGCCGAGATTGCCCAACCCCTGGTCCACTTTCACCACGAAATCCTCGGTGATGCGGTAACGCTCCCTGGCGTAGCCGTGATGCTGCTTTATGCCCCATTCGGTGTACTGGCCGTTACGGCACATGTCCCATTCACCCACGGAGCAGTTGTGGCACGGGACCGGGTCCGGGCGTCTGACGATCGCGACGACCAGGTCACCGGCGGCGAGCCCGGAGCCTTCAGGGGCTTCTAGGACCTCGCCAAGGGACTCGTGGCCGATCGCTAAGCGCTCCTCGCCGTCAGGAGCCCAGCCGTAGTCGCCCGAGATAATCTCCAGGTCAGTCCCGCACACCCCAACCGCTCGGGTCTTGACCAGCACCGGGCCGTCTGAATCGGGCGGTTCGGGAAGTTCGGTCAGGTCGACCGAGCCGGCCTGCAAGGGGACGACGGTTACAGCGCGCATGTCCCAAGGCTAGCCGTTGCCCGCGTTGGCGGCGGGCGGCTATTCGAAGCCGTTGCACGTGGCAGAATATCGAGGTGGGCGCAGGCACTCAGCTTCTAAAGGCGGGGAGGCTGCTCGTCGCGAACCCGAAGCTGACGGACCCGAACTTCGACCGGACCGTGGTGATGCTCGTCGCCTACGGCATCGAAGGAGCCCTGGGTCTGGTGCTGAACCGGCCGAGCGACATGGCGGTCAGCACCCCGCTGCCGCAGTGGGCGCACTTCGCCACCGAGCCGGCCGTGATGTTCCTCGGAGGTCCGGTGGCTCACCAGGCGGTCATCTGCCTGGCCAGGTCGACCTCGCCTGGACGAGGGCATCCGGCGACGCCGACCTGGCCGGGTTCTCAGAGCGCGCAGGATCCCAGCCCCGACCCCACCGAGATCCCGGGGATCGGCCGGGCGATACCGTCCTCCCAGCCGGCCGCCGGAGGTGAAGGCGCTGTCGCCGGCGGCTGGAAGCAGCTCGACGGAGACCTCGGGACGCTTGACTTGGAGGGGGACCCGGACGCGTTCGCGGGGCGCATCGGGGCGCTCAGGGTCTTCGCCGGCTACGCGGGATGGGCGGCGGGGCAACTGGAAGGCGAGATCGAATCCGGCGCCTGGTGGGTGCTGGACGCCGCTGCGGAAGACCCCTTTAGCGCCGCGCCGGGCGCTTTGTGGAAGCGGGTTCTGCTCCGTCAACCCGAGCCTCTGCGCCTCGTCGCTTTCTACCCCGACAACCCCGTCTGGAACTGACAGCCATCCTACCCCGACAACCCTGTCTGGAACTGGCAGCCAGTCTGCAACTGACGCCGTGGCCGGGAGCGAAAAGCGGTCTTGGTCCGACCGGGATTGTTGTGAGACGATGAGGGGTATTTTAGTTGCCGGCGCCGTGTATCCCACTGGTGCGGTCCCTTTTCCTGAGGAGGATTCGAGCTGTGCTTTCGACCATGCAGGATGTGCCTCTGACGATCACATCTCTTTTCCGGCACGGGGCGAGGGTGCACAGGCGTTCCAAGGTGGTGACCTTCGACGGGGCTTCCACGTCCGAGGCGACGTTCGCCGAGGTAGCCGACAGGGCCGAGCGGCTCGCCGGTGCCCTTAGACGGCTCGGGCTGGGAGCCGGTGACGTCGTAGGCACGTTCATGTGGAACAACCAGGAACATCTCGAAGCTTATTTCGGGGTTCCATGTATGGGCGCCGTCCTGCACACGCTCAACTTGAGGTTGTTCCCCGAGCAGCTAGTCCATGTAGTCAACCAGGCGGGGGACAAGGTGATACTGGTCAACTCGAGCGTGGTCGGAGCTTTGGCGGCGGTGTCGGCGCAGCTGCGTACCGTCGAGCACTACGTCCTCGTCGACGACGGACCCGTCGACGAACAGGCCCTCGGCGCGCTCGGGTCGGTCGTGCGCTACGAGGATCTCCTCGCGGCCGAGGCACCAGGCGCTGACTGGCCAGACATCGACGAGAGGTCAGCTGCCGCCATGTGCTACACGAGCGGCACCACCGGTGATCCGAAGGGCGTCGTGTACAGCCACCGTTCTACATTCCTGCACGCTTTCGCTTACAACAACGCTTCGAACCTCACCATAGGCGAGCGCGACCGGGCGGTGGTCATCGTGCCGATGTTCCATGTGAACGCCTGGGGTTGGCCCTACGTGGGGTGGATGTGCGGCTCCGACCTGGTCATGCCCGGACGCTTCTTGCAGGGCGAGCCCTTGGTGAAGCTGTTCGAGATGACCAAAGCGACGGTCTCGGCGGGAGTTCCGACCATCTGGAGCGAAGTCCTGCGCTACGTCGAGGCCAACCCGGGCCACGACCTGTCGAGCCTGCGAGGGCTCGTGTCAGGGGGATCAGCTCTTCCCGGCAGCCTCGTGGACGGTTTCGACAAGCTGGGTATCAGGATGTTGCAAGGCTGGGGGATGACCGAGACGAGCCCGGTCTGCGCAGTGAGCGAACCCCCCGGGGAAGCCGACACGTGGGACCGCGGGTGGCGGCTGCGCACCGGACGTGTCATTCCGGGGGTGGAGATGCGCATAGTCAAAGACGACGGCTCCGAGGCCCCCTGGGACGGGAAGTCGACAGGAGAGGTGGAAGTGCGAGGACCGTGGATCACCGGCTCCTATTACATGGATCCCGCCCCGGAGAAGTTCCACGACGGCTGGCTGCGCACCGGCGACATCGGAAGCATCGACGACCACGGATTCCTGTCGATATCAGACCGCCTCAAAGATGTGATCAAGTCCGGCGGCGAATGGATCTCCTCTGTGGAGCTGGAGAACGTCTTGATGGGACACCCGGAGGTGGCTGAGGCTGCGGTTGTCGGCGTCCCAGACGACAAGTGGGGGGAAAGACCGCTGGCCGTGGTTGTCAGAAACGACGGTAGCTCCCTAGGCGCCGCAGACCTCCGCTCCTGGCTCGAAGGTCGGGTTGCGAAATGGTGGATACCCGAGCGCTGGACGTTCATCGACGCCGTTCCCAAGACCTCAGTAGGCAAGTTCGACAAGAAAGTGCTGAGAGCCAGAGAGTCAGCTGGCGACCTCGTAGTCGAACAGGCGGGGTAGAAGCCCAACTTGGCGAGCGGTGGTCAAGCCAGCGGGGTTAGTTGCACTTCGACCTGCATCCCTGAGGTCGGCCCGCCGTTGAAAATTCCCTTGACGGGGGCCACGTCTGAGTAGTCGCGTCCTCTTGCTACCAGCACATGCCTATTGCTGACCGAACTTCCCGCTGTCGGGTCCACCGCGACCCAGTCCCCAACCCAGTACTCCACCCAGGCATGGCTTTCGGCGGTGACCGCTGCGCCGACGGTGACCTCCTCGTCGGGGTAAACGTAACCGGAGCAGTACCTGGCGGGGATACGCATCGCGCGTAGGAGACAAAGGGACAGATGGGCGAAGTCTTGGCACACCCCGACTCCACCTTCCCACGCTTCGACCCCCGAAGTGTGAACTCCCGTAGCCCCAGCCTGGTAGGTCAACTCGGCGCCCACCCAGCCAAGCGCAGCGGTCGCCGCCTCGCGTGGGGAGCATCCCCGGGTGAGGCTCGACGCGATCCCTGCGAGCCGTCCGTCCCGTGGGACATAGCTCGTGTACTCAAGAAACTCGCCGAGACCGTCAGCTACGTCGTGAGCGGCCACATCATCCCACGTCACCGAAGGGTCCGAAGGGTTGATCTCTGAGATCTCCACGACTGATCTTGCTGCCACTGTCATGGTGTCGTGGGGGGAATGGATGTCGAAGGCGTGGACCTGCGTGCCCCAGTAGTCGATGTAGGTGTAGAGCGGAACCTGTGGGGTGACGTTGACGCGTAGGTCTAACAGCTGCTGGAAAGGGGTGCTGAGCGGAGTCAGCCTCACCTCGTTGTAAGAGGACTGCACGACTCCGCTGTAGCTGTAACGGCTCACGTGGTCGATGCGAAGGCGTCTGGGTGTCACCGGGTCGTAACCCCTTCGACGCCCTCCCTCTCCATGATCCACTCGACCACGTTCGTCTTGCGGAAGTAGCGGGACGCGATAGCCATCGAGGCCGCTGCGCACTGACGCTGAAGGTCGGGTAGCAACTTTGGCAACTCGAAGAGTAGCTCGGACACCTGGATGAACTCGAGAGTCGTGCGAAGCCTGCCTAGAACTCTGCGTCCCTCGTCGCTTGGACCTAACCGTCCCGAGATCGGGTCAAGCTCGGCCAGGCACTCCTCGGCGGTTCGCAAGGAGAAGAACGCGGAACGTGGGAACAGGCGGTCCAACAGGAGGAACTGTGCTGCTAGAGCCCCTTCGGGCTCGCGGCGGTACGTTCGCAGAAACGCCTCGTGGGCGGAGAAGGACCGCAGGAGCACTATCCAGTCCGGCTCGGGACCCGAGGTGGCTGCGGCCAGCAGCCTGGCGAGCATGTCCACGCGCTCCAGGCTGCGCCCTACCACCATGAAGCGCCAGGCGTCATCCCTCGACATGGTCGAATCAATCAGGCCAGAGATGACGGCGGCCCTCTCCCGAACGAAGCGGAAGAAGCTGTACGCGCTGAAGGTCGTGCTGGGGGAGCCCTCAGAGAAGATGGTGTTGTAGGTGATGTTGAGCGCTTCCCAAAGCTCCGAGCTAATCGCCTCACTCACACTCCTGCCGTTAGCTCGTGCCGCTACCAGCGACGATACAATCGAACTTGGGTTGCTCACGTCGAACGCGAGCCTGTCAACGACTTGCTGCGACGTGAGTTGATCGGGGTCGACGTCAAGCGCTTTGACCCCCATGACCGCCAGAAGCCTCCCGCACAGCTCCGCTTCGCTTTCGACTTGGGTCTCGAGCAGGTGATGCACGTGGACGTCGAGAATTCGGGCGGTGTCCTCGGCCCTTTCGACGTAGCGGCCGATCCAGAACAGACTTTCGGCTATTCGGCTCAGCATCCCAGCGGGCCCTGCCCTTGTCGAGCTTGCTGCTGCTGGCGCTCCTGTTGGCGCAGACGGTCGGGGTCCTCCCAACTCGGTCCCGGCTCGGGGTCGAAAGCGACGAAGGGGGACCCGGAGGACGACTGTTGGGGGCCGCCGGAGGGGCGGTCGTTTGACAGTGCTGAGTGTTGTGGCTTACGGATCGGGACCTTCGTTCTCCGCCGGCCTTCTCCGGCGATCACCCACGTATCTTTGGAACCACCACCCTGGCTCGAGTTCACGACGAGCCCACCCTCGGGAAGCGCCACCCTGGTGAGCCCGCCTGGGAGCACCCAGATGTCGTTGCCGTCGTTTATGGCAAAAGGGCGCAGATCGAGATGGCGCGGTGCGATCCGATTGTCCACCCATGTGGGCGCTGTCGACAAGGCCACCAGCTCTTGGGCGATCCAACCTCTCGGGTTGAGGATCAGGTCCTTTCTCAGCGACGCAAGGTGTTCGTCGCTGGCGTCAGGACCTATCACGATCCCGTAGCCACCGGAGCCAGACACCGGCTTGAAAACAAGTTGATCGATGCGTTCCAGCGTGTACGCCAGCTGCTCGGGATCCTCGAGACGGTAGGTGGACACGTTCCGCAGGATCGGCTCCTCGCCCAGGTAGTAGCGGATCGCGTCCGGCAAGTATGTGTAGGTGAGCTTGTCGTCGGCGATGCCGTTGCCGACGGCGTTAGCCAGGGTGACGTTGCCCGAGCGGGCCACGTTGATCAGCCCTGGGCAGCCGACCAGGGAGTCGCTTCTGAACTGGAGCGGGTCGAGGAACTCGTCGTCGACACGTCTGTAGATGACGTGAACCTCGCGTTCGCCGTCGGAGGTTCTCATGTACACGCGCCCTGAGTGGCAGAGCAGGTCGCGACCTTCGACAAGCTCGACGCCCATCTGGCGGGCGAGGAACGAGTGCTCGAAGAAGGCGGAGTTGTACACCCCAGGTGTCATCACCACGACAGTCGGATCAGACACCCCCGACGGGGCGGCCGCCCTGAGAGCTTCGAGGAGCTTCGCTGGGTAGCCATCGACGGCGGTAACCCGATGACTCGCGAAAAGTTCGGGGAAGATGCGTGCCATCATCCGGCGGTTCTCGATCACGTAGGAAACCCCCGACGGGCATCGCAAGTTGTCTTCGAGAACGTAGAAATGCCCGTCGCCGCCGCGGACTACGTCGATGCCGGCGACGTGTACCCGGACCCCGTTGGGCGGCTCGATCCCCCACGCGGCCCTGTGGAAGTGCTCCGACGAGGTTACCAAGCGACGGGGGATAACCCCATCGGCGAAGATGCGTCCCGCGCCGTACACGTCGGCTAGGAGGGCTTCTAGGGCTTTGACACGCTGCACGATGCCCCGTTCGAGCTCCTGCCATTCGTCCTCGACGATCAGACGGGGGATCAGGTCGAGCGGGAACGGCCTCTCCTCTCCTGACAGTTGGAAGGTGATGCCCCGGTCGCGGAACATCCGGTCCCTGGCCGAGGCGCGCGACTCCAGTTCGGCACCGGAAAGGGACTGAAGGATGTCACACAGAGCTCTCGCACCCGGTCTCGGCGACCCGCGGTCCTCGAACATCTCGTCCCATGCGCTTCGCCCGTAGGGACGGGCGAAGCTGTACTCGTCGAGGAGATCCCCCATCGCCCACATTGTGACAGGCCAGTGTTTCGGGCGGGTTTCCAGCCGCAACATCGACCACCTGGCGAGCCGCGGGTCTCCTCCGCCGGTTGGTTGCCGGTCGGTGGGCGGCCAGGCTGCTGCTAGGAGCGGGCGGGCCGGCTCGCAGCCCGCTTGCGGGCCCGGTCGGAAGCGTCGAGAACGACCTTGCGGATCCGCACAACGGAGGGTGTCACCTCGACGCACTCGTCGTCGCGTATGAACTCCAACGCCTGCTCAAGTGAAAGCTGCAGGGGCGGGACGAGACGCACCGTCTCGTCCGATGCTGCCGCGCGCATGTTCGTCAGCTTCTTCTCTTTCGTCGGGTTGACGTCCATGTCTTCCGCGCGGGCGTTCTCCCCGACGATCATCCCCTCGTAGACCTCGACTCCCGGACCGACGAACAGGGCGCCACGCTCCTGAAGATTCGTGAGTGCGTACGCGGTCGTGGGGCCCCGCCGGTCGGCGACCATCGACCCGTTCGGTCTTGTCCGCAGATCCCCATGCCAGGGCTCGTAGCCTTCGAAGACATGGTGGATCTGCCCGGTGCCGCGCGTCTCTGTGAGGAACTCGGTGCGAAACCCGATCAGCCCTCTCGAAGGGACCAGCCATTCCATCCGGACCCAGCCGGTGCCGTGGTTGACGAGGTCCTCCATCCTGCCTTTTCGCAGTGAGAGCAGCTGCGTGACCACGCCCATGAAGTCCTCTGGAACGTCGACGCTAACCCTTTCCATGGGCTCGTGCAGCTTCCCGTCGATCTGCCTGGTGAGGACCTGAGGCTTGCCGACGGTTAGCTCAAAACCTTCACGGCGCATCAATTCGACGAGCACCGCCAAAGCCAGCTCCCCACGTCCTTGCACCTCCCAGGTGTCAGGACGTTCGGTGGGAAGGACTTTCACGCTCACGTTGCCGACGAGCTCCGCGTCGAGGCGGTTGCGTATGAGACGGGCCGTCAGCTTCGTGCCAGGCTTGTGGCCGTCCACGGCCCGCCCGGCGAGGGGAGAGGTGTTGATCCCGATGGTCATCGAGATGCTCGGATCGTCGATGGAGATGACAGGCAGCGGTCTGGGGTCGTCGGGATCGGCGAGGGTGTCTCCGATCATTATCTCCGGGATACCCGCTACGGCGATGATCTCGCCGGGACCCACGCCTTCGGGCGGTGCGTCAACGCGGTCCAAGGCTTCCGTTACGTAAACCTCCGACAAGCGGACCCGTTCTACCGTCCCGTCATGGCGGCACCACGCGACCGATTCACCCTTGCGAACCCGGCCGTTGCGAACCCGACACAGGGCCAGACGGCCTACGTAGGGCGACGCGTCGAGGTTGGTTACCAGAGCTTGGAATGGATGGTCCGGTTCGTAGGTGGGTGCCGGTATGGCCTTGACCAGAAGCTCGAACAGGGTCTCCAAACCAGGGGAGTCGTCGACTTCGTCCGGGCTCATAGCGGCGCGTCCCGCCCTGGCGTTGGCGTATACGATCGGGAACTCGATCTGCTCCTCGTCGGCGCCAAGATCCAAGAACAGGTCGTACACTGCGTCCACCACCTCGGCGGGCCGGGCGTCAGGACGGTCGATCTTGTTGACGACGCATATGACCGGCAGGCGTGCCTCAAGGGTTTTGCGCAGAACGAAGCGGGTCTGGGGAAGCGGACCCTCGCTCGCGTCAACCAGAAGCAGGACTCCGTCCACCATCGTCAAGCCGCGCTCGACCTCGCCGCCGAAGTCGGCGTGACCTGGTGTGTCGACGATGTTGATCCGCATGTCGCGGTAGCGGACGGTCGTGTTCTTGGCGAGGATGGTTATGCCCTTCTCGCGTTCGAGGTCCATCGAGTCCATCACGCGCTCGGCGACCTCTTGGTTGGCGCGAAAAGCCCCCGACTGGCGCAGCATCGCGTCGACCAGCGTCGTCTTGCCGTGGTCGACGTGAGCGACGATCGCTACATTGCGGATATCAGTTCTGAACATGGCGGAAGAAATTTTCGTAGAGCTCCAGATTCGGGCGGACTTTCCACCCTAGCGGGCGCGCTCAGCCCGAGTGTTTCGCCTTGTGATGGTCGCGCATCCTCTTTCGGATCAGCGCCCGCCGCGCTTGAAGGTCACGGTAGCTCATCGACTCGACCTCGGACGGAACTCCTAGCGATGCTCTGAGCCCGTCGAGGTCGACGGCGGTCTCGCGTGGATCCACGCCGACCTCTGCTGCGATGCGCTCGCCGTGGCGGGACGTGAAGTACAGGGCGATCCGCGTCACTTCTTGGAAAAGGTCCAGGTCGGGAGCGAGAGTAGCGAGCGCCCCGTCGATGAAGAGGAGGTCCTTGACGTAGAGCATCAGCACCTTCGGAAACTTCGCCCCGTAGGCGAGGAGCTTTTTGGTGATGTCGCGGATCTCGGCGAGGAGCTCCTCCGGTGACATCATCGTAGGATCCCGCACGGGCTGGTCTATCCCAAGGTCGGATATCACTGCGTCGAGGTCGGCGTCGGCGGGTAGCGCGCCGAGGTCGCGAAGTGCGGAGAGCTGCATCTTGGGGTCGTTGATCGTCCCGCCCATGAGCATCCGCAGAAAAGCGAGACGCCGCGGCTGGTCGAGGCGGCCGGTGATCCCGTAGTCGAGCAGCGCGACCTTACCGTCGGCCATCACGAATAGGTTCCCGCCGTGGAGATCACCGTGGAACACCCCGTACAGCGTCGCCCCTTCGAGGAAGGAGATCATGAGCGCCCGGACGACTTCAGTCGTGTCGATCCCGGCTGCTTTCATGCCTTCGACGTCGTCGAAGGAGAAGCCGCTGAGACGCTCCATAACAAGTACCCGGCGCGTCACAAGTCGGGGATGCGGGCGGGGCACTATGACCTGGCGTTGGTCCGTCGCTGCGAACACGCCTGCCACGTCGAGCATGTTGTCAGCCTCTAGGCGGAAGTCGAGCTCTTCGACGATCGTTTCGGCGAACAGCTCGACTAGTGCTGGGGGGTTCGCCAAGCTGGCTACGGGTATTCGGCCTATGAGGTGAGGTGCGATCCAACTCATAGCCGCCAGGTCCTCGGCGACGTTACGCGCAACCGAAGGCCGTTGCACCTTGACCACCACTTGTTCGCCGGTTCGCAGGGTCGCCGCGTGAACCTGGGCGATCGACGCTGCGGCTAGGGCCTCGCGATCGAAAGAGGAGAACACTTCCTCCAACGTGGCCCCCAGGTCCTCCTCCACGACTGCGCGAACCGTGTCGAAGGTCTCCGGAGGGACGCGGTCCCGAAGGAGGCGGAACTCCCCGACGAGCTCAGGCGGGAACAGTCCCTCCCCGGAAGAGAGGATCTGGCCGAGTTTGATGTAGGTGGGGCCCAGCCCTTGGAAGGCTTTGCGAAGTCGGCGAGACAACCCAGCTCTGGACAGTTCCGGTTCGGCCGTCTTTCGCGAGCGGCGCCTGTCGATGAGATACCACCCGCCTAGAGCGAACCCCAGCTTGTAAGCGACTTTGATCACGCGTCTTCCGGGCGGCAGGACCCGGTGGCGGAGGAGTCTCGGCACCTGCGCTTGGGTTGCGCGGCGCCGCGACGCCGAACCGGCCCGCCAGGCAAGGTCGTCGGGATCGATCTCCCAAGGCGGGTTCGAGCTGAACCCGCCGACGGCGAGATCAGATGGGATAACCGACGTCACCCGGGTAATCTATCCGACCTCCCGGCCTAGACGGACTGTCAGGTCCTAGGCGACGGCCGGGTCTGTCGTGTGCAGCCCTTTTGGTGGGCGGCCCTTTTGCTGGACAGCCCTTTTGGTGGACAGTTCCGCGCGATCGGTCGTCATGTCGCTGGAAGCTCTGCCCGGCCGTTAGCGTGTTCCCCGTGAGCACAGAAACTTTCCCGGCGTTCGTGGCAGTCAAGGGCCCAGATGGGTTCCGGCGTCACGTAGAGCAGATAGACGTCGACTTCCTCGGCGGGGACGGGGCGTTGGTCGACGTGGAGTGGTCGTCGGTGAACTTCAAGGACGCCCTAGCCGCCTCACCCGACGGTCGAGTCGCTCGCATCTCGCCTCTGGTGCCGGGCATCGACTTGGCCGGCAGGCTCGCCGAGCCGGCGGGTGTTTTACCGGCGGGAACCGCGGTGATAGCCCACGGTTACGAGCTGGGAGTCTCACGCCACGGCGGGTTCGCGGCGCGCGCTATGGTCCCCGTCGACTGGTTGGTTCCCATGCCGGCGGGTCTCGACAGTCGCTCGGCGATGGTGATAGGCACCGCCGGTTTCACCGCTGCACTGTCGGTCATAGCACTGGAGAAAGCCGGCCTGACAACGGGCTCGGGACCAGTCCTAGTGACCGGCGCTACGGGAGGTGTTGGCAGCGTCGCCGTCAACCTCCTGGCGGCCAGGGGTTACGAAGTAGTGGCCAGCACGGGAAAGTCCGCCACCGCCGGGGCTTACCTGCGTTCGCTGGGAGCCTCCGACGTCATCGACCGGGCTGTCTTGGAGTCCCAGGAGGGCAAGCCGTTGCAGCCCGAGGTCTATGCCGCG
>JAJZNG010000216.1:25506-34242 GCA_021847945.1 Actinomycetes bacterium | reverse complement strand
TCTTCGTGATAGTAGTCGGCCTGTGTTTTCATGGCACCGCCTGATTTGGGTCGCCGTCGCCGCCCGAGTGTTACACAGTGTGGCATGAGGGTCCCGCAGTCAGTTCGACCCAACCAAGTTGTGTTCATAAGGCCGCCAAGATGTCGCAAGTCGGTCAGGGGCAGCGCCATTTCAGGCTCGTAGATTCGACACGACGATCTAGCAGGGGGACATGTGCATGCCAGGCGAGCGGACAGGGTGGCCATGCGACTAAAAGCAACACCCACCCATGCTTTTACAGGCAAGAACATTCCATGGCTTTTAGCCAACCAGTCCGAGTTGCGGTCGAGCCACACCTTCCTGAGGTTCGAACCCTTCGGTGGCAACGCTCAGACTTGGACGTACCGTGAGTTCTCCGAGGATGTGGCCCGAGTCGCTGCCGGCATGGCGCAACTCGGCGTTGTAGCAGGAGACCGCGTTGTCATCCACATGGGAAACTGTCCAGAGTTCCTGCTGAGCTGGTTCGCGTGCGCCCACCTCGGGGCGGTCGCAGTGACTACGAACACCCGGTCCACACCGAGCGAGTTGAGCTTCTACCTGCAAGACTCCCAGGCAGTCGCGGCCATCACCCAGCCGGCTCTGCTCCACGGGGTGAGCGAGGCCATTTCACACCTGGAGGCCCCGCTCAGGTTCGTCATCGTGACCGCGACCGACCTCGGGGAACCACCCTCCCATGCCGCTGCTAGCGAGAATCTTCATTTCGAGGATCTCCGTAGCCATGGGACTGTGGACGCCCACGGATCCGACGCGCTGTCCTACAGTAGCGTGCAGTACACATCCGGGACCACTGCACGCCCCAAGGGAGTCGTCTGGACTCACGCTAATGCGCTGTGGGCTGGGAAGACGGGCTCTACTGTGCTCGGCCTCGGACCAGATGACGTGACACTTGCCTTTCTTCCGCTCTTCCACACTAACGCTCTCAGCTATTCGATGCTCTCCACGTTGTGGTCCGGCGGCACCCTCGTCGTGCAGCCGAGGTTCTCGGCTTCGCGCTATTGGGATGCCGTTGTCCGCAACGGCTGCACTTGGACTTCGTCGATACCTTTCATGCTCTACGCTCTCCTAGAGCAGCCGAGACCTGGCCCCCACCGGTTGCGCTTCTGGGGCCTCGGAGCCACCGACGTTCCTCTCATAAGGAGAGAGTTCGATATACGAACCACCGGCTGGTTCGGGATGACAGAGACCGTCACGCTTGTCCTCGCGTCTGACCTGAACTTGCCAAACCACCCGATGGCAATGGGTTCTCCGGTCCCAGGCTACGAAGTCAAGGTAGTCGACGACGACGACGTGCCCGTAGAGTTCGGGCAAAGCGGATGGCTAAAGATACGAGCCGTGCCGGGCGTCTCGCTGTTTGCCGGATATCTGAACAATGTCGAAGCGACAGAAGACGCTTTCGACGCTGAGGGGTGGTTCTCTACGGGGGATCTCGTGACGCCTTTCGACGACGGCGACATCCGCTTCGACGGCCGAGGAAAAGACGTTCTGCGCGTCGGCGCCGAGAACGTTTCGGCACCAGAAGTGGAGCGAGTGATCAACGCGGTTCGTGGGGTCCGCGAGTGCGCGGTGGTCGCCGCTCCCGACAGGATGCTCGACGAGGTTCCCGTGGCCTTCGTGCTGCCAAACGGGAGCTCCGACGGTTTGGCCGAAGCTGTCAATGAAGCATGCCGGAATGCCCTCGCGCCCTTCAAGGTGCCCCGCGAGGTAATACTCGTGGCTGAGCTCCCGCGGGTCACGCTCGGGAAGATCGACAAGAAACTCCTGCGCGCATGGCTGGCCGGGCCGCGTCAGGGTCCACCGCCGAGTAGCGAGCCAAGTAACGATGGGAGAAGCCAATGACCTACCCCGACCCAGATTCTAGCTCCGCCGAGCTATTTGCCCGAGCCCGGAAAGTCATGCCCGGTGGGAACAGTCGTACGGGCGTCTTCCTCAGCCCGTACCCCATTTACGCTGTCCATGGAGAAGGATGCCGGGTCACCGATGCCGACGGTAACGTCCGCATCGACTGCATAAACAACTGGTCGTCGCTGATACACGGCCACGGCAACCCGGCTATCCAGGCTGCCATCTCTGAGCAGTCGCGACATCTGTTGGCTGCTGGGATGCCAACCGAGTTGGAGATAGAACTGGCCGAGCTCCTCTGCGAGCGCCTGCCCGGGGTAGAACAGATCCGCTTCTCGAACTCGGGAACCGAAGGCATGATGATGGCCCTGCGGGCAGCGAGAGCCTTCACAGGACGCGACATGGTCGCCAAGGTCGAAGGCGCGTTCCACGGGAGTGCCGATGCCTTGGAGATCAGTGTCGCCCCGTCTCGCTCCCAGTGGGGGCCGGCTGACGCGCCGGCTTCGGTACCAGCGACTGCGGGTATACCCGTCAAAGTCCGGCAGGACACGCTGGTGCTCCCATTCAACAATGTCGAGGCGACAGCGCGGCTACTCGAAGCGCATGCTGACGAGCTCGCCGCAGTGGTGATCGACCCGATCGTCTCTCGTATCGGCTTCGTAGAGGCGAGCGCAGAATACCTGCAAACAGTTCGCGCCCTGACGGAGAAGAAGGGGATCGTGCTGATCTTCGACGAAGTGTTCTCCTTCAGGGTCGGTTACCACGGCGCCCAAGGCCTGACGGGCATCACTCCCGACCTGACAGCACTCGGCAAGATTATCGGGGGCGGCCTACCCGTAGGAGCGACCGGAGGCAAGGCCGAGATCATGGAAGTCTTCGACCAGACGAAGAAGCCACTGCGGGTCGAGCACGGCGGAACGTACAACGCCAATCCCCTTACCATGGCGGCTGGCCTCGCTTGCATGAGGCAGATGACGCCAGCGGCATACGAACGCCTGGACCGCCTCGGCGACCGGATGCGCGACGGGCTACGCCGCTGCCTCAAGGATCATGACCTACCAGGCCAGGTGAAAGGGCGTGGATCGCTCGTCGGGCTGTTGTTCGACGGCAAGCCGTTCGCCGATTTTCGCACCCTTCCCCGCGGAAAGGACCAGCTTCAAAGAATCCTGGGATTGCACCGGTTCCTGCTGAACCACGGCGTTCAGATCATTCCCTTCGGCTTGATGATCCTCTCGACGGCTATGACCGAGACCGACGTCGACGAAGTGTTAGAGCAGGTATCCGCCGGTATGGCCGCTCTGCCTAGCTTCGATCTGTCTCATGCAGGCTGAGGGGACGCCTCCGCCTGGATCGGGATGGACGACCGACCACGCCGACATCCGCATGGACCTCGATCCGACAGCGGTGATCGTGAGGTGCGCCCTCTCGCTGAGCAGACAGACCTCCGGTCACGCAGGCGGAGAGCTCAACCTTGACGGCGAAGACCTGACGCTGCGCGAGGTTTGCGTGGACGGCGAGCGTCTGCGCAGCGGGGACTACAGCGTGAACCCGCACGGCCTCAAGATCGATCTTGGGGACCGGCGAACAGCAATGGTGGAAACCACCTCGGTGGTCCTGCCAGGGGACCCTCACAACCTGGGGATCGCCAGAACCCCCGGAACGCTGAGCTCGGTCCTCGAACCTACTGGCCTGCGCCACGTCACTTTTTGCATGGACAACCCGTCGGTGCGCTCCACGTACACCGTCACTTTGGTAGCCGACCCCGCCGAGTATCCCGATACCTTCGCGAACGGACAGCTTGTTTCACAGGCATCGCTGCCGGACGGCCGAGTCTCCCGCACTTTTGACGATCCTATCCCCAAGCCGAGCTACCTGGTATCGGTCCTGGCTGGGAAGTTTGCGACCCAGGCGGTAACCGTCGAGGCGGCCTCCGACAAACTAGTAGAGCTCGCTGTGATAGCTGCTCCGGAAAGCATCGACGGAGCTGGTTTCGCTCTCGAAACGCTGGAGCAGACGATGAAGTTCGATCTGGACATCGGAGGAACCCCCTACGACCTGGACAGGCTGCTAATGGCGGCCGTTGCCCGGCACCCGGAGGCTACCGAGCACCACGGTCTGATGTTCTTCGAGCCGTCCCTTTTGATCCTCGATTCCAAAGGATGGACGGACGACGATGTCGTTCCAATCCTGGCCAACGTGTCCCACGAATACCTACACCACACCCGCGGCAACCGCGTGACTGTTACCTCCTGGGAGCAACTGGCCCTCAAGGAAGGTCTCACGGTGCTAGCGCAAGGCGACTTCCGCGCACACCTCGAAGGCCCAGCCGCGCGCGTCGACGAGGTCGCCTTCTTGCGCCGGGTCCAGTTCCCCGAGGAGGCGGTCCTAGCCGTCCCAGCGGTGCCCTCCAAACTTTCCGACGCTCGCAAGGCCTATAACCGCACCTCTTACCTAAAAGCTGCGGAAGCTTTTCGGATGCTAAGGCGGATCGCTGGAACTGGAGCATGGGGTCAGGCGACGTCGGAATTCTATCGTCGTTTTGACCTGAAAGCAGCCTCCGTGGACGACTTCGTGGACGCGCTTCAGGCGGCCGCCCCGGAGAGATCCCCGGAGATCGCTGGGATATCGAAGTGGTTCAGGCTGATCGGCCGGCCGGCCGTAACGATGTCTGTGCAACGCCTCGACGGTGGCATCGAAGTGGCGGCCGAACGCACCGACGAGCTGCTCGAACAAGACCCCGTCCTGATCCCACTTGAGGTGGGGTTCATGAATCCAGACGGCACGCCGTGCGAAGTAGATCTCAACGGGGTCCGCTCCACCAGTCACCACGTGCTTCTCCGCGATCGGTCCGTGGTTCTCGAAGTTGCAACGCGACCCGATGTGATCGTCTCGGCGCTGAGGGACTTCTCCGCCCCAATCGACTTTCACATGGATCACACTCTCGAAGAATTGGGTGTACTTGTCGTCTACGAGACCGACGTCTACGCGCGCTGGTCAGCGGCACACGAGCTGAAGCTGACAGCGGTAGACGCGTTCCGCTCTGGCAATGAATCCCTAGCACGACAGGCCACTGCCGTGCTGGCCGGTGCCCTCGGTGAGATCATTGCGAGAAATGACGACCCGGCTGTCCTAGCGCGCCTTCTGCAGATACCGTCAGAGGTTGAGTTCGGTGAGCGCAGCGTTACTGTAGACGTTGACGGCATCCACCGGGGTGTAACAGCATTCGCGGGGCTTCTCGGCCACTCCCTGGGGCCAGTCCTAGCCGCCGTGGTACGAAAAGGGGGAGACGACCCCGCCAGTACCGACGCTCAAGACCGTGCCATCAGAAGTCTCGCCGATTCAGCTACGGCACTGCTCCTCGCCAGAGGAAGCGTCGACGACTGGGAATTAGCGACCAACGCAGTCGTGAACGCCGACCCCACCCGAGCGCTAAGAGCGCTCGCCCGTGCCCTTGGCAGCGGACACCCTGGATCCGAGGAGCTCATCTCGCTGTCGGAGCGGCGCTGGGATGGCGCCCCACGCTTGCTCGATCGCTGTACCCGCGCCCAGACGGGCGCTGCCAGGCCGGAGACCATCGCCCGGTTGCGCAGACTGCTGTCCCAGCCGCGCTATGACCGTGCGGACCGGACGAGGGTCATGGCCGTGTGGTTTCCGTTCTGCACGGAGAACCGTGTCGCGTTCCACGATATCTCGGGGTCCGGTTACGAGGTCTTCGTAGACGAACTGGAGTTTCTGATCAAGGTTAACCCCGGGCTCGTTCCACGGCTGGTTCCCGACTTCCTCCAAATGCACCGCTTCGACGCGACCCGTCAGAAGATGATGCGGGAGCAGCTAGCACGCGTCCGCTCATTCGACGGCCTAGACGCGTCGGTTGGCCGTATAATCGACCGGCTTCTGGAGTCTCCATGAGACCACGAATCGGTGTCCTCGGCTACGCGCACGAGACCAACGCTCTCGCTGCGCCGATCAGCCTGCAGGACGGAGTCAGGATAGACAGGCAAGCCGGGGGTCTCGGCGCCAACTGGGTGGCGGGCCCCGCTGTGGACGTACTGGCCGAGTCGGGCGCACAGGTAGTCGAGCTTCCCCTGATCGAGCTTCCACCTGGAGGGCCGCTACGGCACCGGGATTTTGTCGCCTACCTCTCCGAGACCGAAGGCGCTCTGCTCGAGGCGGGAACGTTGGATGCTCTCCTCGTGCTCGGCCACGGAGCGGGGTGCACCACGAAGGCCGCTGACGCCGACGGGGTCTACTTGGAGCTGCTCAGACGTACAGTCGGGCCTGACCCATCGCTAACGACCGTACTGGACCTGCACGCTAACGTCTCCGAGGCCATGGTGAGGTCCGTGGACGCCATCGTCGGCTACCGGACCAATCCTCACGTGGACGTGGCCGAACGGTCACGTGAGGCAGCCGCGCTCGCTTTGCAAACGACGCAGAACGTCGAGCTCGAGGT
This sequence comes from Actinomycetes bacterium, assembly GCA_021847945.1. Taxonomy (GTDB): domain Bacteria; phylum Actinomycetota; class Acidimicrobiia; order Acidimicrobiales; family Palsa-688; genus JAJZAM01. Next base: position 27,911 of record JAJZNG010000216.1, on the reverse strand, counting down.
CGCCTGGTGCTCCCTGCCGCTTCTTCTCTCCCAGCTGGGCCAGCTGACCACCGGAGCCGAACCCCTCGGTAGGGTTATCGACCGGTCGCAGACCTTGGTCAAAGGTCCGGTTCTCAACATCTCGGTCTTCGGGGGATTCTCCCTTGGCGACAGTCCCGACGCCGGGCTGTCAGTCACTGTTACCGCGGCAACCAGCGGCGAAGGAAGATTCCCCGACTCGGCCTCGGCCGCGACGGAGGTCGCCGACTGGGCCTGGCAGCTGCGCCGAGAATACCGTTCTTCGGCAACACCCTTGTCAGACGCCGTGAAGCGCGCCTGCCACGACAAGGGACCGCTCTTGCTGGCCGACGTAGCCGACAACCCAGGGGGCGGCGCGCCGGGCACTTCCACTGCGCTTCTTGGCGCCCTGCTAGGCGCCGGGGCTAGTGACGTCCAGCTGGCTTTGCAGTGCGATCCCCGGCTCGTGCAGGACGCGTTCGGGTCTGGGCTGGGAGCCAAGATCACCGCCGTGTTCAACCGGGGCTCCACGGATCCTCTGGCAGCGACTCTCGCCGCTCAAGCCACCGTCACCGCCCTACGCGACGGCCTTTACCGGCCGACCACGGGCGTGTACGCCGGGGCAACACTGCGACCCGGGCCCACCTGCACTCTGGACTTGGGGGGTGTGACTGTCGGCGTGTCCAGCCATCCCCTCCAGGTGAGCGACCCAGGTCTTCTCACCCATGTGGGCCTTGACCCCCAAGCCGTTCGCGTCTTGGTGGTGAAGTCACGAGGCCACTTCCGAGCTGGCTTCGCCCACATGTTCGACGAGTCGCAGATAGTCGAGGTTGATGCGCCGGGCCTCGCACCTGTCGATTTGAGCCAGCTGAGCCCGGTGAAGCTGCGTAGGCCCATCTACCCGATCGACGTGGACCTGGCCGACTTGGATCCAGACCTCCTGACACGTTTTGTCCGATCGGCCCGGGGAGGGCGCCGCCACCGATGAGAACAGGCAGAATTCACGTTGTCGCAACAGGTGGGACGATCAGCTCCCACTTCGACGGCACCAAGTGGGCCGAGCTGAGTGGCGGGGACCTAGTCGCTGAACTGGGAGAACTTCGGGCACCGGTTTCGGTGCAAGACGCAGCGACCGGGGACTCCGCCAGCCTTACGCCCCCGAAGATGCTGGAGATAGTCCGGGCCGTCGAGGATGCTCTGGGGGCCGGAGCAGACGGCGTTGTGGTCACCCACGGTACCGACACGATGGATCAGGCCGCTTACCTGGCCGATCTGTTTCTAGGACCCGATCTGCGGGCACCGGTAGTTTTCACCGGTGCGATGCGCCCGCACTCCGCACAGGACTCGGACGGCAAGGCCAACCTTGCAGCCGCCATCGCACTTGCCGGCGAGCCGGACATCGCACGTCACGGTGTCGTAGCCGTTCTAAACGGAGCGATCCACCGTGCCGCCGAGCTCGCCAAGGTCGACGCCACCCGATTGGACGCCTTCGTGTCGGTCCCGGGGCCCCGCCTCGGTCGCGTCGGCGAACCTGTAGCCGACTTCGGCGAACCGCTAAGGCGCTGTTGGCAGACCCCGTCGTGCCTCAAAGGGGGAGTTCGGCTGCTCGCCGCCTATCCGGAACTGGAACCGGAACTTGTCGCACAGTTCGCCGCCAGCTCCAGAGGCCTTGTAATCGAGGTCTTCGGCGCCCTCAACCTTCCCAGCGGACTGTGGGAAGTCGTCCACCGACTAGCCCACGAGGGCCTCCCGGTGGTACTAGCGGGAAGGCCGTACGCCACGGGGTTCAACGACGAAGGACTGGACTTCCTCGGGGTTGTCGGATCTGCGGGGCGTTCTGCCATGAAAGCCCGCCTCGCTCTAATGGCTGCTCTGGGCAGCGCATCGAACCGCCAAGGGCAAATGGCCCTTCTCGAAAGCTACCTGAAAGGAGCAGCTGATTCCTGACCTTGCCACATCACTCGACGAGGTAGCAGCCGCGCAGCTGAGCGACTTGGTGGTCAACACCGTTCTGCGGGTCGAGCTACCCGACGCCGGGATCGCCCACGAAACTGCTGCTGGTGTCGTATCCCGTGAGGACAGCACGCCTGCGGTCATCGGCGACGCATTCCGAATCGCCAGCGTCACCAAGACCTTCACCGCAGCGCTGATGCTGCAGCTTTTCGCTGAGGGCCGCTGCGCCGCCGACGACCCGGCCATCGCTTACTTGGACGGGGAAAGCGCCGCGATCCTGGCCGGCCTGCACCTTTTCGAGGGCACTTCCTACGGGACGTCGATCACCCTGCGCCAGCTTCTCAACCACTCCAGCGGACTTTTCGACTACGCCACATCCTCAGGCTTCACTGACGCATTGATGTCCGATCCTGGTAGACCCTGGCGCCCGCAGGAGCTCCTGCAGGGCGCCCGAA
>JAJZNG010000216.1:0-25496 GCA_021847945.1 Actinomycetes bacterium | reverse complement strand
GAAAGTGGGGTTCACCGTACTTCGCTCCCGACGGTGGCTACGGCTACGCGTACAGTGACACGGGTTACGTGCTGCTCGGCTTGGTGATAGAGCAGCTCGACGGACGGGCTCTCCACGACAGCTACAGGTCTCGAATCCTAGATCCCGCAGGAATGCACAACACCTATCTCGAAGGCTACGAGAGCCACCGTGGGGCGACACTGCTCCACGCATTCCAGGGTCCTATCGACGTGATGCCCGTCCACGGGTCGGCCGACTGGGCCGGCGGTGGCTTGGTGTCGACTGCGGCGGATCTAGCTCGCTTCGGACGGGCCCTGTTCGAGGGAACCCTAGTCGGCCCTTCGCAGCTCCAAGAAATGCAACACTACGAGTTTCGCACCCTCGACCCTTCGCGCCACAGCCCGGGGTTCGTCGGCTACAGCTTCGGGTTGGAAGCCCGCACATACGGTGGCCGGGTGTTTCGAGGCCATCGCGGCCACTGGGGCGTCATCTTCCACGTGGACCCGCACAGCGGCCTGACGGTCACAGGCACGATTGACCAGGCCGCTGTCCGTCCCGATCAGCTCTTCAGCAGAGCTATCGACGCTGTCGATTCAGCGTTGCTGTCGGCTGCGCCCTCTCTCAGCGCACGGCGAGATCCTCTAGGAGCAGAAAATGCGAACTGACCTGCAGAGCCGGGTCGAACACGGACTTCTTGAGGCAGTTCCACTAGCGGGATGGCCCGACCTTCACCACGAACTGCGGGATCGCATGTCGCGCTACGGGGTGCCCGGCTGCGCGTTGGCAGTGATTGAGGACGGCAGCGTCGTCTGGGCGGCTGGATACGGCACGACAGTCCTTGGGGGCCCACCCGTTACCACCGCCACCCTCTTCCAAGTGGCGTCGATATCCAAAGTCGTCAACGCCCTAGGAGTGCTCAACCTTGCCGAGCATGGACTCATCGACCTCGACGCCGACGTCAACCTTCAACTGAGGAGCTGGCAGCTTCCGCGTGACGACCGTTGGTCGGACGAACCTGTAACACCACGCCGGCTTCTGTCCCACACGGCCGGCACCTCTACGTCCGGCTTCGAAGGCTACCGGCCGGGCTCGGTCATCCCGACGGTCGTTGAGATCCTCGACGGGGCCCCCGTATCGGCAAGCGAGGCTGTCCGGGTCGTGACTCGCCCCGGCGCCGAGTACCACTACTCAGGTGGCGGCACGACGATACTCCAAGTGCTCGTGGAGGACGTGACCGGACTTCCCTACAGCGCGGCCATGAAGGAGCTGGTCCTTGAGCCGCTCGGCATGACCACAAGCCACTTTCAGCATCCAATCGACCGTCAGCGCTATACGAATGCCGCCCACGGCCACATAGACACAGGGGAGGAGTTGCCCGGCGGAGCGAACATACTTCCCACCCTGGCAGCGGGAGGCCTATGGGCTTCCGTCGACGACCTGGTACTTCTCATCAAGGGGATTTTCGCGATGCGGGATGGAACTTCCTCGCCGGCGGTGCTGTCCACGGGCGCGACCGCCGAGATGTTGACGCCCGTCCCCAACAGCCCGCACGGCCTCGGCCCTGAGATAATCGGTATAGGACCCGCACGCCGCTTCCGCCACAACGGGACCAACCGCGGGTTCTGCAGCCAGATCGAAGGACTTCTGAGCAAAGACTCCGGCGTGGTTATAGCGACCAACGGGAATGGTGGCAACACCCTGATCGGCGAGGTGCTGAGGGCGATCGACGAAGTCCACGAGTGGTCTATCTTCGATCGCAAACCGATCGCCGTGCGCGAACTCAACCCGAACCAGCTGGCCCGGCTTGCAGGTCACTACGACGGGCCGTTTTCCATGACCGCCGAGGTTGGCTGGGACGGGCGGCGACTGTTCCGTCCGACAGCCTACGGGAAGGCCTTCTTGATCCCCGTCGGCGAGGACCGCTTCCTCGACAGCGAGACCGGCTCTACAATGCTGGTGGAAGAGCTCGCAGGAGGAACGGTCATCAAGATACTGGTCGAAGGCAACGAGATTCTTCGCTACACGAAGGCTCTATGACGCACCTAGCCGCGGGACGCTTCGGGGATCCCGAACAAGGTGCGCTCTGCGATCTTGTTGGTTCGGCCGGGCGGGCCGGGGTGTCCATCCGCGCTCTGGTCACTCCGGCTGAGATAGACGAGGTCCGTCATCTGATGGAGGCGATCTGGGGTCCGGCGGTTGTGGTTCCCCGCAACGTTCTTCGGGGGATGGTCCTCGCCGGAGCCCCTTTACTGGTCGCAGAACGGGACGGGCTGGCTGTCGGGTTCGCGTTGGGGTTCCTCGGTTGGGAGGGAGGGATTCACTTCCACTCCCACCAGGTCGGGGTTGTGGAAGCAGCCCGGGGGTCGGGCGTCGGATCGGCGTTGAAGCTCGCCCAGCGGCTCGCCTGTTTGCAACACGGTGTTAGGGAGATGAGATGGACCTTCGATCCGCTTCTTCGACCCAACGCGGCGTTCAACTTGCAGCTGCTGGGAGCCCAGGTACGAGCGTTCCTGCCCGACTGCTACGGGCCGAGGGAGGACAACTTCAACAGCGGAGAACGCACCGACCGGCTCGAAGTGACCTGGGATCTGACGAGGCCGCTGGCGACTCACGACAGTGACGAGGTGACCGGACCTTTCCTGATCGACCCGGAACCTCTCCCCCACCGTTCGCCAAACCTGCTGGCACCCGGCTCGGTCATCCCCATCCCCGAAGACTATGCGCGGCTGCGCAGAGCGGACCGCGGCCTCGCCGACGCGTGGAGGACAGCAGTCGGCTCTGCCCTCGCAGAAGCGGTCGACTCGGGTTTGGCTATCACAGGCTTCTCTTCGGATGGCTACTTGATAGGTGAACAGACCAGATGATGCTTGAACGGGTTGAACTGGTACGTGTCCACCTGCCGCTCGTCAGGCCGTTCAGGACCTCATTCGGCACTCAGACCGTTAAAGACATCCTCCTCGTTCACGTCGAGACTGACGCAGCCGAAGGATGGGGCGAAGCCGCCGCTCACCCTGAGCCTTACTACAACGAAGAGTTCGTAGACGCGTCGATGTTGGTGATCGAACGCTTCGCCGTTCCGGCACTTCTGTCCGCTCCAGAACTGACCGCAGAGTCGGTTCAGTCGTCGCTGGCGCGGATCAAAGGATACCCGGCCGCAAAAGCTGGCCTGGAGATGGCAATTCTCGACGCTGAGCTCAGCGCTGGTGGCGTAAGCCTGGCCGATTATCTCGGCGGCACCAGGGACAACGTGGACGTCGGCGTGTCAGTGGGGATCACACAATCCGTCGGAGCCCTGGTCGATCTGGTCTCAAGCTACGTGGACGACGGCTACCGCAGGGTAAAGCTGAAGATCGAACCGGGCTTCGATGTGGAGCCGGTAGCTGCCGTACGAGCCGCATTCCCGGACCTGGCACTTCAAGTCGATGCCAACGCGGCCTACACGCTCGACGATCTCTACCATGTCAGCCTGCTCGACGAGTTTGGGCTGCTCATGATCGAGCAGCCCTTCGCCGCCGACGACCTGGGCGGCCACGCTATCCTCACGCGGCGACTTCGCACGCCGATATGCCTTGACGAATCCGTCGTCTCGTTACGTTCCGCTGAACAAGCTCTTGCCGCTCAGGCGTGCACGGTGATGAACTTGAAAGTAGGGAGACTCGGCGGTGTCCTAGCCTGCCGGGCTCTGCACAACCTGTGCGTCGAAAGGGGCGTACCAGTCTGGTGCGGCGGAATGCTCGAGAGTGGCGTCGGACGAGCCGCTAACGTCGCTCTCGCGTCACTTCCGGGCTTCGTATACCCCGCCGACCTTTCGGCCAGCGATCGTTACTTCCACCGCGACCTCACCGAACCGTTCGTGATGACAGGCTCTCAGCTTGCCGTTCCCAGAGGACCAGGCCTCGGAGTTAGCGTAGATCAGAGCGCCTTGGCGGATCTGCGGGCTATTAGGCATGACCTAGAGGTGAACCGGTGACCCGGGGCAAACCCCAAGCGGAACGGGACATGATGGTGGAGCACTTGGAGTCCCTGGTGCGCGCCGAATCGCCCTCGAAGGTACCCGATCTCCTTGAGAGTTGCGCGGACGTCGTCGAGAGCATCGCTTCGTCGCTCGGCCTGCCCCACGCCAGACACCACCTGGGCGACCTCCCGGTATTGCACATTGGTGACCCCAGGGCTCCCGTTCTGCTTCTTGGCCACCTCGACACGGTACACCCGCCGGGGTCGCTTGAGATCAACCCGTGGAGGTTGGACGGGGACCGCCTCTACGGGCCGGGCGCGCTCGACATGAAGGCAGGTCTGGTAATAGGTCTGCACGCGCTGGCCGCCGCCAGCGGGGGTGCATCCTTTCTGATTACCGCCGACGAGGAGGTCGGTTCGACGGCGAGCCGCGACGCTGTCGAGCGGGCGGCTGCCGCCCGGCGGGCGGTGCTGGTGCTGGAACCTTCCGCGGACGGCGACCTCAAGGTCGCCCGCAAGGGCGTCGCCCGCCTTACTGTAAAGCTGACAGGGAGAGCGTCACACGCAGGCCTCGATCCCGGTCGTGGAGCGAACGCTCTGCTGGGAATGGCCCACATAGCCCTGGCCGGCGCTGACCTTGCCGACTCGAAAGCCGAAACCACCGTCACACCCACCCTCGCTTCGGCTGGGAGCACCGTGAATACAGTGCCTGATTCAGCGTCGGTGACCTTCGACGTGCGAGCGTGGTCGCCTGGCGAGCTTCGACGAGTTCGCCTGGGGCTTGAGACAGCCAGCACCGCCGTGACTGGAGTGTCTAGCTCTGTCGAACTTGGCTCCCACAGACCGCCTTTCGAGGCTTCAGCGTCGACTGCCCTAGCCGATCGGGCCAGGCTCGTCGCGTTACGGCTCGGACATGGGGAGCTCGCCGGTCGAGCGGTAGGCGGTGGGTCCGACGGCAATTTCACTGCTGCGCTCGGAATCCCCACCCTCGACGGGCTCGGCGGCATAGGAGAGGGCCCCCACACGCCTCACGAGTGGGTGTCGGCAGCCTCGCTGGCAACCCGGGCACAGCTCGTCTCAACCCTTGTCTCCGACGTGGCGTCAGCCCTCAGATAGAGGACTTGTTCAGGTGAGACTCCACCGCGGCGACGGCTCTGTCGACTTCCTGCATGGTGTTGTAATGGGTGAGGCCGAACCTTACGATTCCTCCGCTGCCCTCCAAGCCGAGCCGTTCGATGACGTCGGGTGCGTATACGTGTCCCTCCCACACGTATATGCCCTGCTCGCCCAGGTAGCTGGCAAGGGCAGCGTTGTCGATCCCCGATACGGAGATAGACACGGTCGGCACGCGACGCTCGAAGTCGGACACGTCAGTAATACCGTGGACTTTGACACCTTTTAGCGACTGCAAGCCCTGGATAAGTGCAGCGGTCAGAGGCGTCTCGTACTGGGTCATCGCCGCAAAAGCCGAGTGAAGAGTTCTTGTCCGGGGCCTGAGCGTTCCGTCTGGGTCAGGAGTGGGGGTGCCGAAAGTGCCGCCAACCCATTCCAAGTATTCGATCGCCCCTAACGTGCCGGAGATACCTTCAAGGGATTTGACGCCAGTCTCGAACCGGTCCGGCACGTTGCTCGGAGCCACGCGAAGGCGGGGAGGTTGCAACTCTTCGAGAAGCTCTCTACGGCCATATAGGACACCAAGGTGCGGGCCGTAGAACTTGTATGGTGACGCGACAAGCAGGTCGCAGCCGAGGCTGCGCACGTCGATGGGCGCGTGCGGCGCGTACTGCACGGCGTCCACGTAGGTGATAGCTCCGAACGCTGCAGCACGCCGGCATATCTCGCCGGCGTCGGTGATCGTTCCCAGCACATTGCTGGCATAGTTGATCGCTACCAGGGCTGTCGCAGGAGATAGCACCCGGTCAAGCTGCTCTAGGTCGAGCTCATAGGTGGCTGGGTCGAAGTCCACCCTGTGCACTGGCATCCCGCGCTCCTCCGCCATGTGCAACCATGGCGATACGTTCCCGTCGTGCTGCATGCCGGTGATCACCAGCTCGTCGCTAGGCCCGAACCTTCCTGCTAGGGCTCGTGACATACCGAACGTCAGGGACGTCATGTTCGGACCGAAGATGATCTGTCCGGGCAACGCCGCGTTGAAAAGGTCCGCAACTGCTGACCGGGCCTCGTCGATGACCATCGTCGCCTTGGCAGAGGTCGGAAACCTTCCGTTCACGTTTGCGCGGTAGTCAGTCAGAGCCTGCAACATCCGTGAGATCACATGGTCAGGGACTTGGGTTCCAGCCGGCCCGTCAAAGTACACCGGCACGTCTACATGCGCGCGTAGAGCGGGAAACTTCGAGCGGATCGCGTCGACGTCAAACCTCGTGCCATAAGAGCTTGTAGTCACTAGCACCGCCGGTCGAATCCGTAGCTGGCCCGACGAACCTCGAATAAAAGGGTCACGGTCAACTTGAGGAGCCATAGGATGCTATAGCTGCGGTCACCTGCGATGACAGTTGGCTCAGCAACGTCGACGGAACAGCCGTGGGATCAGTGTCAAGCTGTGCAAGCATGTTGGCCACGTCGTTGTCGATTTGCGTTACGGGCCCTTCGAGGGGACCAGCGGTCGCGTTGTTTGCCGGGCCAGCGCTCATTTCGTCCCACGACACCTTGTAAGCCGGGTTCTTAGCCCACAGAGATTGGATGACAGGTTCTTGAGATGCCGATGTACGCATCGGCACGAATCCTGTGCCGGCGTCGAACGTCGCCATTTGGGTTGCGCTGACGAGATACTTCAGGAACTCCCACGAGGCCGCAAGTTGCGCCGGGGTGGAGGACTTTGGCAGATAAAGAGACTGGCCTTCCGACGGCAGTCCCAGGTTAACTCCTCCCACCGATGGGAGGGGGGCAACTTCTATAGTCGCCTTGGGGTAAGACGAGGCAACAGCTTCTACTAATGACAGGGTCCCGCTGGGTGCAAAGGTGAGACCAGACTGACCGTTCCCCACAGCCAGTATGTTGTCGAAGCCCGAAGTCCCCGGACCCGTAGCGGAAAAGCCCTTAGCCGTTCCGTCAGCTACCATCTGATGCACGTCCTGGACATACGCAAGGCTCGCCGCATTGTCCAAGGCGGCGGCTGTCGCCGGCTTGCCCGCGCGCCCGTTTTGGTTGTTGACGTAGTACTGCCCGGCGATACCGTCGAACAGCTGCAGAAGGGCCGGCTGGTTGTAGACAGATATACCATCTGAGTAACCAGCGGCTTTGAACTTGGCTGCGTCGGCGACGACCTGGGCGAAAGTGGTCGGCGGTGCGCTGATTCCGGCTTTTGTCAGCGCCTTTTGGTTGTAATACATTATGTAACCTGCTCCGGTGTACGGCATACCCCAAAGAGTTCCGTTCACGCTTTGTTGGAGAATACTCTTGGGTAGGAAGTCCGACGTGGAGTACTTATCCGCGGCTATGCAGCTTGCTACCGGTATGAAAGACTTCGAGTCGACTGCGTCTTGTACGTAATAGTCATCGAAGAACAGGATGTTCGGCTCCGTATGGTTCTGCAGGGAGTTCAGGTAAGGTGTCCACGTTCCGTCAAAGTAGCTTTGCTGGTTCACGTCGGTGACATGCACTTCGCTCTGCGACGAGTTGAACTGCTTGACCAGCTTCAGCATCAGGTGTTCTTCACTGGTGGGGTCTGTCGCGCTCCCGTTGGCAGACTCCCAAAACGTGATGTTCACCGGATGCGCAGCGGTGGTCAATGCCGATAGGTTGCACTGGCTCGCACTTGCAGTACCGCTCGACGCGCTGGCGCCTTGCGCCGCCTTCGAAGTGTTGCTTCCGCACGCGGCTACCACCATCGACAGTGCTACGAAAACTGGTGCCGTCGCAGCGATTCTCTTCTTGACCACTACCGTGAATCCTCTCTCGCTTGTATTACAATTTGGTTAAAATGTCCGTGGCCTCGGGGCCGGGTGGATCGTTTGCACGCCTATTCCTTGTTGGTAGTTGTCCCCCACATCCATAACATGACTTGTAGAGGAGAGGGTAATAGCCACGTTCGTAGATTGCAGCTGCCTAGTTGAGGCTAAAATCGCCCGAAGACTACACACTCTGCTACGTGGCAGCCTCGGAGAGCCTCGTTGAGGCTCCTACACTCAGGAGGTGCCGCCTACAGTCCGTTCTAGCGGAGCCTTCACCTCGCAAGCCTTGGCTCCGCTGGTCCCATTCTTATCAATTCCGTGTCTGTCGCCCGCTTTCGATGCCAGTTGGGAATCCGCCGGGCATATTGTGGACGCCGTCGAGTTGTTAGCCGAGTGGGCGGCTCGGAGATCCATTAGGGGCTTGCAGATAGAGATCATCCGACACCCTGGACGCACCCCGCTACTTCTTTGCGAGATCCCCAGTAGCACTCGACAGGCGAAGGGAACTGTCGTCTTGTACGGGCACTTCGACAAGCAACCACCGCTCGGCGACTGGAGCCCGGGACTCGGACCTTTCCATCCCGTGCTGCAGGGAGACCGCTTGTACGGGAGGGGATCCGTCGATGACGGATACGCTCTCTTCGCCGCACTCCTGGCCATCGAGGCCGCCGAGAGCTCCGGCGGGGGGCATAGCCGTTGCTTGATATTAATCGAAGGAAGCGAGGAGAGCGCTAGCCCCGATCTAGACTCGTATCTCGAAGCTTTAGCAGGTCGCACCGGCGATGTCGATCTTGTCGTGTGTCTCGACTCCAGCGCTCCGACTTATGACCGGCTGTGGCTGACGCAGTCCTTGCGAGGTAACGTGGTTCTGACGGTCGAAGTTGCCGTCCTGGAGAATGCCGTACACTCGGGCAGTGCGTCAGGGATTGTGCCCTCGTCGTCTCGCGTGATGCGCCAGTTGCTCGACCGGCTTGAGGATTCGACCACTGGCGAGGTGAAGCTCGCTCCCCTGAACGCCTGCCCGCCGGCCGAGCACATAGGCCGGCTAAGCGCACTCGCAAGCGAGCTTGGAGATATCGTGGCGGCCGCACTACCCACGCTGCCCGGTGTGCGCTTGGCAGGCGTCGATGCCAAGGACCGTCTCTTGCGCCAAGCGTGGTCCCCCGCCATGTCGGTGATCGGAGTGGACGGCATCCCTCCTGTGGCTACTGGCGGCAACGTGGTGCACACTTCTACGACGGTCAACTTGTCCATGCGTATCCCACCATCGGTTGACGCCGACAGGGCGGCGGACGCCATCGTCGAGGTCCTGACTGAAGATGCCCCTTCAGGTGCCCGCGTGTCAGTATCTACCCATTCGCCGGCATCCGGCTGGTGTTCGCCGGACCCATCGCCGTGGCTAGTTCGGGGTCTTCGTCAGGCTTCGCTGGCTGGCTTCGGCCACGAACCGGGATGGACCAGCGAGGGTGGCACGATTCCGTTCATGTCCCTCATTGCTCGCCGGTTCCCTGAATCCGAGATCGTAGCTACGGGCGTTCTCGGGCCCGGGTCGAACGCCCACGGGATCGACGAGAGCCTCTACCTTCCGGCAGCCGACGCACTGACCGTTTCCCTCGCCAGCTTGTTGAACGCTCACGCATCTAAAGGGAAAGACGGGGACTAGTTGGGTCGACGCAGATGTCTGGAGTTGCCTCTAGCTGAGGCTCCTCGCAATCGAATGACTCGCAGTCCTTGTATTGCGAGCTCTAACCGAAATGCCTGTTCGTGCTCGTCGAGACTTCGCCCGAGCAGCGACTCTATCCGGTCTATTCGGTGATATAAAGTCCGTCGTTCTATGTTCAGTTCGCGTGCGACAGCGGATTTGTTCCCTCCGGCACCTAGATAGACCCCAAGCGTCGGTAGTAAGGCCAGAGAACTTTCGGCGTCGTGCTTGAGTAGCGCACCTAGCTCCGATTCGACGAACTGCGCCAGATCTCCGCTTTCCCACAGTTTGAGCAAGAGGTGGTGGACGCCCAGGTTGTAGTAGAGGTGTGCGCCTTCGATTCCGCCTCTTGCACCGTACTCGAAGGCTTCCGTCGCCTGCTCGAAGGCGCGGCGCAGAGACGTCGGCGGGGACACGTCGCTCACTCCTACGAACAGCGACGAGTCGACGAGTGCCGTCGACACGGCGGCATGCAACCCTGCCGCGAAACGGCCGATCTCGTCAGGTCGACCGTCTCCAGTGGTCAATCCGACGATAGCCATCACCCTCGCGGCTTCTACAGCGTCGACAGACACTAGACCAGCCTTCCTTACCGCCGAGCGAACCGCGCCGAGCAAGTCGTGGGGTGCCAGTTCGTGCGCCGTTGCCCCGCTGTAAGCTTCCGATTGCTGTTCGAGAAACGCCGTGCCTACTACGACCGCGACGAGCGGCAAACCTTCGAGGTCGGCCCCGAGGTTGCGAGCGCGCAACATGACCTCTTGGCGTCCCTGGACTCCACCTTGAAGGATGTCCGATATCAGGGACCGTCTTGCCCGGTCAGCGACGATCGCTGGGCTGCGGTCAATCAGGATCGATATGGCGATCGCCGCAGCTGCCCGATCGAGTATCGACGCGTCTACGTCGCTTGACTGCTTGTGAGACTCGATCAGATGGAGTCGCCCTAACTGTTCGTCGCGCAGAGTAACGACGCACCATCTGCACCCCGGGGACGACGTCGTGTGTCCCCACCCCACCCGATCGGGGTCCTCGTGGGCCGATCGGGCGTGGCGAGGCCAAGCCTGGAGTATTTCGTCGACCCTGCCCTCCGGGTCTGCGGCTGCGATCACCTGATGTGCCAGGTCCTCCAAGACGATCGGATTGCTGACCTGCAAGGCCAGCCTACCGAGCAGGTCGCTGACACCGCCTCCGTGCAACAAGAGTTGTGCCATGTCTGTTGTGAGATCGTCTATGCGTGACAGCTGGGTCGAGCGCCTGTCGACAATAGCCGTGTGCACTTGCTCAGTGATCTGCACGAACTGACCTTCTCGTTGTAGGACGATGAGTGGCAGTCCTACCCTGTCTGCCTCCTGGATGCACGCGTAAGGCACCGAACTGAAGGTCCGCCCGAGCTCTATGACCAAGCCTGCAACCCTGGCTGCGGCCAGATCCCGGATTATCCGGCTGAGCATCTGCGTGCCCTGGCCGAAGGGAATCCCCGTGGTAAGTAGAAGCTCGCCTCCTTGAACCAGTCGGTCGATGTAGTCCACTTCGAAGACGTGCACCCACCGTACTGTCCGGTCCAGCTTGCTCGCGCCGGCAACGACCTTGGCTCCAGCCTGGACGAAGACGTTCATCTCCAGGACTTCGGCGAGGCTCATCACGACCGCCTATCTTAGGACTTGAGCGACGAAGACCTTCTGGAGCGACGACGCCGGGTGGCCCGGACGAGTCCGTCCCCCTCTCCGGAGACGGCAACCACCCGGTCATCAAGACGGGTGGAAGTCAGGCTTACGCGACGTCCAGCACAGCTAACGTCGCTCGTGCGGTTTGGTGGAATGCCGAGTCCGTGGTCCAGGGTGGGTACATCTAACGTCATCACTCTTGGCAGTATCGAGACTTGCGACTGTCTAACGCCCACCGCGTTTGTGCAGTGGAGCAGTCAGCAATCACCAACCCGGGTGCAAACTAAAAGGCTGTCGAGGACGGATCCGGTGAGCGTCCCGACTGACCGCACAATGGTTTCGTAGCTCCCGGTGCCGTCGCGGTCGCAGCTGGTCATAAGCGGCAGCCGGTCTACAAAACCACCACTGCGCAGTGAATGCCAGGATCGGCTGGGAGCTTTGCATCCGTGGTATTTGACGACGTGGCGGGCAGCATCTCGTCAGAGCCACGTACGCAGCGTCGTAGGCGGAAAGGTTGTGGTGCAACGCCCACATGCGACCCCGAAGCCAGTCCGCCGGGAACCGGGTGAGGCTGAGCCTCCCGAAACCGTCCATGGCCGCCGAGCCGAGTGAGGATTTTATATCGCTCTACGATTGAGTCGTAGCACGATAGAGTTAGGGCGTGGAGTTGCTGCGACGATTCGGTGCCGGGGGACACGAGGTGAGCTTGGCCGAGACTCCGGGGCGGATGGCCGTCTTGGCGGGCATGGGTGTGATCCTCGGCGTCGTCGGCGGTGTGGCGGCATTTTTGGTCGTGAAGCTGGTCGGCTTGATCAGCAACCTCGCCCTGCTGCACCGGGCCGGGTGGGGACTTCCGAACCTTGACCACTACCACCCCGGCCCCGTGCTGGTTGTGGTCGCGGCCGGCGGTGGGCTGGCGGTGGTGGCGCTGTCGCTTTGGACGCCGATCATCAAGGGCCACGGCATCCCAGAGACACTCGAGGCGATCGTGGTGCGCGAGAGCCGAATCCGGCCCCGGGTGCTGATCGCCAAGCCGCTGTCGGCCGCCATCGCTATGGGGACAGGTGGGCCGTTCGGCGCGGAAGGGCCGATCATCGTGACAGGCGGCTGCGTCGGGTCTCTGCTCGGCCAGATCCTGCGGGTCTCACCAGCCGAACGGCGCATCCTGCTCGCTACGGGTGCCGCCGCCGGCATGGCGGGCGTGTTCGCCACCCCCATCGCGGCGATCGTCCTCGCCTTCGAGCTGCTGCTGTTCGAGCGTTCCCTGCGAGCGCTTTTGCCCCTGGTCCTCGCCTGTGGAGTCGCCACAGAGATTCACTACCTCATGATCGGCGCGCAGCCCCTGTTCTACGCAGATGGCATCGTCACCGTCCCCGCTTTTCAGCTCCCGCTGTTCGCTGCGCTGGGCGTGGCTGCCGGCATTCTCGCAGTTCTCCTAAACAAAGGCCTGTTCGCCTGCGAAAGTCTGTTTCGCCGCTCGCCGATCCCACAGCGTTGGCAGCCGGTCGTCGGCGCCGTCTGCTTCGCTCTGATCGGCCTCGCCGTCCCCGGCTCGCTTTCGGTCGGCTACTGGGCCATCACCGACGCCGTGAACGGCCGGTTCCTGCTCGGCGCCGCTGTTGTCCTCTTCGTCGCCAAGCTCGGATCGTGGTGGATCGCCCTCGCGTCGAACACCTCCGGCGGGACCCTCGCACCGATGTTCCTCATCGGGGCGACGATGGGCGAGTCCATTGGTATCGGCTTCGCCCACCTCTTCCCCGCCCTGCACATCCAACCCGCTGCCTTCGCGCTTGTCGCCATGGGCGCCACCTTCGGGGCCGCCGCCCGCGCCCTCCTCACCGGCGGCGTGTTCGCTCTCGAGGTCACGGGCGCCTACCACCTGGCGGTACCCATGCTCATCTGCCTGGGCATCGCCGAGGTCATCACCGGGGCCTTCCTCCAAGAGCGGATCATGACCGACAAACTGGTGCAACGCGGTTTGCGTATCGAGTTCGACACCCAGGTCGACCCGTTCCGCACCGCGGTTGCCGGCCAGGCCATGGACCCGCTCCCCGACGAACCACTCGAACCTGGCCTGCCTACCGTCGCCTCCAGCTCCAACCTCCACGACGCTCTCACCCTCTTCCTCACCACCACCGCCGACAGCGTGGTCGTCGTCGACGACGCCACGCCGGTCGGAGTCCTCGCCCGTGCAACCATCATCGGCGTCCTCGCCCGCCGAACCGCCGAAGACCTCCCCCAGCCGCCCACCCTGCACCCCTTCGGAACGTACCGGCGGCACCGGCGGACCTGGCGGATCCGGCGGATCGACCAGACCCACCACGGTGACACCCCCGCCGCCACCGGCCCGCCCGCCGGGTCGGCGTGAGTTCCACTCCGCGGGCCGCCCGAGCCCGCTTCAGCGACCAGAACTACCGAGACATCCTTGCGTTCCGGGACCAGCTCCGTCGCTTCCTTGCCTGGAGCGAAACGCAGAGCCGCGCCGCGGGACTCACCCCCTCCCAACACCAACTCCTCCTCGCCGTGCGCGGTCACCCCGGCCCCGACCCTCCGACTATCGCCGACATCGCCGAACACCTCCAGCTGCGGCACCACTCCGCCGTCGGGCTCGTCGACCGGGCCGAATCCGCTGGACTCATCCGACGAGTCCACGACACCGACGACAAACGCATGGTACGCCTCTTCCTCGAGCCGGCCGGAGCCGACGCACTCGAAACCCTCACCGCCCTCCACATCACCGAGCTCGCTGTGCTCGCCGAAGCGTCCACTGCTTTCCGGCTCCCCCGCCCACCCGGCCAGCCCTGACCATGGCGGCAACAACGTCCCACCCAAGCGCATCGGACGGACCGACACCTCATCCGAGCCATCCGCTGCCCGTTCATCAGCGCCAGCCTCCTCCTCGCCCTCCTCGCCCTCGCCGTGCCCGCCGCCCCGGGGCGCCTTCGGCCTGTGGACTGACGGTGTGTCCGCCGCTGGGGTAACCCGTGGCCACTGCCGCGAAGATCTCCGTGGCCATCAACACCGAGCCGTCGCACTCCCCGCCCGGGGTGCCGTCGGGGTGTGATCACACCAGCCAGGCGATCCTGCACGGAGTCGCGCAGACTGTCGTTGGCTGCTTTGTGCCGGCTGGCGCTCCGGCCGACGTGCCACTGGGCGTTGACCGCCCGATCGGCTCTGGCAGGCACCGGAGCCACTGTCGCCCAGTTGTCGGAACCGCGCCCCGAAACCGTCACGCGCGCACCGGAGCCAAGGAGTCAAGCACGTACCGGGACGTCACAACACCACGAGCGACGCTCCGGAACACAACTGTTGGGATGGCGACAGCGCAGCGCAGCCAAAAAGGCCTGTGAGCAGGGACAATGTCGGAGCCGGTGGTCGGATCCGAACCGATGACTTGACGCTTACATGTTACCGTAACCCCGTCCACACGAGTCCGTCCATGTCATCCCAAACGGCCTGAACAGGACTTCCGCTCCCCATCGGACACGTACGGACCGAGATGAACTGCTACCAAAACTGCTACCACGAACGGGCTTCGGTCGGTAGCCGGGAGACCGGTTTGCGGTCCTTCGGATTGCAAGCTCAGTCTTGGATGTCGAGGGCGTAGCGCAGTGCTTGGTCGAGCCTGACCCGGCTGTCGAGATGGAGATCGCCAACGGGTTCTGGATCGAGAAGCGTGGCGGGAATGGTGATCAGGTTGTCGCAGCTGATGACGCTCGGATCGGGAAGGCCCAGCGCGGGTCAGACTTCAACCTCTGAACGAATTCCACGCATGGTTCGTGTCACCTGCGCGCAAGTGATCACGGCGAGGACGGCGATTGCAGCATTTCGGGTAAGGAGCAGACGGGCCGCCTCCCAGCGGGCGGTCCCAGGTCTGCCCATATGAGGTCGCCGCGCCCTACCACTCGGCGGCGGTCAATGAGGCAAGTCTGGATGAGGCCGCGACGATGGCTGCGTCCTGCGGCAGCCTCCGGTAGGCCTCCTGACGGGTCCGGTCTGCGTCGGCGTGTTCGGCGGCTTCGAGAACCACAGCGGCGCCGCGTCGCAGTAGCTCTGAGCAGCTGATCCCTTGCCTGTCGGCGGGTCGGTCCAGGCGATCGACGAGGTTGTCGTCGAGTTGCACAAGCACTTCTTTCCGTCCCACGACCATTTGGTACGCAGTGTGGTCGTGGGTGCGACGGCTGGGCGACTCAGCTCCTTGGTGTCGCTCGCCGCCGCCTTATTGCCGTGCCGAATCGGTTTATCCGGGTTAGGCAAAGCTTTGATCGGATCGGCCCGCTCCGCTGAGCGCAAAAAAGACACCTACCTGGTCGCCCGATACAGCCGTCTCGCTTCGAGGCGGGGGCCGAACAAGGCCGCCGTAGCGGCAGTCCAGAGCATGGTCACCTCCGCCCGGCACACGCTGCGCACCGGAGAGCACTACCGGGAAGTCGGAGGCGACTACTTCATCCAACGACACGAACCCTGACGCCAAGCACGGCGCCTCACCGGCCAACACGGCTACAGCGTCACCATAACCCTAGCTGCGCAAAGCACTGCGGCCGTCGAGGCATTCCACCACAGCGGGGTATATCGCTCGCGACTGCAATCACCTGGCGCTTGCACCGCCCGAATGCTGCCCCACCGATCCGGCGATCCGGGACACTTACAGTCGCTTTCTTCTTCGTTGTTTGGAGTCTCCTGCTGGCGGTCTTCAGGGACACCTCGACGGACTTAGCTAAGTTAGCTAGTATATGCCCATGCGGGTAAACATGCACGACGCCAAGACGAACCTATCCCGGCTCGTCGCCGCCCTTGAGTCCGGTGAGACTGACGAGGTCGAAATCGCCCGGGCCGGACACGTAGTGGCCCGTATCGTTCCACCCCGGGCACGCTCACCGCGCCGTCCTGGGCAATGGGCGGGACGGGTGCGGATCCATGATGACTTCGACGAGCTTCCCGAGGAAGTGGCTGCCGCGTTCGGCGGTGAGCGCCAGTGAGCCTTCTGCTCGACACCCACATCCTGCTGTGGTGGCTGTCGGACGACTCCCTCCTACCGACCGCGGCGCGTGAGGCGATCGCGTCGCCCCAGACCGAGGTGCTCATTTCAGCTGCGACCGCATGGGAGATTGCGATCAAACAAGCCGCAGGGCGACTGGACGCCCCGGAGGACCTGCTTGAAGCAGTGGAAGCCAACGACTTCCAGACGCTAACGATCACCGCGGCACATGCCGTCGATGCCGCAGCGCTACCCCCTCACCACTCCGATCCCTTCGACCGCATGCTGATCGCCCAAGCGCGCGCCGAGACCCTCACCCTCATCAGCGTCGACAATCGGTTCCCCAAATACGACGTCGAGCTCTTAGCCCTGAGCTGACCTTCAGCCGGCCGTCGAGGACAGCCCGGTCGGAACTGTATGGGCCTACGGTATGGGCGGCTGCCTCCAGGCTCTCGGCGTGTGGGGTGACCGCCGGGCTGGCGAAGAGTGCTACCCGGCGGTATGCAGTCCGATGGTGTCATTCGGCGCGTGTTTGGGGGGTTCCCCGGGTATGGCCGAACCGACTTGTTGGTGGGCCCAGAAACGTTCAGGTTCACCCGATTAGCCAGACCGATAGATCCCGCGGGACTAGCCGGAGCGTCCGCGCCACAGCCTGCTGGTGCCGCCTGGGCGGGCTGCTCTGTTCCCGGTGACCAGGCGCTCCCGGTCGAACATCCGGGACACCAGCGACACGGCCCGCGCATCGATGAGCAGCAGTACGCCCGCAAAAAGGAGGGCGACCCGGACGCTCGGATGGACCACGCCTAGTGCTAGGAGGATGACAGCCACCAGGGGCGGAAAACTGGCTACCATCCCGAGCTGCTGAGCGACGCGGATCTCGCTGGCCCGGACCGACACCGCCATTCCGACGATGACTGCCCAGCCGGCCATGAGCGGGATAAGAAGGACTATGGCCAGCAGTACCGGGCCCTGGTGGAAAACAGCGGCGGAGGCCGCCGACTTTGCGAAGATCCCCACCACGGCCAGAAAGAGCCCGAAGACGGCGTATGACAGCACCAAAGTCGGGATCATGACCGCCGACGCCTTACCAAGGATGAACTCTTCCCGGCGCAAGGGCGTCGTCAACAGGGGCTCTAGGGTCCCCTGCTCACGCTCCCCGACGATCGAGTAGGCGGCCAGGGTGGATGGCGTGACTACGGGGATTAGCAGCAGGAGCAGCAGCGGCACCTGAAGGTTAGTGCCCGCCGGGGCGAGGAAGACCGTCAAGGTGGGCTCGATGAGGAACACGACGGGCAGGATGATCATGGTCACTACGATGGAGCGTCGGCGGCGATAATCGCGCAGCTCCTTGCGCACGACGGCGCGGACCCGGGCGGTGTCAATACTCATCACTGCCCCCGGGCCTCGACATCCTCGTTGACCAGCTCGAGGTAGACGTCCTCGAGCGAGTGCTTGGCCTCACCGATGGACACCACGTCAGCTCCGGCCGCGACCAGGCCCCGCGTCACCTCCGGCGCCACCCGCCTGGGATCGGGTACCGACAGTACGTAGGAACCTGGGCCGTCGGAGCGCCACCCGTCGACCCCGGGAATGCCGGTGAAGAGACGGCCAGGATCACCGAGCGACTCCAGGGTCTGGACCACTAGCGTCTTAGTGAAGAGCTGAGCCCGGAGATCCTCGGTCTGGCCTACAGTTCGCAGCGTCGTGTTCAGTATGGCCACCCGGTCACAGAGCCTTTCGGCCTCCTCGAGCCGGTGGGTGGTAAGGAAGATGGTCGTACCACTCTGGCGGAGATTGGTTATCAGGTTGTGAACCTCCCGAGTGGCCACTGGGTCGAGTCCGGAGGTCGGCTCGTCGAGGAACATGACTACTGGGTCGCTCAGCAGCGTCCGGGCTAGCCCTACCCGCTGGCGCAGTCCCTTGGACAGGCCCCCGCACAGATCCCCGGCCCGGTCGCCCAGATTAACGGCGTCGAGCGCTGCCCTGATCCGCGCCGCCGGCTGGTGCAGACCGTAGAGGCCGGCGAAGTACTCCAGATTCTCCGTCACCGTCAGTCGCAAATACAGCCCCGGCGCCTCGGGCATGATCGACACGTGCTGGCGGATCTCGACCGCGTTATCAGGCGCTAACGGGATTCCGGCCACCGTGGCCATCCCCGAGGTCGGCTCGATAAGGGTCCCGAGCGTGCGCACCATAGTGGTCTTGCCGGCACCGTTGGGGCCCAAGAAGCCGAAGACCTCCCCACGGGCGACCTCGAAGGACACCTCGCTGAAAGCAGTGCGCTCACCGAAGCACTTGGTCAGCCGGTCGACGACCACGGCGGCCTGCGGGCAAAAGGTCACCTCTGGCACTCCCTCCATCCGGCCCACATCGTGATCCCAAAAGAAATCATAGCGCCGGCCCAGATTGGGCCTGGGGATGAGAACCGGCCTGCCGTGCGACCCGGCCCTTCACCGCCGCCGAACCGCCCCGCGAAACACCTCCGGCCGCGCCCTTCGCCCTCTGCGAACTCGCCCCTTCTGTCAATCCCAGGGTCCGGGACGCCCGAGTTGGCCTACAAGGACGCTGGCGGCGGACCCGGAACCGGCATGAGCACGAGGCCGGTCTCAGGCCGGCCTGGAGGGGCGACCACCAGCCAGCGGAACTGCCATGCCTCCATGGTCACGTCGGCCCGGACTTCCCAGCCGAGAGTCTCGGCGTAGAACTTGAGCGCCTCGTCTTGGTCGTGCACCCACAACTGGGCATTGGCGATCCTGATCAGCGGTCTCCTCCTTGTCATTCACGGACAGGTCGAAGTCTACGAAGGCGGCCTGGGATGGTCGTCTCGAAACGTGCGGTTCTGAGGCCGGCCGTAGGCCTGTGCAACACAGAGCGGAACGCGGACCAGCCGGGCGGCTGGCGGCCAGGACCCCCGATAGACGGCGGGAGTCTTTCCGAACATTCGGCGGAAGCTGGTATTGAACGATCCAACACTTCCCAGCCCGACGTCGAAGCGTCTGCCCCAAGCCGGGCACCATACCCGGCGTTGGAGGCCGGCGTTATGTGGCACTCGCGTCGGCGTGCGCCACCGCTCTTTGGGGACACTGCCGGAGCGAGTGACATGGTCGCGGCGATGATCGCCGGTCGGCGCGTCAACGCCGGCTGTGCGACGGCGTCGTGTTACCCTCTGGCGCGATGTCCATCTGGGTTGAGAGCATCGGCCGGAGCTTCGAACAGGCCCTCAACCTGTTGGATTGCGCCGTGCGCGAGTGCCCGGACGGGCTTTGGGAGTCCAGCATGTGGGAGGTTCCGATACTGCCGTCAGCGGATGCGCGACGTGCTGGCGGGCATGACGGAGGAAAAGGGGGCGACACCGTTGCCGCCGGCTCACCGCTATTGCGGTCAGCCGCACGCGTGGATCATCACCGCAGACGTCGGGCACACGATCGCGTACGGCTCTCAGATCCGCCAGTTCGCCACCGACGGGACCTTGGCCTCGGGGTTGTGACAGGCCCGACCACGACCTGGCGTTCGGGGTGCTTTGGCGTCGGTAGCCTGTTGAACGGCAAGGGACACTTTGACAGCGCGTTCGGCGCTTCCTGCGGCTGCACGCGCTAACGCCGGGCTCGCCTATCTGCTCGCTCGGCCCTTCCACGGACGTAGCGGGCACGCCGATCATCCTGCTCTGCGGCGCCCCAGTTGCAGGGGCCTGCAGCGATCCCCCGTCGGCGCCAATGACTTCAGCACCTCAAGTTTCCGTCGGGACGTCGGAGCCAGTCGGTTGTAGCGTGGAAGAACAATGAACTGGGACCTTCGGCACCGGAGATCATCGCTGGTGATCCGGCTACTGCTGGCAGTCTGGATCGCCGTAATCGTTGTTGCCCTCTGCGCAACGCGACGCTGGTGGGGTCTGATATTCGTTGCGCCCCTGGTCCTCGACTTGTACCTACTCCGCCGGATTTTGACGGCCGGCCCCACTCGGTAGTGCAGGGCTCGTTGGTCCGAACACCCAGTCAAGATCCGACGACGATGCGCTCAGCAACAGGCGATCGGCTGACAGCTGAGCACAGAACGGAGGCTGGAGATGTCGAGAACCCTCAAGCTGACGCATAAGCCGATCGGAGCGGAGGTCCGTCGCGGCACCTGCGACGTCGTGGTCGACGGTGAGATTGTCCGATCTGTCGAAATGAACGACACGGTCGAGATACCAATCGAGGCTAGACATCACACCCTGCGAGTCCGCAACGGCCGAAACTTGAGCCGCACTCTGAACTTCGACACGGCCGAGGGCCAGGTCGTCGCCTTCCGATGCACCGGAAAGCGGTTCTCGCCGATCTTTCTCGTGTCGCTCGTCGTGCCACGCCTAGCGCTCTCGCTCCGTCCGCAGTAGCACAGAGTCTCAGAGCCCAACGTTCACCCCAACCCCGGCAAGGCTGGGGTGCCGGCGCTCGAGATATGTCGATCTTGATCGTCTCCATGCCCCGGACGTCGTCGTCCTTCTGCTCAGTCTCCGAACCGGCGATCAGTGAGCCCTGTGACCGTCATAGCGGGTCGCATGTTTGGGGACGGAGCAGTTCAGGTCTGGCGGCGTTGCGTGTCTGTGTCGGTGGTCTCGTCCACGCCCGGGATTGCGTTCTGGAAGGCCAGGGGCGAAGGGGATGGCCGTTGGCGAGGCCTCGCGGATCCTTGGTTGATATGGATTGTTCGTCCGGCGACGCTTTCGACGACTATCTGGACGCGGTGCTGGTCGGCGGCCGCGAGGAACGCAAGCTGATCCTGGTGGACCACACGCCTACGTGGGCGTCTCGGTTCGCCAACGAACGAGTCCGCATACTGGAAGCGCTAGGAGACGTAGCCCGGCGCGTCGAGCACGTCGGCTCCACCGCGGTTCCCGGTCTCGCCGCCAAGCCGACCGTCGACATCCTGATCGCAGTCGACGATCCCGACAACGAGGACGGCTACCTCGACCCCATGGAGGGGACAGGCTACGAGTTGCGGGTCCGAGAAGCCGGGCATCGCATGTTCCGCACACCCGAGCGCGACGTCCACGTCCACGTGTGGAAAGCGGGATCCGACGACGAACGCCGACACCTGCTATTCCGGGACTGGCTACGCCACGCGCCCGACGACCGGACGCTTTATGAGAGCGTCAAGCGCCGGTTCGTCGGTGAGACCTTCACCGACATGAACTACTACGCCAGGGCCAAGGGGCCAGTCATCCAAGAGATCACGCAACGCGCCGAAGCCTGGGCGGCCCAGGCCGATACGCAGACGACCTGACACCCCAACTCCTACGTCCCGCACCGGCAATCCGCGGCAGGGGCGATCCAATGTTCGGCGCTCACGCCATGGGGAACTCGCCCAACGCCTGATGTGCCGTTCTGCGCTCGCCTGGAGGACGGTCGGCCCGGATTCCTGAGCGCGCGTTATGAATCGTCTCCTATCGGCACATTGGGGCTATGGCCGGGACCAGTAGCAACGAGGTTATTGGGCTACCCCACCTGCGATTTGTCTCGAGCGGCCCTGCGGCACCTCGAGGGCTTCGGGCGGTCACTCGCCACGCCGAGATATCCGGTTGCCCCGTCCCGGACAACCGGAATGTCCTGAGCGATGCGCTGGGCATGCTCGGAGATAGAAGGCGGCCGGGTAGATTGGGGGAGCCAGCTGCGCGAGCCGGCAGGTCTGGCGGGCCAGTCGAGCGGATCGGGCGCCGGGCCCCGCCTCCTTGGGACTGTCCGAATGTCCTGACTGACCAACCTCATTGCCTACTAGGCTCAGAGCATCGAAGACTAGGATTTGCGCTGATGGATACCGTCGAGGTCCTTGCCCTACTCCAAGACCTCGAAACTGACCGAGTCGAGCGCAAGGAAGGCCTGAGCGACCCAGATCGCGTGTGTCAGGCGATCTGCGCCTTCGCGAACGACCTACCCGATCACCGTCTGCCGGGGGTAATTGGCATAGGCCTCGACGACGCAGGCAAAGCAGTTGGGCTCGTGGTGACTGACGACCTGCTACTCAGGCTCGCCCAGATGCGGGACAACGGCGGAATCTACCCGTTCCCGTCGATGACCGTTAGCCGGGTGATGATAGACGGCTCTCAGGTCGCAGTAGTAGTCGTCCAACCCTCCACGTCACCTCCAGTCCAGTATAAAGGGCGCACATGGATCAGGGTGGGGCCGCGCCGAGCGATAGCGACTCCCGAGGAGGAGTTGAGACTCGCCGAGCGGCGGGTCAACGCAGCCCTGCCTTTTGACGCGCGCCCTTTGAACGGAGCGACCCTGGCGGACAAGGACATCGATCGATTCCGCTTCGAGGTGCTCCCCCAACTGGTGGCGCCGGACGTCCTCGAAACGAACGGGCGGACCGTCATACAGCAACTCGCCTCGCTGCGGCTTGCAGGTACCAATGGCGTCCCGACAGCGGCTGGGGTCTTGCTCTGCTCGTCGGAGCCGGAGCAGTGGCTGCCCGGCGCCTGGGTGCAGTTTCTCCGCTTCGAAGGGTCAACGTTGGCTGACCCGATCCTCAGCCAACACCGGATCGGTGGCCCGCTGCCCCAGACGATTCTTGAGGCAGAGGAAGTTCTCCGGGGCCATATTGAAACCCGTGTAAAGGTAGCCGGCCCGGCAGTCGAGGAGCGTGTGCCGAACGTGCCGTTCGAAGCGATTCAGCAGGTTGTGCGCAATGCATTGATCCACCGCACTTACGAGGCTACGAACGCGCCGGTGCGGATCAGTTGGTTCGACGACCGAGTTGAGGTGCTTTCACCGGGCGGTCCCTATGGGCTCGTTCAGGCCGCCTCCTTCGGGGAACCAGGAGTGACGGACTACCGCAACCCAACGCTGGCGGGCGCTCTGGCACGGATGGGCTTTGTCCAACGCTTCGGTGTCGGCCTCCAGATAGCCCGTTCTCAGATGGAGCGCAACGGGAGCCTACCCCCTGAATTCCAGTTAGAGCCGACTAACGTGCTCGTCACGCTGAGGACCCTGCCATGACCCCAGTCATTGCGTTCTTCAATAACAAAGGCGGCGTCGGCAAGACAACGCTCCTTTATCACCTTGCCTGGATGCTCGAGGAGCTAGGCATGCGGGTACTGGCTGTCGACCTCGATCCCCAAGCCAATCTCACCTCCGCCTTTATTGACGACGACACTGTCGAGAAGCTGTGGGCAGCATCCGACCGGCGTACCGTATATGGAGCAATCGCACCCCTCCTTGAGGGCGTGGGGGGTGTAGCCACCCCCTACATTCACGAAGTCGTCCCTGGCCTCAACCTAGTGCCCGGCGACCTACTCTTGGCCGGAGCCGAGCAAGAACTCAGCACCGCATGGCCGAATGCTGTCGACGGCAACCCAAGGGCATTTCGTGTCTTATCTGCCTTCTCGACTGTCGCTCTTCTGGCTGCTGAAGCGTGCGCTGCTCAGATTATCCTTGCTGACGTCGGCCCCAATCTTGGCGCTATCAATCGTGCCGCGCTGATCGCTTGTGATAAAGTGATAGTCCCCGTCGCTCCTGACCTATATTCACTTCAAGGTCTCCGCAACCTGGGACCGACTCTTCGGACCTGGCGGTCCGAATGGAATACTCGCCGCCCCCTCGCCCCCCTAGGCCTCGACGTCCCTCCGGGTACGATGGACCCCGCCGGCTACGTGGTTCTCCAGCACGGTGTCCGTCTGGATCGGGTGGTTGGCGCCTACGATCGTTGGCTACAGCAGGTCCCTGCCGTCTACCGCAACGACGTTCTGGGAGCTGGCGGCGAGTTGGACCTTCCGAGTGCAGAGCTCGACCCCTACTGCCTGGGGCTGGTCAAGCACTACCACAGTCTCATCCCGATGGGACAGGAGGCTCGCCGCCCCGTCTTCCTCCTTCGCTCTGCTGACGGGGCGATAGGCGCCCATCAGCAGGCCGTACTTGCTGCTTACGGTCACTTCCGGACGCTTGCGGGCCGTATCCTCGACGCCATCGGCGCGACCGCCCGCAATGAGCACTCGTGATGCGTTACGGGGAGCCGCCCCGCGATCGCGTTTGTGGCCCTTGGCGTAGTTAGCGTCTGGCCAAGTCTGATTCCTCGTCGCTTGCGGCAACGTCGGTTCGGTCCGGCGATGCTATTCGACTATCGACAAAATGCGATGACGGTTGTTATCGGCGTGACTTTGTGGTGATGCCTGTGGGGTTTTCGGCGGGGATCATTGTGGACGGTTTCGGTTCGGCGCCGATGGCGCGGATGCGCTGTTGGTTGGTCGGCTGGTAGAAGGGGTTGCCTTGGCGATCTCTTGGGCGTGCCGTCTGTCGGTGTCACAGTACGCGGCGACAGGTCGCCGGGCGTCCGCACCGCGCCAGAGTTGCCCTGGTTGCGGCGACGAGATGTCCTTCGATGGGTCCTATCGCCGCAGGGACAGCACCGCAGCGGTCGGCGTGGCGGTCTTGGGCTACCAGGTGCCGGTGGGTGCCGGTCGCTTCTACGACGGTGTCCCCGGGCGCACGGTGCGCTCCTGGCACCAGCGCTTCGCTGAGCGCGCCGATGTCTTGGCCGGGCGGTTCGCCGCCGTGTGCGTCGAGTGGGGCGACCTGGCACCGAGGCCGGCTGACAGGACCGTTGGAGTTGCTATCGAGATGATCGGCGTCCCATGGCGAGCAGCCAGCAGACGTCGACCGGGGCCCATGCCACCCGCTTGGTTCATGGCCAACGTCGTCGTCGGCGGCGAGCTCCTAGGCACCCGCGTGAACCTGCCGGGACCGGCCGCCCCCAAACTGGTCGGACACGCTCGTGTCCCCTGACCTGGGCTGATCCGCCGGCCCTCCCAGCCCGACACCCACCAAGGGCACCGCCAGCGACACGTCATCCAACACGTGACCGACACGGTCGACGACAGACCACGGCGAAGCGCGCACCGAACACGTCCGAACGACCAGCACATCGACCCAACATCAACATCGCCACCCGGCCGAAACGTCTGCGCCCAAACAAGCCGAGCCGTTACCACCCAATGTTGCCGGCAACAACCGGTTGCGACTCGTCCCTCGGCCAATAAGACTCTGCCAACCTGTCCATCACGCCCCCTTTTCACCTCATCCACGCAATTCTACGGCGGGCAGAACGCCTGGTCTAGGGCTGGGGCGGACCACTTGACCTGTGTCCTTGCAGCTGGGAGCGCGTCACCAAAGATCGCGCTGAAGCGTCCCAATATCCCGAGGGCCCTACGTCCCAGTACGCCGGCTTGAGGCTCAGTCGGGTCTGTTGATCGCGTCGTTCTGGGTGGGTCAGCTGGCGTAGCGGGAGATGTATTCGTCGAGGGCCTCGCGGCTGACGTCCGC
>JAJZNG010000071.1:5225-6569 GCA_021847945.1 Actinomycetes bacterium | reverse complement strand
CAGCTGTGGGCCGAATGCGGGGACGGGTATGACAGCCGGGCGGTGAAGAACTTTGGCCAACGTCCGGGTGTAATCGGCGTTGCGCAACGGCTGGGGTGCTACAGCGTTGACCGGGCCGGAAAGACTGGTATCGACAATGCCGCGAAGGTAGATGTCGACCATGTCGTCGAGCCCCACCCAGGCCGTCCACTGACGTCCGTTGCCCAGGCGGCCACCGAGCCCGGCGGCGAAGAGTGGGCGCAACAGGCCGAGCGCCCCACCGTCAGGCGACTGGACTATTCCGGTGCGGACTTTGAGCACCCGAGCACCTCCGTCGGAGGCGATGTCAGCTGAGGATTCCCACGCTTCGACGACGTCAGCCAGGAAGCCTTCGCCTCGCTCCGAGGTTTCGACGAGCTCTTCGTCGCCGCGGTCGTAGCCGTATATTCCTATAGCTGACGCTGACACGAAGGCCTTCACGCCACGTCGCGCTGCTACCTCGGCGAGTAGGCGGGTAGGGGAGACTCTGCTGTCGCGGACCGCCTTCTTGTGGCCGGCACTGAACCTTCCGGCGATGGAAGCCCCGGCGAGGTGCACCACTGCGTCCACCCCGTCCAGCAGATCCGGTGCCGGGTCCTCGGGACGCCACAAGCGTTCCTGTTGGGAGGGGTGGCTTCTGACCAGGCGTATGACCCGGTGTCCGCCGGTGCTGAGCAGCGCGGTCAGGGCCGACCCGACAAGTCCCGAGGAGCCGGTGACGGCGACTGTCAGGGGGTCCCCCATGGGGGAGGGGAAGCGCCGGTGAGCAGCGAGGTCGCCGGACAGCTGCCTCGTGCGATAAGCGAACATCTCTGCGATGAAGCCGTCGGGTACCCGCGTATGAACCTCGTCGGTTATAACAGTTCGCCCGCCGGGTGCCTCCGCGAAGCGGTGAACATGGCGCCAGCCTGCGAGCTGGGCCAGCACCGGCGTCGTCAGGACGTCGGTGAACTGCCGTCCTTCGACGTAGCCGGAAGGTTGGTGCTCAGCTCGCCACGGCAGCCCGCCCACCATGGTGAGCACAGCCGTTCCGTCTCGAAGCGATCCGGCCTCCTTAGCGACTTTCACTGGTTGCCACGGTGGTACGAGCCTTCTGATGGCCCCGGGCCTGGCATGCCAGGCGAAGACTTCGTCTATGGGGGCGTCGAACGTAGCGGTGTGCTGGTAGACCACACCTTCAACCTAAGCAACTTCTGGCCCTACCGGGAATGTAACTAAAGGCCTAGGACGGGAATAGTTGCGTTAGCAACTAGGTTGTTAGACTTGGCTGACGCTCTGGGCGCCGATCGCGTGCTGACGTGGGGACACCCGAGACGTAGGCCTCGA
>JAJZNG010000071.1:0-5205 GCA_021847945.1 Actinomycetes bacterium | reverse complement strand
TCATGACCTAAGGGCAGTTCCGAAAACCTACAAGGAGAATCCCGACATGCCTGAAGCCTCCGAGCTCACCGGTAAGTACAACCTCGACCCCACTCACTCGCGGGTCGGTTTCGTGGCCCGCCACGCGATGGTCACGAAGGTCAGAGGGTCCTTCAACGATCTGAAGGGCAGCGGCTTCTTCGACGCCGATAACCCGTCAGCGTCGAAGATAGAGCTCGAGATTGACGCCAAGAGCATTGACACCCGCAACGCTGACCGGGACAACCACCTGCGCGGCAACGACTTCTTCGACATGGACACCTACCCGAAGATCACGTTTGCGAGCACTTCGATCACCAAGGCCGGCGGTGACACCTACCAGGTTGTCGGAGACTTGACTATCAAGGGCGTGACCAAGTCGATCGACTTCGAGGTCGAGCTCAGCGGCCCGGTAAAGGACCCCTGGGGTAACACCCGCGTCGGTTTGGAAGGGCGTACCGAGGTGAGCCGTAAAGACTGGGGTATCACCTGGAACGCCCCCTTGGAGGCGGGGGGGATCCTCGTCAGCGACAAGGTGACACTCGAGTTCGAGGTTTCGGCTGTCAAAGAGGCCTAAGCCGGCTCCGGAGGAGGCACCCCGCTGGGCGGCAGCCGGCTGAGCTCCTCCGGACATTCCTAAGTCCGCCGCCCGCGCAAGCGGGCGGCGGATATCACCGGATCAAAAGGCTCACGGCGTGCAGCGCCAGGCCGGCGAGAGCACCTATCACCGTTCCGTTGATTCGGATGTATTGCAAGTCGGGACCGAGCAGCAGTTCGAGCCTTTCGGACGCTTGCGCCCCGTCCCAGCGCTCGATCGTGCCGGTGACAAGTCCGGCCAAGTCTTCGCCAAAGGCGACGAGAGCGTGTTCGACGCCAAGCCTGAGCATGCGACGAGCCTCATCTCGCATAACCTGATCGTCGCGTAGTCTCGTACCGAGAGCCACCGCGGCAGCCACAGCTCGTTGACGGAGTGGCGACTGCGGATTGCTAGAGATCGAGCGGATCTCCGACAGAGCCTCAGCCCATATCGAGCCGACCAGCTCTGCCACTTCCGCAGAGGCTAGGAGTTTCGACTTGAGCTCTTCTGCCTTGGCTATCAACTCGGGATCGCGCTGAAGTCGGATCGCCACATCTGCGATGGCCTCGTCGAGCTGCCGTCTTGAAGGGTGCTCTGCGTCGGAGGACATGTCCCTCAGCAGCGTTGCCGCTTGGGACAGCATGGTCGTGACAATCCGGCTGTTCAGCGGTCCCGGCAGCCACCACGGCGAGCGTCCCGCCAGGCGCTGCGGTATGTCCGCAGCATTGCTATCGATCCAGGCTGCGACAGCCAGGCAGGCCTGCGCTACGGCAGCTTGGTGGCGGCCGTCGCGAGTCAGCGCCTGTATCAGCCTTCCCGCCTGCGGGGCGAGGACTGCCCGCTCCAATCGAGACGTCACAGCTGCGGCGAACGCGTCAGCTGTGTCAGCGTCGTCGAGGGCTTCGAGAACTCCGCCTAGGAGACCCGCAAGCTGGGTCGTGACGAACTGGGCGTTCGCTTCGTCGGCGAGCCACGAGCCGGCCCTCGGTATGGCTTTGGAGGAGTCGACTCTGACCATCACGGCGTCGGGATTGAAGAAACTGTCTGCCACGAAAGAGCCTAGAGTTTGAGCGAAACGATCCTTGCGTTCGACGATTATCGCCGTGTGGGGTATTGGAAGGCCGAGGGGCCGTCTAAACAGGGCGGTGACAGCAAACCAGTCTGCGAAGC
This sequence comes from Actinomycetes bacterium, assembly GCA_021847945.1. Classification (GTDB taxonomy): domain Bacteria; phylum Actinomycetota; class Acidimicrobiia; order Acidimicrobiales; family Palsa-688; genus JAJZAM01. Next base: position 3,440 of record JAJZNG010000071.1, on the reverse strand, counting down.
CTCCCACCATCGAAGCTACGGCCGCGGCTTGGACCCAAGACAGCCATCGGGCCTGGCTGGCCAGAACCGACGTGACGACGAAGACGGCAGCGACGAAGGCGAGGAGCGCAGTAGCCCGCCGCCGGGTCGTCCGCAGCAGCCGCCGCCGTTGAGCTTGCGCGTCGCTTAGAGCCAAGTCGACTTTCGGCGCTTCGGTCATCGGCACAAGCTAGGCGCGTGACGACCGTAGGGGAGCCCCGCGGCCCTACAACAGGAGCAGAGCCACTGCCACGTCCGAACTGGCGCCAGGCCACTAGGGGACTGGCGGCGGCCACGTGAGAGCTAGCGCCTCGCCACGTGCGAGACGTTAAGGTCTGTGGAATGGGAAGGCTAGAAGGCAAAGTAGCTCTCGTCACCGGTGCAGCGAGCGGTATCGGAGAGGGGATCGCAGAGCGCTTCCGCTCGGAAGGCGCCGAGGTGGTGGTCGCCGACATCGACCAGGCAAGAGGGACGTCTGTCGCCTCACGCATCGCGGGCTTGTTCGTCACGTGCAACGTCGCTGTCGCATCCGACATCGCTGGGGCGGTCGCCGCGTGCGTCGAAGGGTACGGGCGCTTGGATGTGATGGTTGCGAACGCTGGTTTCGGAGGGGTGAGGGGGCCGATCACCGACCTCGACGAGGCTGGGTTCGACCAGACGGTGTCTGTCCTGCTCAAAGGCGTAGCATTCTGCATGAAGCACGCCTGCCGTGCGATGCAAGCGAATGGTGGAGGATCGATCATCTCGACGTCGTCAGTCGCTGGCCTTATGGGGGGAATGGGACCGCACGTCTACAGCGCCTGCAAGGCCGGGGTCATAGGCCTGACGAGGTCGGTGGCTCTGGAACAAGGCCCTTTCAACATACGAGTCAACTGCATAAACCCCGGGGGTATAGCAACGCCGATCTTCGCCAAGGGCCTCGGTGTGGACTCCGACCCAGCAGCGTCGGCAGAAATTCTCTCCCTCGTGTCCGCAGGGGTCTCAGCTGGCACTCCCCTCGGGCGTATCGGCACTCCAGCGGACATCGCTGCGGCGGCGGTATGGCTGGCGTCGGAGGATTCTTCCTACGTGACAGGCCAGACGATTGTCGTCGACGGTGGCTTGACGTCGACTAAGCGGCTCGCCGAGTTCCCGTCGGACGCAGTACCGCTTCCCGCTGGCGGCGAGGTATCAGAGCTCCGCGCAAGTGAAAAGAGCGAGTCGTGAGGCACCGCGTCGTCGACGCCAAGGGATCACGCATACACCTAGTCGAGGAGGGAGACGGCCCTGTAGTGCTGTTAGTCCACGGATTCCCGGAGTCGTGGTACTCGTGGAGGCACCAGCTACCTGCGATAGCAGAGGCCGGCTTCAAGGCGGTGGCTATCGACGTTCGCGGGTACGGGCGGTCGTCGGCGCCTGTGGAGGTGGAAGCTTACGGCATGCTGAGCCACGTGTCGGACAACCTCGGCGTCATCGAGGCGATAGGCGCGAAAGACGCGATAGTCGTCGGGCACGACTGGGGTTCTCCGATCGCAGCCAACTCGGCTCTGCTCAGGCCCGACGTGTTCCGGGCGGTGGCCCTGCTGAGTGTTCCCTATAGTCCGCCAGGAACCCGCCGGCCTACCGACGCGTTCGCCCAGATGGTCGGCGACGACGAAGAGTTCTACATATCGTACTTCCAGCGTCCGGGCCGGGCAGAAGCAGAAGCCGAGCAGGATGTCAGATCCTGGCTGCTCGGCTTCTACGTCGGGGCGTCAGGTGAGGCGACCCGGGCTCCCGATGGCTCTACGATAGCCACGGTCCGCTCCGGCGGCACTTTGCGCGACCGCTTCAATCCTTCGGGAGAGTTACCGCGATGGTTAAGTGCCGAGGACCTCGACTTCTACACGGAGCAGTTCGAGTACAGCGGCTTCCGTGGACCTCTCAACCGTTATCGCAACGTCGACAGGGACTGGCACGACTTGCAGGTCTGGAGGGGGCAGCCGATCACCGTCCCGTCGCTGTTTATCGCCGGGGAGAAGGACGGGCCGGCCGTGTGGGGTGCGCGCGCCATCGAACGCCACTCGGTGAACCTTCCAGGTCTTCGGGGAAGTCACATCCTGGCCGGCTGCGGCCACTGGGTTCAGCAAGAGAGAGCCGAGGTCGTCACCGCATTGTTGGTCGACTGGCTGAAGGGCCTCTAATCGGTTCGCTCCCGCCGGCGATCAGTCGAAGATCGGCCCGAGGGTACGCGAACGCTTGAGCTCGTAGAAGCCCTCAACCCCGGCGCACAGTGTCACTCCGTCCCAGAGCTGGCCGGCCGTCTCGCCTTTGGGCGCCGGGGTGACAACCGGCCCGAAGAAGGCGATGCCCTTAACGTGGATGACCGGTGTCCCGACGTCGTAACCGACGGGGTCCATGCCCTCGTGGTGGGATCGTCTCAACTCCTGGTCGAACTCGGTGGAGGTTGCCGCGCCGGCGAGATCGGCGGGAAGGCCACATGACTCCAGGGCGTCCGCGACCAAGCCGTCATCCTCGCGCTTTTCGAGGTGGATTCGCTGTCCAAGAGCCGTGTAGAGAGGTAGAAGGACTTCCTGCCCGTGAGCTTGGGCGGCTGCTATGCAGACCCGGACGGGACCATAAGCGCGTTTCATCAGCTCCTTGTAACGCTCCGGAAGATCATCCCGGCCCTCGTTCAGCACCGCGAGCGACATCACGTGCCAGCGGGTGTCCACCGGCCTGACCCGTTCCACCTCGAGCATCCACCGGGAGGACATCCAAGCCCACGGGCACAAAGGGTCGAACCAGAAGTCGGCTGTGTCTCGTACGGTCGTCGCAAGGTCTTTTTCCACGGGAACACGCTACCGGCAGCGCCCGATGCTGCGGCGAACGCCGATAGGGTAGAGCAGCGAAGGTCGACTGGGAGGACGAAGGACAAATGCAATATCGAAGGTTGGGTACGACAGGGATCTCGGTCAGCAACCTGTGCTTGGGTGCCATGATGTTCGGTGGATGGGGTAACCCGGACCACGAGGATTCGGTGCGGGTCATCCACGCGGCTATAGACGCCGGGATCAACTTCATCGACACGGCCGACGTGTACTCGGCGGGAGAGTCGGAGCAGATCGTCGGGAAGGCCATCGCAGGCAGGCGGGACAACCTGGTGATCGCCACGAAGGTCCACGGAAGCATGGGTCGGGACCGAAACATGTCGGGCAACTCTCGTCGCTGGATCATCCAGGAGTGCGAGAACAGCCTGCGGCGGCTCGGTGTCGACTACATCGACTTGTACCAAGTGCACCGTCCCGAACCCCACACAGACATAGACGAGACGCTTGGCGCTCTCAGTGATCTCGTCCGCCAAGGCAAGGTGCGCTACCTCGGCTCGTCGACGTTTCCTCCCTCCGAGATCGTCGAGGCACAATGGACGGCCGCGCGGCGGGCCAGGGAGCGCTTCGTCTGCG
>JAJZNG010000022.1 GCA_021847945.1 Actinomycetes bacterium | reverse complement strand
CTTCTGGAACGTTGCGGGGACGGCGCTCGTCGACTTCGACCTTCCAGCTGTCGTCGAGCATCGCTGCTATCATCGACGGCCACACGTAGTCGGCCGGGTCGAAGCCGCTTTCGTCGTCGCGGTGGCCTTCCATCCCGGCGTGGTGCACGAAGAGGAGCACACCGCCTGGGGCGACAGCCTCCAGCAGCGCCCGCTCGGCTTTAGAGTCAGGGCTTCGCCGCAGCGCCGGGTACTGCGCCGACACCAAGTCGTAGGGGGCACCCGGCAGCTCCACTTCACCGAGCCCGGCGTGCACCCAGGTGACCTTGACCCCGGCGTCTTCGGCGTGGCTGGCCGCTCTTTCGAGCGCGACGCCCGAAACGTCAATAGCTGTTACCTCCCAGCCCGAACGGGCAAGCCACACCGCGTCGGCTCCCTCACCGCAGCCGACGTCGAGAGCCTTCCCAGGGGGGAGCCCTGCGACTTCTGCTACGAGCGCTCCGTTGGGCTCGCCGCTCCACAGCCGCTGCTGCTCGGAGTAGCGGCGGTCCCACTGCTCCCTCACGTCGGGGTCTCCAAAGTACTCGTCGTTGTCCACGGGGCTATCTTTGCCTACCGCCGCCCCAGAGGCCAGACGCCCCGTCTCGCTCCACGCCGGCGCCCGCCGGCCTTGTAGCGGTGCCGGGAATACCGCTACCGCTCGAAGCGTTCCCATGAGTGCGGATATTGTGACACCAAGATCCGCAGAAGGTAGTTAGTCGTAGAGAAGGAGGTGCGACAGTAATGCTTATGAGGTTCGACCCGTTCGCCGAGCTGGACCGCCTCGCCGGTACCAGGTTCGGGTGGCCTTTCGGCGGCACTGCCCGTTTCATGCCGTTGGACGCCTACAAAGACGGCGATCACTATGTGGTTGAGTTAGACCTGCCGGGCGTTTCGAGCGGCGACATCGAAGTCGCCGTCGACAAGGACGTCCTAAGCGTCACGGCCAAGAGGTCCATCGAGCACGGCGCTGACGCCGAGGTGGTCATCTCCGAGAGACCCCAAGGTTCTTTCACCCGCCGGTTGAGCTTGGGTGACGGTCTGGACAAGGAGCACGTCGAGGCCGAGTACCGCGACGGGGTCCTGATCCTTCGCCTGCCGGTCCTCGAAGCGGCCAAACCCCGCAAGATCGAGATCGGCGCTGCCGGCGAAACCCGGGAGCTCACCACGGCCGCAGCTTGAGCTATGCGTAAGCGGGCCCTGCGAGAGCGGGGCCCGCTTTCGCGCCTAGGCGACCCTTCTAGCCGGTGCCAGACGCTCACCGTCAGGGCACAAGACCCCCAGCCCAACCTCACGGGCAGCTTCTTCGGCCCCGGCGTAGACCCGCAGGCCGTACACGTAGCCGACGTGGTCCCCCCTCAAGCCGAGGCGTTCGACCAGGCTCGGGTAGGCGACGGCGAACTTTCGGACGTCGGCGGGCCGCAACCGCACTTTCGCTTCGACGAGCACGCTCAGCGTGGTGCCGGAATCCTCGACAGCGGTCGCTAGGACGTCCAGCTCTCCATTAAACGCCACTCCGTGCGGGTCGGCTTCGAGGCGGGCGCCATGACCTTCGAGCACAGTGCGCACGACGGACGCCGCGTCTTCCTCGACTGTGCCACCCACGATCTGGGAGAGCCGCCCGACCTCGGTGCGCAAATCGTCAATTTTTCGGTTCATGTCAGAGCGGAGATCGTCGAACTCGCCGCGCAGATCACGAAAATCTGATTGAAGTCTGTCTATCCGTCGTCCGTTTGCCGCAACTTCCTCACGCAGTCCCGCGAAGGAGGCCTGCAATCCCGCAACCGCAGCCTGCAATCCTGCCACTACAACTTGCAGCTCGGACATGGCAACCTGCAACTCGGACACAGCAACCTGCAACTCGGACACAGCGACTTGCAGCTCGGACACCGCAACCCGCAACTCGGACACAGCGACTTGCAGCTCGGACACCGCAACCTGCAGCTCGGACACGGCAACCTGCAGCTTGCCTATTTGCCTGCTGTTCTCCGCTACAAGCGACGGTAAGGTGAGCAGCTCGTCGGGGAGGACAAGGTTGCGTACCTCCTCGCGAAAAGCCGGGTCGTGACGCAGCGCCTCCACGAAGCGACGCTTTTCTTGGTCGGACAGGGACATCAGGATCGTATTGTACCTGGGGGGTGCGACTCTCCAATGGGCTACGAGTTTGCGAGCGGTGGTGAGGCGATCGAAGTTGTGGTGATACAAGGCCGTGGTTTCACGTTCGCCGGTCCTTAATCCGTCCGAGAGCCGTCGCGTCGACTGCGACTGCGCTCAAGCCGTCCTCGCCTTAGTGGCCGTCTTGGTGGCTCTGTGCGAGGCTCGGAGCGCTAGTCAAGCGAAACTGCTGCGCGCCGGAGCGAGTGGGGAACGCGAGCTGCCCGATAGCGGCGAAGCTTCTCAGCCGCTCGGACCTTGAGACAGGGTGGATCGTCGATCTGGCAGCCCGCAACGGGAATAGCCGCTTGTGATCCCTTCGAAGACGTCGCCGTGCCCACCTCCGACTAGGCCGACCGGTTCGGCCTGGACGCCTCGAAGCCCTGGACGCCTCTCGCTCCCATATGACTTTCCCCAAAAGGTCGCCGAGCGCGAAATGGACCTCCACGGCGCGGTCTTCGATAGCTGGAGTTAGGTACTCGACGGGCATGCGGGCCAAAGGTGGGCGTTGGAAGCTTGCCCTGAGGTCCTTGTCGGATGACGTCATCGTCGGCGAGACCGGCGAAGGTATCAGCGAACACGACTAGGTCTTTCGCCCTGACGGCTTCGGTGGCCTCGACACGCTCGCGGGAAAGGGTCCGGCGAATGTGCTCGGTGCGCGACAAGCCAATTGTTCGAGCCTTGGCGTCTATCGCTGCCAAGACGTCATCTGGCAGGTTACGTATCAACACGTCGGGCACCTGTCCTCCTCTCGACGGCTATTGTGATATCAGGTGATATTACAATGTACGGGCCAGGAACGGTATACCTGAAGCACTTCTGTAGTCTCGCATCGACGCTGCGACAAGTCCCCGCCTCGTGCGCTTGGTCGACCAAGCTCGGCTGAGTAGCAGCGAACTTTCTGACGTCAGCTGGCCGCCTCGGCGAGGAACTCGACGATCCTGCGGTGCGTTTCGGGCAGGTCTTCTGGGCTCTTCCAGTGCTCCACGAACGTCGCCGTGGGCACGGTCTCGGCTAGACGCCGCGACACCGAAAAGGGGTGGTACTCGTCGTTGCCTGCTAGCACCAACAGCGGCCGGTCGAACCCGCCAAGCTGGTCGTCGTCGACGCTCCACACGAGCCGGTCTGCTCCGAAGAGGTTCTCGCGCAGCGCCCGCCACGTGTCCTCTCCGGCTTCGGGGTGACCAGCTTGGGTGCCGGCCTTCCAGTCGTCGAAAAGTCGATCGAAGGTGTCCCGGTTGGAGTCGAACCCGATCGGCTGCATCGCCACCGCAGCGGTGACCCGGTCCGGGGCGTCGGCCAAAAGGCGTGCTATGAACGCCCCGCCGATGCACATCCCCACGACGGCGAAACGGTCGATGCCCAGGTGATCCATGAGCGAAAGCTGGTCGGCAGCGTAAGAGTGCCAGCCGTCTGAGGAGTGGATCGGCGCCCAGGACGTGCCGGTGTTGCGCTGGTCCATCGCCACGATCCGATACGAACCGGCGAGACGCTCCAAGGGATTCCACGGCGAGCGGGCCCACACCTCGGCGCGCGAAGCGGCGAGGCCGCCGGGGGCCAGGCACAGCACCGCCGGCCCCGTCCCGGAATCCTCGTAGACGATCCTTACGTCACCTTCGACAAATGTCTCCACGGCAGCGATGTTAGGCAGCGAGACCAGAGAGCAGCGACGCTCAGGATCCCTCAGCCAACATTCGAAGCGACCGTCGTCAGGCGGTGTTTCCGGGGAATCGTGTTTCCGCGGAAGCGCACGGAGCGGGTGCTGGCGGTTGGGGCGGGTGGTAGTGCAGTGCGTCGAGGATGGATGGCATGTCGAGGCGGCCGCCTTCCCAGTTGTTGTGGTACGGGTCGACGCCCAAGGGACCTAGGAGTTGGGGGTCGGGTTCGGGCAGGTGCGGGACCGGCGGGATGGTCCGCCCGTCCGGCCGGCTGAAGGTGGGCGTCCCGCCGGGATGCGGGTGGACGGTGTAGCGGTCCTCGTGTAATAGGTGGTGATGCCGGGAGCACAAGCTGATCAAGTTGGCCATGTCAGTCGGTCCCCCGTCAGCCCAGTGGACGATGTGGTGGGCGTCGGTGCGGGTCCGGTTACATCCCGGGTACTGACAATGCCTATCACGGCGTCGCAAAGCCAACTTTTGGAGTCGGCTGACACTACGGCGTTTCCTTCCAACGTCGACCAGCCTGCCGGCGGTATCCACGCTGACAGCGACGACGGTAGCGTCACAAGCGACCCGCCTGGCCGTGTGAGCCGAAAGACCCGGACCGCCGGCGACCTGACACACCCCCGCAGGATCAGCCGCCAACACCCCGGGCGGCTGGCCGGCAGCGGACCCGGCGACCCCAACCCCGGCTGGCTGGGAGCGCTCGGCGTCGGCGTCGGGGTGGGCTAACACGTCCGCGTCGACGACGACGTGGAGAAGATAACGGCTATCAGACGGACCCTCAAGATCACAGCTTTGGCTGCCCGCGCCGACCAAGTCGACCAAGGCGTCCACAGCGGCAGCACCCCTAGGATCCCGGGCGCCGGCGGTGTCCGCGTCGTCGACGTCTCTTCGACCGACAGCCTGGCATATGGCAGCCTCGAGCACGGCTCCCGCCTCAGCAGGCAGGCGGAACGACCCGACGAGGTTACCGTCGTCGTCATAGTGGTATCTCAAAAACCGGCCGGCCTGGCGGCGCCCCGCAGCGTCCTGCGCGGCTTGGCGGGACCGACGCCACGCCCTAGTGATCGCCTCCAACTGCGCGGCGGTGCAAAACTCCGCCATGTCAGCGAGCACCTCGACGCTCTCAGGCGTCGCCGCCCTAGTGATCGCACGCACCTGCGATTACAGGGGTCTTCGAGTGGTTCCGGGTAGAGCTGGGCTGACACCATCTGCGCCTAGGAGTCGGCGAGGATGTCGGTCGTGCTAGAGCGCCTCGACCGTGAGATCCCAGTTCCGCCCGGCGAGAGGACCACGAACGCCGACGAGTCGCACCCGATGCGCAAAGCGACAAGGGCGATCGCATCCTCACCCCAAGGCTGGACCCCCGAGCTTCGATCGCAGGTTCGGGACCTCTTCGACCAGTTAGCCCCGGGATGGAACACCAGAGCCGGCGAGCAGCGCCTCGACGCCGTCCACGACGCCTTGGAGCGTGGTCCGCTCCCAAAGGGTGGGACGTGGCTCGAGCTCGGCTCGGGGACAGGGCTCATGACCGGCGCACTCGCAGGTCATGCCGATGTCGTGTTGGCGGTAGACCTATCCGAGCAAATGCTCCGCCTCGCCCCCGACGACGTAGCCCCCCGGCTGCTAGCTGACGGAGCCGCTCTTCCGGTACCGACCGGGTCGGTCGACGTGCTCGTAGCCATCAACGCTTTCCTTTTCCCCGCAGAAGCCGCCAGGGCGCTCGCCGCCGACGGCGCCTTGCTGTGGGTGAACACGTCGGGCCCGCACACTCCTATCCACCTCCCCGCCGAGGACGTCCTCGCCGCCATGGGCTCCGGCTGGCACGCGGTCGCCTCCGAAGCCGGGTGGGGCACCTGGGCGGTGCTGCGCCGCGGCTAAGAGGTCATTCCGCCGAGCCCGACTAGCGACCTGGCGTGCTCGACTTCGCCCATGTGGCGCAGCCCGTGCTGGTATATCCAGCACTCCGCAGCGTCGAGACGGGTGATCCCTTCGGCCCCGGCGACTCTGGCGCTGTAGGTGGACGCTATCGCATCCGGGAACGGACGGCGCACGACGACGTCCGACAGTCTCGCGGGGTCGATCTCGCCGATCCAGCGCTCGGTCTTGGCGAAGACCTCCGTCATGTACTCGACGAACGCTTCGTAGTCGCCTATGCGCTGGGCCATCATGTCCGACACGGTGCGTTCCTTGCCGTGGTCGGCCACGCCGAGAGCGACCCTAGAGGCCCAGGCGTCGTCGAAGATCACCGGGCCCGCGCCGAGCCCGGACGCAGAGCTGTCCTCGATGTTGACGAAGTGGAACAAGGAGAAGGCGATCGGCAGCACGCCCTCGCGCTCCACGTGGTTCACCTCGGCGAGACCCATGGTCCCGACCGCCTGCTCCCAAAGAGAGTGCATCGCTCTCATACGCCGGGCCAGCGAATCCACGACTATTGAGTCATCAGCCATGCCAGTAGGTTACATGGTCGGCGGCCCCATGGAACCCCTGGACTGCGTCGCCGCTAGGAGCTACTGTCGGAGCCGGGTTAGCGTCGCGTCGGAGGCGTGGCCCTCCGCCAGGGAGGTAAGAGATGTCTGACAGGCTCCGCTTCGGGATCTTCATGGCGCCGTTCCACCCTGCGGGGGAGAACCCCACCCTGGCCCTCCAGCGGGACCTGGAGCTGATCGAGCACTTGGACCGCACCGGCTGGGACGAGGCGTGGATCGGCGAGCACCACTCGGCGGGAAGCGAGATCATCGCCTCACCCGAGGTGTTCATCGCTGCGGCCGCC
>JAJZNG010000077.1:2882-6629 GCA_021847945.1 Actinomycetes bacterium | reverse complement strand
CCAGGCCTCCTGGCTCCTGGGGCCACCCGCCCAGCTTGGAACGCCCACCTGCGGCACGTCCCTGGAGAGCAGGTCGTCAACCAGGGTAGGTCCGGTTAAGTGGAAAGCCCTTCTCGACGGATTCCCCGACGCTTCCGTTGCAGACCCAACGCGATTGGCGCCCGGTAGATCCCATCGGTGATGACTGGCTGGGGGCCATCGTCACCTACCACTCACTGTTCCGCTCGACCGAGATGTTCCTCGCGCATGCCACTGATCCCGGGCACAGGACGCTTGTCATCTTCGACGAAGTTCATCACGCCGGTGCCGATGCGGCCTGGGGCTCCTCCGCGCAGGCAGCCTTTGCTCAAGGAGCCTGGGGCATACTTGCGATGACCGGAACGCCGTTCCGCACCGACCGCTCGCCGATCGTCTTCGTACCCTCTGAGGGAGGTAGCGCCCGACCACACTTCCGCTATGGGTATGACCAGGCCATCGAGGACGGTTCGTGCAGGCCGATCCAGTTCGTCGAGGTCCGGGGCCAGACGACATTTCGCACCGAGGACGGAGTCGTCCACTCGGTGAGCTTCGACGACGCGGAGGTCACTCAGCTGGGTGAGCGGCGACGCCTCCGCGCAGCCATCGAATGGATGGGTGACGGCTCTATCGCCGGGAAGCTGCTGGAGGATGCCAACCGATACCTTCTTGCACTACGGAAACGGGGTGACGCTGATGCCGGCGGACTGGTCGTCTGCATCGGTTGCGATCACGCTGATGAAGTCGCGTCATACATGGCCGAGAACCTACTGGGACGTCGTCCGATTGTCGCTTGCTCAAGGCTGCACGATCCCGACGACCCCGATCCGGCAAACGCCCTACGGCTATTCCGAGCTTCACATGAGCCTTGGATCGTCGCCGTGAACATGGTCTCCGAGGGTGTCGACATCCCACGACTGAGAGCTGTCGTGTACCTGACCAATCGCCTCACTCTCCTCTCGTTCCGCCAGATTGTCGGGCGGGTTGTCCGGACGGATACGACGAACGCAGACGACCACGGACGCGTGTACGTGCCCGCTGACCCGACCCTCCTGAACATGGCCAGATCGGTCACGGAGGAAGCAAGGCTGCTTCCACCACCGGTTGTGATTGTCGTCGACGACGACCGAGCAAAGCGGGTCCAAATCGAGGGTGAAGAGCGCCGGGCGTCCAGTCCATTCGAAACTATCAAGACTGTGGGTGAGCAGGGAGACGTTTTCGACACTGCCAGCCGTGAGGCTCACGCTGTTATTGTCACCTGCGCTCGCCGCTTCATCGATCGCGAGGGTCTAACCGGCACTGATCCTGAGTCTCTTGCCCTCGTCGCAGAAGAGAACCCTGAGCTCAGGGCGGCCCTCCTTGAACTACGGCCGGATCCATGACAGACACGACGGACGCCAGAGGCGCGAATGCCGTGACGGTCGTGCTGATCGGCGGGCCCATGACCGTCGATGACGGCTCGACTCTTGATTCGCGCCAGCCCATCATCGGCGATCCCAGCTCCCGTATCACGCGGGCGAGCCTTGCCACCTCCTTGCTCTGGTGGACGACGGTCACGTCGCTCGTCAGCCCAATTCTCGATTCCTCGGCCCCTGACGCCTTCGCGTTGGTGATCGGTAGCCGGTCGGTCGTGGAGGTCCACCCTGATGGAGATCTTCGTCGCATTCGTCTGCGGTCCCTGTTGCCAGGAGGCAGCACCACCGCGGACGTCCTTCGTTGCATCGATGAACCCCTACCAGATGGGTACGAGCTCGTGGCCCAAGAGAGCTTTCAGCAATGGAAGGAATCCCAGGGCAACAAGCAGGTCGAGGTCTTGTTCGGATGCCGCATCCCTCGTGGAGGCGAGCGCTGGATGTTTCTCGACCGAGGTGAGTACTACCTGCACTTGGCAGCGTCCCGCATGCGCCCGTCCGTCATCGTCGATACGAGCTGGGGAGAGGAGATCGAAGAAGAGGGAAAGGAGTATGAACCCTTCGCCGGACGCTTCAGGGAGTTTGAGAAGAACCGACTCGTAGGGGACCAAGTCATCCTGGTTATGCCTCACACGCACCGAATGGATGCGTTCCTGCAGAAGTACGCCCATTGGGTAGCAGCTGGCCGACCGGAGGACAGCCCGGCACGCTGGTCACCGCCGCCTCCGACCGCTTGGGATCCAGCGGCCCCTCCTGATCCAATCAGATACAGCTGTCCTGTCCCCGTTCGAGCGCAGTTCAAGGTCACGGGCTATCTGCAGGACGGCGAGTGGCGTGACCCCGCGGACCTTGAGGCGGCCCGCTCGCTGTTGCAGGCGCGCTACGACCTCAAGATCGGCATATGGGACCTTGTCAACAACGCTACGCTTCGTCGCAGCCTGCTTGAGGCCGTTCCGACTAGCGAACCGCCGCTCACGTCCATCGAGGTGCCGTCTGCAGCAGCACAGCGTGCTCAGCGTCAGGTGGCGAGGAGGATGGCAGAGCGAGCCCGAGAGGAGGAGGCTCGCCACTCGATCGAGGCCCTGCTCCGGCCATTACGCGACATCGGCTGGGCGAAGCTGATTCCGCGGTGCGACCTCTGCCTTCCGCTCACCGATTTGGTGCCGCTGTCGACGATCAGGCGATCAGCCAGCTGGCCTGACGACCAGTCGTATCCTCTCGTCCAACTGGAGCTGACCATTTCCAAGCGACATTGCGACGTCAGCGTCTTCACGATCATGTACAACCAGGTCGATCTCCGGCGGTATGTGTATACCCGGCGGAAGCTTCTCGAAGAGATCGCCGGGCCAGACGGCTGCGACTTGGTCGGTAATGGAGTGATATCGGTATACCGGAGGCCGGGCGGATGGGCAGATGACGTTGATTGGTCCGCCGTCACTGCCGCTATTGCAGATCGGTCGTTGAGATGGAGAGAAGCGTTCGAGGACTTATGCCAGGAGTGTCGCGCGGTCCTCGATCAGTGGGCCGTTGCTGACAAGGACTCCTGGACTTCGGATGACCTGCGTCCGTCCGCTTCGCAATTCCTGGAGCAGGCGGGTCCGGAGGGCATGCGTGCTGCTCTTCGAAGCGCCGGCGTGTCGCTCGATGCCCTGAGCACTGATCAACTGCGGGAAGTGTTCGTGGCTGTGTCTGCAAGCATCGGAGCCGGCCAGTCCGTCACCTCGGAGGTCTGCTCGAAACTCACGGTGGTGTTGGGGGACTGGGACACTGCCGTGTCCGTGGCATGGACTACTGATGTGTGGGCGCAGACGGAGCAGGCGATCGATCGGTACCGAAGGAATGGCGTGCGGTTCGTAACGTGGCTCGCAGCTGGAGGAGATTGCGGGCAATGCGAGGCGAACACTCGAGTCGGGCGTGTGCCGCTCGGACTGCCGTTCCCTTCGGGGCACCGCGGCCCGCCCGCACATGAGCGGTGTCGCTGTTGTCTTGCCCCAAGCATCGAAGTCGCGGGGCTGACATGAGAGCCGGCGGTGGAGGTGGCAGCTCCGTCGCGTTGTGCGTGGGCCACGGCCCGGTGTGGGCTTCGCAATAATGTGGCCGGCGTGGGCACCTGGAGCTACTGTAAGTGATGGTCGACGCCGGGGTGGACGACAACAACCAGACTAAGCGTGGTATCGGTGAGGACCGTGCCGCCTCGGCGGGTGTCCTCCTCCCGAAAGCGGAGAGACTCATCGAGCTCGTGCGGGATGGGTTTGCCAACGCAACGTGTCAGCTGACCTGGACCGAACGAACCTATGGCCGGGTATTCTCCTTGGCAGCA
>JAJZNG010000077.1:0-2872 GCA_021847945.1 Actinomycetes bacterium | reverse complement strand
ACGAATGCGTGGTACTCGAACAACTCGCGTCCGGCGTTCGTCAGGAGTTCCCATCGTCGATCATGGCACTCCTCGCACGCCATCACTTCGAGACCTGGCTGACGGGGATGTACTTGTTCTTCGGCGGCGACGTTGCACTCGAAGCCTTTCTCGGCGAGTCACAGCGATCCCACGAAGCGCTTCGCCAAGAGATCGAGAAGGTGCATGCGAACGGAGTCGCCCTTGACGTCGCGTTGCCACCGTTAGAGGAGTTCGAATGGGAAGCGGCCCGGTGGAAGTACGAACGGGCGGCGCAGGAACTCGACCGTCTGGGTAGCGAGTCGGGCCTTCTCCACAACGCTCTCGCCATGTACCAGGTCGTCTATCGTGCTCTCTCTGGTACCCACGGCGCCCACCCCACCCACCGACTCCTTGACACGTATGTCGATGCGAGCAGCATGTTTGCCAGAGTCCTGCCTCGATCCCAGTCCGTTCCTCTCCGGAGGGCGCTGCTTCAGGGTTCGCTCGTACTCAGCGCCATGCACGCACTCTTCTCGTTCGCCGAGCGGGGACTCCCTACTGACGAGTTCGCCCGCCTCGTCAACGAACTGAGGCCGTCAAGCAACGAAGACATTTCGACTTCACCAGGCTGACCTGCACAGGACTACGCCGACATCGCTAGCGCTCCGCCCGGCTTGACCGTCGACTTTCACCGTCGACTTCGGACCGGGCTACGGCGGAGGGTGGTTAGCGCCGAACTCGACCTGAGTCGGGCTATTGCCCGCGTCGACGTCTGCAGCGTGGGCCTCGCAGAAGGCTAAGGTGATTTCGATACGAGCGGCACCACTATCGCGAACCATAACCCGGTTCGTAACTGCCTCGTTCTCGCAGTCCTTCACCTGGCACTTACTCATCGACGCGCTCTGCTTCGGCAAACACCTGAGGGATGGGTCAACCTACTCACCCTACGGGTCCGGTTGTGGGGTGATTTGTCGATCCTCTGGACGGATGATCTGCCATTCCGCCGCCCATGGCGTCGTGACTACAGCTTGGCAGTACTCGTAGCCAGCGCGGCGAAGGGCTTCACTCCTTGCGCCAAGAGGGGCTACTTCGGAATCGAATACGAGTCCAACATGACCGAGGGCGAGGGGTTCCGCATCGGGGCCTTCCAGGAGCACAACCCACTCTCCGTCCGCCGCGTCTCGGGGTCCCGTGCACAGGCAACCGAGAAGCGCGCGAACAGCCCGTTCGTGATATGGGAGTTCAATATCGTCCGGCTCGAAGGTATTGGTCATCGGGTGGAATCGTACGCGTCGACCACCGCAGGAACGCAGATGGCCTTCATCATGGTTTCGGCACTGAAGGTTCGACTACCGACATGGCATACAACACTGTAGTTCTGGCGTCAAGTGAGACTTGATCCTTTAGTTATCCTGTAGCATGGACTCTGTGGAGGAGCGACGAGTGCGTCGGCGGCGGCTGTTCGACCTGGTCTCCGGCCAGGCCGGCTACTTCAGCGCCGCCCAGGCCCTGGACCTCGGCTACTCCTACCAGGCCCAGGCCCACCACGTCGCCGCTGGGAACTGGCTCCGGGTCGATCGGGGGATCTTCCGGCTGGCCGAATGGGTTCCCGGTGAGCACGACGAGCTGGCCCGATGGACGCTGTGGTCGAAGGGCCGCGCGGTCGTCTCCCACGAGTCGGCCCTGGAAGTCCACGACATCGGCGAGTTTGAGTCTCGCCGCGTACACCTCACGGTCCCACCTGCATTTACCATGCGCGACGAAGCACTCGCTCTGCACTTCGCCAAGCTGCCCGATGGCGACGTTCTTGAGCGCCCCGGCTTCCGGGTGACCACCCCGCTGCGATCGCTTATCGACGTGGCAGCGGGTGGTCCCGACGAGGAGCAACTTGCCCGGTCCATCTCGGAGGCTCAGCAGAAGGGCCTACTTACCCTTCGGCGTCTGCGTTCACGAGCCGAAGCCCTCGATGTGCGCGCCGCCCTAAACATCGAGCGCGCCATTACGGCCTCGACTGCGCCACCGCAATGACCTACGCAACGCCCCAGGCCCTACGGATGGCGCTGGAAGACAGGCTACGCAACCGTTCCGCACAGATGGGCATCTCCCTGGATCGGCTCCGCCGCCGCGTCGTGTTCGAGCGTGTCGTTGCTCGGCTGGAGGCGGCCGAGCCTGGCCAGTGGGTGCTCAAAGGCGGGATGGCCCTCGAGGTTCGCCTCGGTGACGATGCCCGACTCACCAAGGACCTCGACCTCGGCCTTCGTTCGGAGATCGACACGGCTGGCAACCTGCACGAACGTCTGGTCGACGCGCTCGTTGCCGACCGAGACGGGGAGGGGTTCGAGCTTGCTGCCGCCACGCCCCAGGTTCTCCAAGCAGACCGCGCGGGCCATGTCACGTGGCGGGTCAGCGTGGCGGCGAGGCTTGCTGGTCGGACCTTCGGCGGGCTCCGCCTCGATGTTTCGCCTCGGGCGCATGAGCTCGTGGCCACCGAGCACGTCGTCCTGCCCAACTCGCTCGACTTCGCCGGCATCCCGGCCGCCGTCGTCGAGATCGTCGATGTCAACCGTCACGCGGCTGAGAAGTTCCACGCCATGCTCCGCGACTTCGGCTCCCGGGAGAACACGCGGGTCCGCGACCTCGTCGACCTCGTTCTTCTCGTGGAGCACCACCTCGTCGCACCGGATCAACTTGCAGAGGCCGCCCGCCGGGTGTGGGCGGAGCGGGATGGCGCGGACCCACCTGCCGCCTTGCCGCCGCTACCGGAGTCGTGGCCCGCCCGCTACGAGCGGCTCGCCGCGGATCACGGTGGCGTGACCCCCACCTTCGCCGATGCAGACAGGTTGATCCGCGACACGTGGGGCCGGATGTTCCT
>JAJZNG010000169.1 GCA_021847945.1 Actinomycetes bacterium | reverse complement strand
GTGCGGGTCGTCTGCGTTCGAGCCGTCACCGGCTGATCTCCGCGGCGGATTGCGTGGTGGCGACGTCTCAGGCCGCGGCGCTGGACGTGGTCGGCTGGTCCGGCATCGACCCCTCCCGGGTGTTCGTCGCCCACCAGCCTGCGCGGCCGCCCGCCGGGACGCCAGGTCTCCGGGAGGACGTCACGGTCAGCGCCGCCGGTCCCCTCGCCGGCCTGCAAACCGGTGGGTTGGACCCCGCCGGGGGCTTCGTGGTCGCGGCCGCATCGGCGTCGTCGTCGATGCACAACGAAGTGCTCGTCGAAGCGTTCGCTTCTTTCGACCCGGCCGAACGCTGCGACTGGCAGCTGGTTTTCGCCTCGCGGCTAGATCACGGCCCGGGATTGGACCGGCTGAGAGCGCTGATCGGCTCCCTCGGAGTCGCCGGGCAGGTGACGGTAGCGACCGGCCTGAGCGACGACGAGATCGGCTACCTCTACGGGTCGTGCCGGGTGGCGTTCATCGGCGGCGTCGAGGACGGCTCGATAGGCGCTGCGCTGGACGCCGCATCGGGTGGTGCTGGGATAGTCGTAGCCGACCACGACGCCCTGATGGAGCTCGTGTCGCAACCCGACGCCCGGTTCTACCCGATGTCGGTGGAGTCGACCCGGTCCATGCTGCGCCGCTGCCTCACCGACGAAGAGTTCTGCAGGGCCAGACGCCACGAGACCGTCGAAGGTCTCGCCGGCTACTCCCAGCGCGACACGACGCAAGCGCTTAAGCGGGCTTACCGCCGGGCGCTCGAAGCCAGACCACGGCGGGACCTGCCCGCAGCTGCGGCGTCCCTGTAGATATCAGCGAGCACTCCCGGCGGGGTCGCGCCGTCCACGAGGCGGGCCGCCACGCCGGCGCCCGCCAGGGCCGCTTGGACGTCACCACCGGCTGCGACCACCGAATCGACGTTCCCGCTTAGCGCCCCGAGCAGGTCTACGATCACGACCGGGGAGGCTGCCATGTCGCCGTGGACGCTCACCACGACCCCGCCGGACCGACCAGCGGCGGCGATCACTTGGGCGACCAAAGCCGGGTCGAACGACCCGGCGTCGACGGCTATGTGCAAGACGTCTGCGAGTGACATCGTAACGGCGTCAGCCGCACCGAGATCGCCCCAGCCCTCAGAGGGGGTGCCTTGCTGTTCGGCTATCAGCACACCCAGCGAAGCCACCTGAGTCTGCAGCCAGGCTGCTACGTCGTCGGTGTCCCCACCCCCGAGAACCACGAAACCGACCCTCGGCCTGTAGGCCTTGCGCAGCAGAGACTGCAGCGCACCCTGCCACCCTTCGATCTGCCCGAAGCGAACTTCCTCCCCGTAGCGTGACGTGAGTACCTCGCTGCCAGAGTCCGACCGGCATATCCCGACTACACCGCTCGTGAGGTCACCCGCAGCCCGCTTGACGTCGCTCGTGACGGTCACGTCGGCAAACCCAACGGCTGGCGATCCGACGGCTGGCGATCCGACGGCTGGCGATCTGACGGCTGGCGATCTGACGGCTGGCGATCTGACGGCTGGCGATCTGACGGCTGGGGCTTGGAAAACCTCGAAATCTGCCCCCGCGGTCGCCGCCACCGCCTCGAACAGCGCGGCGGGGCCGTCTACGGCTACCGCCACACGACCGTGGCCGCCGGAGCACTCGTCGATCACGGCTCGAAGGACGCCGGCCCGGTCGAAAGCTTCGAAGTACCCGACTCTCCGCCGCTGCGCTTCCCGGGTACGGTCCAGCCCGGCTCTGTCGCCGAGCAGGGAGGCGACCTCACCAGCTACCGTGGCCGGGTCCCGGTCCGCTAGGAGCACGCCCGCCCCGCCCATGGTCTCGGCCACCGCGCCGGATCCGACTGCGAACACGGCCATCCCGGCCGCCATGGCCTCAAGTAGCGGCACGCCGAAACCCTCGTGCTCGCTGAGCGACACGTACGCACTGCACGACCACATCACCTCCAGAAGTTCTCGTTCGTCGACCTTGCCGAGCAGCTCCACACGGCCGGTCATACCCTGCTCGGCGATCTCCTTGCGGACCGCGTCGACGTACTCGCGGTAGGTGGTGTTACCGACCAGGACCAGGCGGGCGGAGGCGTCGAAGTCGCGTTGGTAGGCGGCGAAAGCTTTGACGAGGTCAACCTGGCGTTTGTTGGGGATCAGCCGGCCGACGAAAAGCCAGTCCCCACTTCTGCGTGCTCCGACGGACTCCGGCGGCACGAAACGGCTCCCGTCGGACCACACCGGCAGCACGTACGCCCGGCGGAACCCCGCTTCGAGCAGCTCGCGTCGGTTGAAGTTGGAATCGGCCAGTGCACCTGAACACACGTCTGGAAGTTCACGCAGCTGCTCGCGTCCGAGGTGCAGGTAGAAGTTGGATAGCGGTTCGGATATGAACTCCGGGGGCGTGATGTTGTGGTAGACGACGGCTATGTCATGGCGGGCGGTGGCGAGAAGCTCGAAGCAGTCGACGCCTATGGAGAAATGCCAGAGGATCAGCTGGCGTCGCGCCGGGCGGTACTGCGATATCCGCAGGACGTCGCCCTCACATCCCGGGCCGACCCTCTCCGCGTACACGTCGGACTGATATCCCATCGAGCGCAGCACCGAACGCAGTGAGAGCATCTCGGAGGTGATCGCGTCCCCGACGTCGGTGCTCTGGTGGAACTGGTCCACCCGGTCGTAGAAGATCATAGAGGAGTGGGGCTCATGCCGGGCGGCACCCCCAGGAGACCGGCGGTGACGTCAAATGCCCACCGGAGGGTTGCCTTGCCCGTCCTCGCCGACTGCTTCGTGTTGGTGGCCTAGAGCTTCCAACCTGGACGACAGGTCCTCCAAGCGTCGCTCGGTCCGGGCGACTTTGATGCTCATGGCGATGTTCTGGCGTCGGAGAACCCCCAGGTACTGTCTCACCTCGTCGAGGCCTTCCGTGAGAGCGGCCTCAAGGCTGCGGGTGGGATCCTCCACGCCGGCATCATTTCCATTCGAACCTGGGGCGACGACGCCGGCGGGAGGGGCGCCGCCCGGCTGGGAGCGCGATCCTTCCACGGCCGTGCCAGCCCTACCTGCTGCGCCCGCCGGGCCGGCCTTGAGCCTTGCGAACAGCCCACGCAGACGCAGGAACGCTTGTGAGGTCATCGTGGCGTAAGTGTAGGCAGCACAACACCCTCCGGCGACCGTCGGGGCGTCGACGAAGTCAAGGGGCTACGAGGAAATCCTCGATGAGAGGGGCGGCGACTTCGGGGCTGTCGACTAGGAGCAGATGCCCGGCGTCGGGTACGACGGTCAGCTGCGAGCGGCGGACTAGCCGCGCGATGAGCCTTGGGTTGAAGGTGTCCACGATCGGATCGTCGCCGCCGGCGAGGACCAGAGTCCGGGCTTTCACGAACGGAAGCCCCGGCAGCGTCGAATAACCGGCGAGGGCGCCGAGCTGGGCGAGATAGCCGAGCGGGCTGGGAGGCCGGCCGGTGCGCGACGAGGCGTGAGCCTCGACCATTTCGGGGTCGGTCCTGTAACGCCCCCCGTACAGGCCGGGCGCGACATCCCTAAAGTAAGACCGGGAGTAGTACCGCCGTGGGGTGGAGAGCCGGGCCGCCACGTCCGGCGGCGGCGGTTTGCCGCCCAGCCCAACGGTGGTGGCGACGAGAACGAGGCGCCGCACGCAGCGGGGATGCTGTATGGCGAGATGCTGGGCGAGGATGCCACCCCAGCTGTAGCCGAGCACGTCCACCTTCGCCACGTTCAGCCGCTTGAGCAAAAGCCGGACCATCAACGCGTTGAAGCCCATCGTGGGTGGCAGGAACGACAGGGTCGAGCCGCCCGTGCCGGGGAAGTCGAACATTATGAGCTTGCGCCCGTAGAGTGACCCGGCGAGCGGCTGCCACATGTCGAGGTTGCCGCCGATGCCCATCACCAACAGGAGCGGTGGGCCGTTGCCGACCGTTCGGACTCTTATGCGGGTAGGTCCGACGTTGACGGAGAAGGTGCGGTCCGCGCCATCCCCGTCGGCTTCGTCCCGGCCGGCTACGTCGTGGGGCCGGTCGCTCACTGCGCGAACCGGGTCCGCAGGAGCTTCTTGTCGAACTTCCCGACTGCGGTCTTGGGTATCTCGTCGAGCGTCTCGAAACGGTCCGGCAGCTGCCAGGAGGCGAAACCTGACGCCTCCAGGTGGCTGCGGATCGCGTCGGGCGCCAAGGCTGTACCGGCGGCCGGCACGACGCACGCCAGGGGCCGTTCCATCCAACGCTCGTCGGGTATGGCTATGACGGCCGCTTCGACCACTCCCGGCATGGCCATGATCGCCGCTTCCATGTCGACCGAGGAGATCCACTCTCCTCCCGACTTGATCAGGTCCTTCGTGCGGTCGGCTATGACGAAGTAGCCGTCCGGGGAGCCGATCGCCACGTCACCTGTGTTGAACCATCCGTCTTGGCTGAAGCTCTCCGCCCCCTGCCCGTGCAGATAGCTGTCAGCGACCCACGGCCCGCGAACGTGCAGGGCTCCCATCGACTCGCCGTCGAAGGCTACTTCGGCGCCGTTAGGGTCGCGTATCGACACTTCGATACCCGGCAGCGGAACACCGGCCTGGCTTCTCGCCCTGGCGATGAGCTCCGGCTCGTCGAGGTCTCTCATCCACTCCTGCGGCCAGGCCATGCTCGCCAGCGGCGAAGTTTCGGTCATCCCCCACGCCTGGATTATCTTCACCCCGAAATCCTTGCCGTAGCGTTCTATCAGGGCTTTAGGCGGCTGGCTTCCGCCGCACACGATGTGTCGCAGGCTCTGCGGGCGGGGCCTGGCAGCCAACGCGTCGGCCAGGCCGATCCACACTGTCGGGACGGCCCCTGTGACGGTCACGCGCTCGTCGCAGAGCAGGTCAGCGAACGGCTCGGGCGCGAACGCCCCCGCGTAGAACACAAGTTTCGCTCCGACAGCCACCGACGCGTAAGGCATTCCCCACGCGTTCGCGTGGAACATCGGCACCTGGGGCAGCACACAGTCCCCCGGTCCTATCGCCAGGCCCGCCATGGAAGAGCACGCCAGGGCGTGCAGGAACGTGGAGCGGTGCGAGTACACGACGCCTTTCGGACGGCCCGTCGTTCCCGACGTGTAGCAGATGCCCGCCGGGGACCACTCGTCTATGTCCGGCTGCTCGTAGGACGGTTCCGCTTCGCCTAACAGAGCCTCGTAGGCCAGCCCGCCGGGAAGGCCTTGCGCGCTGTCGGAGAGGACCACCACGTGTCGCACTCCCGGGGTCGACGGCAGCACCTGGGCGACAAGCCCGACGAAGTCCGGATCCACGAGCAGCACCCTGTCGTCGGCGTCGTTGATCACGAACGCGAGCTCCTCGGGGGAGAGTCGCACGTTGAGCGTGTGCAGCACCCGTCTAGAGCACGGCACAGCGAAGTACGCTTCGAGGTGGCGGTAACTGTTCCAGGCGAGGGTAGCGACCCTCTCACCGGGAGCGACCTCCAGGCCGTCGAGCACGCCCATCAATCGAAGGGTCCTATCGGAGAACTCGGCGTAGGTGTAGCGGTGCAGGGAACCGTCCGGGGCGCGGCTTGCTATCTCGGTGCGGCCGTGATGCTTCGCGGCGGAGTTGAACAGCATCCACGTGCTGAGCGGCATGTCCATCATCGGCGGTCCCCCGAAACGCTAGTGGGTCAGCGCCGGACGTACCCGCCCGGAGCAGGGATGATCTTAGGACGCTCGGGCGGCTCTGACGGCTCTCGCGGCTCAACCCGTGCGCCGCTGGCGGCTTCGACGTTGACAGCCCGCCGCCGCCAACAACCCGTTAGCTTAGCCAACCGGACTAAACTGTGATTAATTTTCTTGGCGAACACTCCACTTTCGCAACTTTGGGGTCGTGAGCTACCGATTTCTCGGTCGGTCGGTCGGACGTGCGTCGTTGGGCACTTCCACTGGCCTTTGGACCCGTGCGGTCCTGCCGGACGAGCGCTTCGTTTAATAGAGCGCTTGGTTTATCAGGAGGTCGGTCGCCGTGAATCGCGAACACCCCCGAGCCGCCCTACGTAGCGGTCGTCTTCACGTCGATCAGGAGCGAGGACGACCACAGATACGCGGCCATGACGGAGTCGATGAACGAGCCGGCAGGGAAACAGCCGGGCTTGGTGGGTGTGGGGTCCGCCGGGACGGTATTGGGATCACCGACTCCTACTCGGTGGACCAGGGGGCCGCACGAGCCTGGAAGCAAGTCGCTGCGCACGTGTCCCAGCACGGCGGGGCGCGAAGTCTGGTATCGGGACTACCGGGTGTGAATCGCCACAGTCGACAGGGACTACAGCACGAACTCGTCGCTGACCGGGGTGTCACCGACGGTACGGGGGCACCCAGGAATGCTGCGCGGGGGTGTCTAGTCGCCGCTGGGGCTAAGAGGCGCCAGTGCTCGCCTCGGGGTCTGCTTCCCAAGAGTGCTGCGATGGCATAAACTGCCAAGGGAAGTGGTTGTCGCAGCAACCCGGAACGTCGTGTTGAGTCAGCACCAGCACGACCTCGTTGAGTCCCTGGTGGCATCCGGGCGCTACCAGAACGCCAGCGAGGTGCTGCGTGAGGGGCTTCGTCTACTCGAACAGCAAGAGGCGGAGGACGCGGCCAAGCTCGTCGC
>JAJZNG010000164.1 GCA_021847945.1 Actinomycetes bacterium | reverse complement strand
CCGTTCATGCGGGGCTACACCGAGCTTCTCGTCAAAACCTGCCACCGAAGGGGAGCTCACGCTATCGGCGGGATGTCAGCCTTCATCCCCAACCGGCGCAAGCCTGAGGTGACGCAAGCAGCCCTGACAAAAGTCGCCGAAGACAAACGTCGCGAGGCCGCTGACGGCTTCGACGGCACGTGGGTAGCTCACCCGGACCTCGTCGCGACCGCCCGGGCAGAGTTCGACTCTGTCCTCGCCGAACGAGCCAATCAGCTCGACCGGCAACGTCCAGAAGTGGCCGTTGGACCAGGGCGGCTTCTCAGCGTAGACCGACCCCGCGACGGCATAACGATGGCCGGGCTGCGCACCAACGTCGACGTGGGCCTGCGCTATCTGGCCGCATGGCTTTCAGGTACGGGTGCCGCTGCCATCCACGACCTGATGGAGGACGCCGCCACCGCCGAGATCAGCCGTGCGCAGGTATGGCAATGGGTTCACCACAAAATGACCCTCGCCGATCAAGACCATGAGAGGGTCACGTCCGACCTAGTCCGAGGGCTGCTCGACTCGACCGCTGAACAGGTTGAGGCAGAAGGGTTATTCCCTCCAGACACCGTAACGAGAGCCCGGGCGGTCTTCGAAGAGGTGTCACTCTCGGAGGACTTCCCACCCTTCCTCACAGTCCCCGCCTACCAATACCTCCCCTGACACCGGACCTTTCCCTTACCCACAACGACCCCCCACCCCAGCCGAAAGGAAACTGCCATGACCAACTCTTACAACGCTGCCGTCGCCGATCTCGAAAAGCAATGGAGCAGGGATCCGCGGTGGGCCGGCGTCGAACGGACCTACAGCGCGGCAGACGTCGTCCGGCTCCGCGGTTCTGTCCAGCCCGAGCACACCTTGGCACGCAGAGGAGCCGAGCGATTGTGGGCTGAACTTCACGGCAACGACTACATCAACGCTCTCGGCGCCCTGACCGGCGGGCAGGCGGTGGAGATGGTCAAGGCCGGCTTGCGCGCCATCTACCTCTCCGGGTGGCAGGTCGCCGCTGACGCAAACCTTTCCGAACAGGTGTACCCGGATCAGAGCCTCTACGCCTCCAACAGCGTCCCCGCTGTCGTCCGACGCATCAACAACGCCCTGCGGAGAGCCGACCAGATCGAATGGGCAGAGCTTGCCGGCGCAGACCGTACCGACGAAGCTCGGGAATGGCTGGTTCCTATCGTCGCCGACGCCGAAGCAGGCTTCGGCGGAGCTCTTAACTCCTTCGAGCTAATGAAAGCGATGATCGAGGCCGGAGCGGCAGGCGTCCACTTCGAAGACCAGCTTTCCTCGGAGAAGAAATGCGGCCACATGGGCGGGAAAGTACTGGTCCCAACCCAGCAGCACATTCGCACCCTCAGCGCCGCCCGCCTGGCCGCCGACGTGTGCGGCGTCCCGACTCTAGTCGTGGCTCGCACCGATTCTCTGGGAGCAAACCTCCTAACCAGCGACGTCGACCTTCTGGACCGGGAGTTCACCACGGGCGAGCGAAGCCCGGAAGGGTTCTTCTACGTGCGCCCCGGGATGGATATAGCGATCGCCAGAGGCCTCGCCTACGCCCCATACGCGGACCTCATCTGGTGCGAGACTTCCACTCCAGACCTCGACGAGGCACGCCGGTACGCCGAGGCGATCAAAGCCCGATACCCCGACAAGATGCTCGCCTATAACTGTTCCCCCTCCTTCAACTGGAAGAAGGCTCTCGACGACGAGACGATCGCCAGGTTCCAAAAGGAGCTCGGCTCGATGGGCTACACCTTCCAGTTCATAACGCTCGCCGGCTGGCACGCTCTCAACGCGGCGTCCTTCGAACTGGCCCACGGCTACGCGGAGCGTGGCATGAGCGCCTACGTGGAACTGCAGCAAAGGGAGTTCTCCCTCGAATCAGACGGTTACAGCGCTACCCGCCATCAACGCGAGGTCGGCGCAGGCTACTTCGACGACGTCGCTTCGACGCTCAGCGGCGGGAGCGCCTCGACCCTGGCGCTGGTCGGCTCCACCGAGGAGCAACAGTTCGACCACTGAGGACGTCCTACGGACGGGGGATGCTCTCAGAAGACCTGGATACCCCAGGTAGCTTCGAACGTCTCGCCGGGGTCGAGTACCTTGAGGCCGTCCCCGCTTCGCAGCATGTCGGGGGCGGCCGTCATAGGTTCCACGGCTAGGGAGCGTCTACGCCTGGCTTGATCGTGGATCGTGTCCCCCGTGAAGAGCATGAGGTGCGTGTACTGGTGGCTCATCCACAGTCTGATCGTCCTGCCGTTACCGGAGGCCATCTCCACGGTCGCCCTGCCGGTGGAGTCTCGTTCTAGGTCGGTTAAAGCGGTGTCTAGGACGAGGCTCCCGATCCGTTTCGCGTCGCTGAAGTCAAGGGTCGTGCCTTCGACACGGATGCGCCCGGTCGGCAACCCGCGCTCGTCGCACACGTAGGCCGTGTGAGCCTGGATTCTCAGAGTGACATCGTCAACCCGGCCGCCGGGAGCCTTTAGGTAGGGATGCCACCCAAGGCCGATCGGGCACGGCTCCTCGGACAGGTTGGTAGCCCAAGTTCTTACCTCTAAGCCGTGCTCGCCGAGACGGTACGCGACACGCATTTCGAGCGCCCAGGGCCAGCCCGGCTGCGGGTAGAGGCGGTGACTTACGATTAGATGCTCTGCTGGGGTTCCCGGCGTCCACGGAGAGTGAAGGCTCTCTGGCTCGGGAAGAACCCAGTTGGCCCAGCGGACGAGCCCGTGGATTGCGTTGTTCTTCGCCACTTCGGTGATCGCTGTCTGATATGCGGTGCCGTTCCACTCGAATCGACCGTCGCCGAGTCGGTTTGGCCAGGGCGCCAGGAGCTGGCCGCTCCCGGCCGGGCAGATCTCATCTTGTGAGAAGCCGTCGAGGATGTCGTCCCCGCCCACCTGGTACGACCGGATACCACCACCCACCTCGACGACCGTCAACTCCTGCCCGTAGGCTGCTAGGTGCGCTTGACGGCCAGAGGGGTTGGTGGTCACGTCTCGACGCTAGCGAAACTAGACGCTTTGACAGTGCACCCGGGCACGATCTACAACGCCCGGCTCGACCTTCACGCCTTCTGGGCTCGTGCATCACCAAGCGCTCGGCACGCAAGCCAAGACGCGCAGAAGGACCCGGTGGGGGGGATACCGGGTCCTTCGCATCAGCGCTTCACGGTCCAGAGGGGGGGTACTGGCCGGTGCGCTGTCTTTATTATCGGAGAGATTCGACCATCAGTGGAGAAATTCTTAGCTCTTTCTCACACTTTCGCTTGTCCGGCTGGCGCGAAGCGATCCCAGCACTGCGCGACGACCCAACCCACCTCGGAGCCCGTAGGGTATTGGGATGATACGGCTTCTAGTTCTCTTGGCGAAGGTGCAAGGGATCGGAGCGCCGCCTTCATCGTCCCTATCGTTAGTTTTCAGCCAGGCATCGCACGTTAGCCAATAGAGCCCCTTCACGCCCAAGCCCAGACAACAGACACTACTTTTAGATACTTTCGATAATTATGCATGCTAAACCATCACGTAGACAGCTGCGGGCCATCGAACGTCAGTCTCGTGGTGGTGCGCCCCCCACCAAACTGATCCCGAGGCGGCGCTGGCCAAGGCGCCTGCTAATAGCAGCCAACATCTTCGTGGCTGTGACCTTGGTCGCCGTCGGCGGCGCGTACGCCTACGTCCGCTACCGAATCGACTCCATCCACACTGTCGCTGCTCCTGACCTCACCGCACAGGGCAACCAGACCGGCACCAACAAGCCAGTGACCGGAGCGGCTGGCGGGACAGCCGAGAACATCCTCCTCATCGGCAACCAGAGCCGGGCCGGCCTCACCACACCCGCCGACATCCAGCAGTTCGGTAATCCGCAACTTCTGTCGGGATCGCTTAGCGACGTGATCATGATCCTGCACCTGGACCCCAAAACTAAGCAGGCATCTATCCTGTCGATCCCCCGAGATCTGTTCTCGCACATGCCCGCAGGCAGCCCGGTCCTGTCCTGGGAAAAGATCGACGCCGCCTTGAACGATGGGGTCAACGGACCCGACAACCTCGTAAAGGCGATCCAGGAGGATTTCGGCATCCCGATAAACCACTACGTGGAGATCAACTTCGGCGGTTTCGAGAACACCGTGAACGCTCTGGGAGGCCTGCGGATGTACTTCCCCGAGAAGCTCTATGACCTCGAGTCGCAGTTAAACATCACCACGACTGGGTGCTTGCAGATCAACGGAGCCCAAGCTCTGGCACTGGTTCGCTCCCGTCACCTCCAGTACGATCCGCCGGGATACAACGGTCCTGTGTCGACATGGCCTTACGATCCCGAGTCCGACCTGGCACGGATCGTACGAGACCACGAATTCGTCCGAGTGCTCCTATCGACAGCCGTCTCCAAGGGTTTGACCAACCCGATAACGCTGAACTCCTTCATCGGTGCAGTCATCAACCAGGTCACCATGGACCCAGGCCTGAAAAACCAGCTGATCAGCCTTGCCGAAACCTACGGGCACCTGAACCCGAACTCGATCCCCGAGACGACCCTGCCCGTCACCACCTACAACGGCTATTACTACCGGGGCGCTTCAATGGGCGACATCGACTTCCCCGTGCAACCAAACGATTACCAGACGATCGCCAAGTGGGACCCCAGCGCTCTGCCAGCACCGGTCGCTCCGACCACGGTTAACGTGCTCAACATCGTCGGCTCGTACAACCTAGCCTCGACCACGGCAACTGCCCTCCAAGCTGACGGGTTCAACATTGGGACGATTGCTAACGGCACCATCCCCGCCAACCCGTCGGAGACGGTCATCGAATATCCCACGGGAGGGCTCGCTCAGGCGGTGTCTGTGCTCGACAAGCTATCCGGTGCAGTCGCACTCAAGCCCGACCCTTCGCTGCCCGCCGGGACGGTAACGGTCGAAGCGGGAACCAACTTCTCCGTCGTCGGGGCCTCGACGTCCAACCCGACAACGTCTCCAACGTCCACCGCCTCGACTAGCGCCTCCGCTTCGTCAACGGGAGTTTCACCCTCCACCACGAACCCGCCGACAGTGGGCAACCAGACCCCCAGCTCTAGCGCCGACAACCTGACGCCTTATGATCCGAGGCCGTGCCCTTCGGGTGCCCCGGTGAAAACTCTCGGAGGGTGATCCACACTATGGTACGTCCGCAAAATACCGAGAGGCGCTTCGTTCCGGATGGCTCGGCGTGCGGCGCGACGGGGAAGCCAACCGAAGCGGTCGCACGTCCGTGAACGTCAATCATCTGCTGCTCACCTACGGCGACGGGGCTGTGTTTGTCCTCGTGCTAGCAGAATGCCTAGGGATTCCACTTCCAGGGGAGACGATACTCATCGCCGCCGGCATCTACGCCGGGGCCACCCACAAACTGTCGATCCTCGGGATCTTCGCGGTAGCCGCCTTAGCAGCGATACTCGGCGACAACATCGGCTTTTTGATAGGGGACAAAGGCGGCTACCGACTGCTCCGCCGCTACGGCAGCCGCGTACGCCTCGACCCTGCGAAGATAAAAGTCGGTCGGCTCGTGTTCGACCGTTACGGCCCGAAAGTGGTCTTCTTCGGGCGTTTCGTGTCGATCCTCCGCACTTACGCAGCGTTCCTAGCCGGGACTTTGAAGATGAGCTGGCGAAAGTTCCTGCCGTTCAACGCCGCCGGCGGGATCGTCTGGGCAGCGCTATACAGTTTTGGCTCGTACAGTCTCGGCGGCACCGTCAACAAGCTGTCCACCGTCGCCAGCATCGTCTTCGGGGTTGCTGCCTTCGTAGCCCTCGTTGCGGGCTTCCTGGCGGTGCGACACAAGACTGCTCAACTAGTCGACGCTGCGGAGCTCGCCTACCCCGGCCCGCTACCCGAACATTAGCCCCAACCGGATGACCGAGCCGTCCGTCTTAGCTGCTCCGCCCGGCGCTAAAGTCGAGGAGGAGGGCAACCTGTGATCAGCCTGCTAAATGTCACAAACCTGGTCGAGTCGTCGGGTTACGTTGCCATTTTCGTGCTTTCGATCCTCCAGTCGTGCTGCGTTCCGACCTCCTCGGAGCTGACGCTCGGGTTCGCCGGCGTTCTGGCAGCTCAAGGCAAGTTGAGCCTCCCGGCGGTGATAGTCGTGGGGGCATCCGGAGAGATCGTCGGCGCCTACATAGCGTGGGCGATCGGACGCTTCGGCGGGCGGGCGTTCGTCGAGCGATACGGGAAGTACGTCTTGATGAGCTCGCACGACCTCGACCGGGCGCAGGCCTGGTACGAACGTCACGAACGTTGGGGGGTTTTCGCCAGCCGGCTCCTTCCGGTCATCCGCAACTTCGTAGCGGTTCCTGCCGGCGTCGCCGAGGTCCCCCTTGTCAGCTTTGGGGTCCTAACGGCTCTCGGTTCGCTGATATGGGACGCCGCTATGGCCTTTATCGGCTACGAGATCGGCGGCTCGTGGCGCAGCGTCATGAAAGGCTTCAACGACGCCGGGTATCTCCTCGCCGTTGCCGCTGTGATCGCCATAGCGTTCGTAATCTGGCACCGCTGGAAGGCCTACCATCGGGCTACGTCTAACCTTACAGGGACGCCGCTGCGACCCGATGCCGAACCAGGTCCTCCTG
>JAJZNG010000192.1 GCA_021847945.1 Actinomycetes bacterium | reverse complement strand
ACGGCGATGAGGTCCGGCAAAGGCAGGACTTCATCGATATTGGCAAAGGAAAAACGCTCCCGGGGCGCGAGACGAGTCGACAAGACCTACTCCTGGGGCAGAACGAAATGGGGGATGCCGCTGCGCCCGCGTTGAAGACGCGTCGAAATACAAAGAGACTCGTCACAGGGGACCACGGCATCTGCCAGTCTACGCCCTGAGAAGCGTCAAGGCAAACGGGTCGAAGAATATTTCCACACGGCTTGCCGATCTCAGACGCCCTAAAGCCTGGGATCAGGATCATGTGGACGGTCAGCTCGGTTCGTCGAGCCGCATCGTTTCCTCGCTAAAGGATACGACAAGCGGGAGCGTCGAGTCAAGGCTTTTCTACCCTGGGATCGTGGGGGTGCTTGCGTAGCCGTCCCGACTCGGCAATGATGTTGAGCGGAGAAGGGGCAGGCCCGATTGTGGGCCTGGGAGCCATGCCCGCGTGTCGAGCCATAGGAGCCCCGATGGAACCGAAAACTCTTTCACCCACTTTCACGGTAAGCCTCCGTGGTTACGATCGCATGGAGGTCGACGAGTACCTGGACTCCCTGAGCGACGCTCTCGGCCAGGTAGAGCACTCCCGCGAGGAGGCCCGCCAGTATCAAGCGGTGATAGCCAAGCTCAAGGGCCGCATCGTCGAGCTCGAAGAGAAGCTGAACTCCGACACGCCCCGCACCGGGGCTGTGCTCGGGGAGCGCATCGGTCTCCTGTTGCGCCAAGCGGAGGACACCGCTGCTGACACCATCCGACGCGGCGAGGACCGGGCGGCGGAGTTGATCGCCGAGTCGAACCGCAAGCTCGCCGACGCAGAGGACGAGGCGGCGGCCATAGTCGCCAGGGCGGAGGAGCAGGCCCGCCGCTGCGAGGCAGCGGCACGTTCCGAGGCGGACGAGATCATCGCCGACGCGGAGCGGCGAGCCACGATACGCACACGCGACATCGAGCAGTGGGCCGACCAGACGATCTCGCGTACCAGGGCAGACGAGTCCAAGATGCGCCACGACCAGGACCTCGAACGCCAGCGCGCCATCGCAGAGCTTCGCGACCTCGCAGCGAAGCGCGATACAGTCGCCGCGACCCTCGCCGATCTTCGGGAGGCTCTCGGTAACGCGCTCGGTCTTGTCGTGGACTCCCCTTCGGCGCCGGCCCCAGCTTCTAAGAGCTCCGCCAGTGTCACCGAGGCGTTGCACGCCACCGACGACTACACGACGCACGCCCATCAGGCCAACGCGGGCTACCAGATAGCCTCCCCGAGCCCCGCCCCGCCGGATCTCGACTTCGACCCAGCCGAGCAGGCCTGGGTTGGTGACATGGCAGGGGATGCGATCCCGCCGGCTCTGGCTGACGACGACGCTTCTAGCCGGCACCTGTCGCTGCTCGAAGGCGGCCTGACGCCAGCGCACCTCTACGACGTCGAAGCCGAACCCGCCCCGGCCAGCCAGGCGCACAGGGCTAATCCTTCTACGCAAAAGGACCGCTGACCTGCCTCGGGGCCGGGTCTGGCTGTTCATCGGAGCGGCGCTCGGCATAGCAGTCGCCCTCGGGCATGTCCCCTACCTCGCGGGTGCCGGTCTCACCCTGGCGGCCACAGCGGAGAGGGTCGTGTCCAGCGCTGCGAACAGGCTGGTCGCTGACGTCGCGAAGACCGGTGCTTCCAAGAGGGTGGTAGTCGGGCTCGGCGGGCTGGTGGCGGTGCTGGCGCCCGGTTTGGCTGCCTTGGCTTTGATCGTCGCGGCTCGCGCGACGATGGTGATCCGGGGGCTCGTAGCCTTGGGGGTTACCCTCCTCGGCGTGGCCAGCTACTTCTACCATCCCGGCGGCAAAGCCACCGGGGTGCTGGTCTTGGCGCTTGTGATAGCGGGCCTAGTGCTGGTGGTCAGCGGGCCGCTCGTGGTCGCTCCGCTCGCTCTCGGAGCGGGGCTGATCGGAGCGGAGTACCTGCCGACGGTCATAAGCGGGCACCTGGCTGCAACGTCGACGGCCGTGAACGACCTGCACCAGGCGATCTTCGCCACCGCTGGCACGCCGCTAGCGTTAGAGGTCGTGGTTCTAGTCGTGGCGATCCTGCCGTTCGCCGCAGCTGTGAGGCTGATGGCACGCTGAGCTCCGGTGGCGTCAGTTCAGCCGCCGGAGCTCAGCGTGCAACTACGGCTGAGTGCTACTTGAGCTCGACCGCAGCGCCGGCAGCTTCGAGCTGAGCCTTCGCCTTCTCGGCGTCTTCCTTGCTGACTTTCTCCAGCACGGGCTTAGGCGCAGCGTCGACGAGGTCTTTGGCCTCTTTGAGGCCGAGGCTGGTCAGAGCCCGAACCTCTTTGATCACCTGGATCTTCTTGTCACCGGCCGAGGTGAGGACCACGTCGAACTCGTCCTGCTCCTCCTCAACCGGGGCTTCCGCAGCGCCGGCCGGGGCGGCCGCTGCCACCGCTACGGGCGCTGCTGCGGTCACGCCGAAGCGCTCCTCGAACTCCTTGAGGAGCTCGGACAGTTCGAGGACTGTCAGGTTGGCGATGCTGTCGAGTATCTCTTCTTTTGTTGCCATTGTCTTGGGTGCTCCTGGTTCCGGTCGGCGGATGCTGACGCTAGGTGTTGGACTGAATATCTAGACGAGGACGTCTTTTTGGCTTCTACTCGGCTTCGCGCTTGTCGCGCAGGGCGGCAAGGCCGTAGGCCAAGTTTCGGGGCAGAGCTTGAAGCAGCCCCGCGAACTGCTGCATCGGCGCGGCGATCGCCCCGGCGAGCTGGGCGAGAAGCACCTCGCGCGACGGAAGCTCAGCCAGCGCAGCCGCCTCGGCCGCACCGATGACCTTCTCTCCGAGAACCCCGCCTTTGACTACCAGCGCCGGGTTGGCTCGGGAGAACTCTCTTAGGGCCTTGGCTACGCCGGCGGCGTCGCCGGTCACGAATGCTACGCCTGTCGGTCCGTGCAGCAGGGGTTCGAGGTCGGTCAGGCCCACCTGGCGTGCCGCCAGGCTCACAAGGGTGTTCTTGTAGACCTTGTACTCCCCGCCGAAAGGAGCGAGGCTGCGGCGAAGGGCCGACAGCTCCTTGACTTTCATGCCGCGGTACTCGGTGAGGATCGCTGCGTGCGACGCCGAGAACCGTTCGCGCACTTCGTCTACGACAGCGACCTTTTCCGGTCTCGGGTTGTCCACTGGCTCCTCCTAAGGTAATTCGCCCGGCGACGCGAGCGACAACACCTCTTGGAGGGCCGCCTCTCACCTCGTCGGGCCGGGCCCGGCGGGCCCGCTTCGCGCCCCGAAGGGCGACCTGATTTCTACGGTTCGATAGTGCGGGTTTGAGTATAGCTGATAGCCGTACCGGACAGCCTCCGGGTGATCTTGCGTTCGACTATGAAGGAGACGAACGGGAACCATCCCGCTGTTACCATGCCGATGAAGTACCAGATGTTCAGCCGGTAGGCGACGAGCATGTTTACGACGGTCGCCAGGTAGACGATGTACAGCACGCCGTGTATCGGTCCCAGGACAGCGTCGACGGAGTTGATAGCGGGGATGAGGCCGATGAAGACCAAGATGAGCATCGTTCCCACCACCCAGGCCATGACCCGGTAACGCCATAGAGGATCCGAAAGGGTGAACTTTCCCACTCAGCTGCTTCCTTCCGCCTTGAACCCGTTGGGGTTGCGCCAGGTTTTGGCTTTGCCCTTCACCGCCAGTAGAGCCAGGTACCGGTTGTACTGCGTCATCTCGTCTTCGGCGCCGCCGTCCGCACCGTCCAGGCCAGAGTTATCGTAACCGGAGTCGTCGAAGCCGACCACGGTTCCGCCGACCAGGGTTCCGCCGGCCACCGGGCTGCCCGGACTGTAGGGGCGGCCATGCGACATCGGGAGTATCGTCGTGGCGTCCTCAAGCGAGCTGGGACCTTGCAGCGCTGCGCTCCACGGGGCGTCCCCGGCGGGCAGTTCGCGTTCGGCTCCGCTGGCCCCCGAACCGAGCCGGTTAGACGGAACGTCGCGGGAGTCGACGGTCAGCGCAAGAGCCGACCGTGGCAGAGTCCGGGCGACTACCGCAGCGCTCGCAGCGCGCATCCGCTGGTGGTAGGCCCTTCGCTCGGCGATGAACTCCGGTGTGTCGTGGAAAAGCTGCCACCAGCCGATCCCGCCGACCACCACGAAAGTAGGCCACTCCACCGAGTACAAGTAGCTGAGCACGTTGCCCTGCATCGCCCGGTGGATCTGCCACCACATGGCGATGAGGCAGCCAGTGGAGCACGACACGTACACCAAGTGCAGGATCAGCGAACGCGGCTTGACCCATTGGTAGAGCCTCTGGGGCATCCACTCGGGTTTAGCCATCGCCACAATCTTAGGAGCCTGCTGACCCGAACAGGTCTCGGCTCTACCACTCGGCCCTGCCGTAGTGAGGGCGGTTCTTAAAGCGCCAGTTCAGGCGCCGAGTGCCGATTCAGGCGGCGAGTGCCAGTTCAGGCGCTGGCCAGGTCCTCGTCGGTGACGCGCAGGGCGTTGACGTCCACGTCGACGCCGGGACCCATGGTCGAGCTGACAGCTACCGACTTGACGTACTTGCCTTTCGCCGCCGCAGGCTTGACCCTGTTCATCTCCTCGATCACCGCGCGGAAGTTGCGCAGCAGAGCGGTCCGATCGAAGCTGACCTTGCCTATCGGGACCTGTACTACGCCGCGCGACCGCGTGTCAGCCCGGTATTCGACGCGGCCACCTTTGAAGTCGGTCACGGCTTTGCCCACCTCGGTTGTGACCGTCCCCGTCTTGGGGTTGGGCATGAGACCCCGGGGGCCGAGCTTGCGCCCGAGACGGCCCACCTGACCCATAGGGTCCGGGGTGGCAATAGCAACGTCGAAGTCCATGAAACCCCCGTCGACCCTGGCGATAAGGTCGTCGGCGCCGACGACGTCGGCCCCGGCGGCTCGGGCTTCTTCCGCGGCGGGACCGGCGGCGAAGACAGCCACCCGCACCTCCTTGCCCGTTCCAGACGGGAGCGAAACTGTCCCTCGTATCACCTGGTCGGCTTTTCGCGGGTCCACGCCGAGACGCACGGACATCTCGACGGTCTCGTCGAACTTGGCGCTCGCGAGGCCTTTCACCAGGTCCAACGCTTCGGACGGGTTGTATGGACGGGAACGGTCGAAGCGCTTCAGCGCGTCGACATACTTTTTACCCTTTTGCGACATTACGTCTCCCTCTTAGAAGTTGGTGGTTTGTCCGGCCGGTTGAGGTCTTATCCGGCCTGGACCTGACAGGTTAAGCGAGTCCCGCGGCCTGCTCAGCCGACTTTGACGCCCATCGAGCGCGCGGTCCCAGCGATCTGCGCCTTCGCGGCTTCCAAGTCGTTCGCGTTCAGGTCGGGCATCTTCACCCGGGCTATCTCCTCAAGCTGGCCGTCGGTGATAGTCCCGGCAGTCTCCTTGCCCGTCGTCTTCGCGCCTTTCTCGAGGCCGGCAGCCTGTCGAATAAGGAACGGGGTCGGCGGGGTCTTCAAGACGAAGCTGAAGGAGCGGTCGTCGAAGATCGTTATCTCCACCGGTATGACCTGGCCGGGTTTGTCCTCGGTCGCGGCGTTGTACTGCTTCACGAACTCCATCGTGGAAACCCCGTGCGGGCCGAGAGCGGTACCGACCGGCGGAGCGGGTGTGGCCTTGCCGGCGGGAAGCTGGATCTTGACTATGGCAGATACTCGGCGCTTGGCCATTGACGCTCCTTTAAAGCTTCGCCACCTGGGCGAAGTCCAACTCGACGGGCGTCTCGCGCCCGAAAATGTTGACGAGAACCTTGAGCTTGAGCTGGTCCTCGTTGATCTCTGCGATCGTGCCGGTGAAGTCTGCGAAAGGGCCTTCCTTCACCCTGACCGACTCGCCGATCTCGAACTGCATGCCCCGCGGCTTGCTCTTGCGAGAACCGCTGGCAGTGTCGTCCTCGTCCAACTTGACCGCCAGTACCGACTCGACCTCCTTGCGGGTGAGCGGCGTAGGCCGTGCACCGAGGCCGACGAAGCCGGTCACTCCAGGGGTGTTGCGGACCACGTACCACGAGTCGTCGTCGAGGTCCAAGCGGACCATGAGGTAGCCGGGGAAGACTTTCTTCGACACGACCTGCTTGCGGCCGTTCTTGAACTCGACGACGTCCTCCATTGGGATGACCACTTCGTAGATCCGCTCCTCCATGTTCATGGAAGCGATGCGGCTCTCCAGGTTGGACTTCACCTTGTTCTCGTAGCCGGCGTAGCTGTGGATGACATACCACTTTCCGGGACGGTCGTAAGGGCTTTGGGGTGTCTCCTCAGGCTGGTCGGCGCCCTCGGGATCGTCGGACCCGAAGTCTCCTTCGCCTTCGAAGCCGGCACCTCCCTGCGGCTCTGCGAGTTGCGCGTCGTGTTCAGTTGGTTCGTCTAGATCGTCTTCAGACATGCCCGCTACTTGAATAGGAAGTTGGCCAGATGAGAGAACGCCAGATCCAAAGCGAAGATCAGCGCCATAAGGACTGCTCGGGCTACGAACACAACTATCGAGTAGTTAGCGGTCTCGGACCGGCTGGGTCATGCTACCTTACGCAGCGCGACGTTCCCTTCGTGGAGGAACTGCCGAGGGGAAGTCCGCCTCCCGGGCGACCCAGGGGCGGGTCTTGTCCGCCGGACCTCCGAAGCCTCCGGGCGGCGAGCTGCCGGCGTGCCGTCCTCGGCCAACTGGCCTT
>JAJZNG010000007.1 GCA_021847945.1 Actinomycetes bacterium | reverse complement strand
GGGCGCCTACTCGGACGCAGCCGGCAGGTCGATGGCGGGATATCGCCTGACCCACGCCCCCCGGCGTCATCTCGATCCTCGCATGGTCCCACGAACAGTTAGGCGAGGGCGCCCGCAAGCGCTGCGAGGTGTTCGAGGAAATCGTCGGTCGATTCGTGTACCTCCACCCGCCCGGCTGCTACGTGTTCGTCGACCTCCCGCTCGCGTTGCTGCCGGCGCTCAGTCCAAAACCACGCCTGATCGGCCGGTACCGGCAGCGACGGTCGCAACTCGAGCACCCCGTCATCACGCTCAGTCACCTCTACTTGCACGCCGGGCTGATCGAGGTGCAGGGGCCGGCGGGCTTCGGCCGGCAGGGCGATCACCCCCCGCTGTTGGATCGTCAAGTACCCGTGCCATGCGCTCACGCCTGCGATGGCCGTACATCTAGCGGCATAGCCGCTATACCGTATAACGGCTAACCTGCGAGAAGCCATCCCAGCAGAAAGACCCGAGCGGCTACAACAGCCCCCTACTTGCCTAGGGACGCTGTGTCGTCGGTGCGGTCTTGCCGGCTGGTGCGGCCGGTGCGCCTGGGCTCGTCTTGGGGGTGGGAGTGGTGCGTGGAGTTCCTCTCCGACGAGCAGGCAGCGGCGTCCGGGCGTTTCGCTGGCGCTCCTTCCCGTGAGCAGCGGGAGCTGTACTTCGTCCCTGATGACACCGACTGTGGCCTCGGCGGCCGCCTCTGGCGGGCGCTTGGCGCCCAGGCGGGCACGGAGGGCACCCGCAGGACTGGAACGGATGCTTGAGGTGGGGGCCGGCCAGGATCTCATCGAGTCCAACTCGTTCCTGGTAGTCGGCCAACGCAGCGGCCACGTACGCGCTGACCTGTCCCTCCCCGCCGGCAGCTCGCCTCACCCGCTCCGCCAACTCGTCGGGAAGACTCACCGTCATCCTCTTCATACCATCATCACACCCCGGGGCGGACAGCACGCCCCATCCGTAGAAGCGAGACCAGGATAAGTCACCATTGTGGCTGTCGCAGTTGACGAGCCCCTTACCGAAAGCCCCTGGCCAGAGGAGAGTGCCCACGGCACAGTGTCCCCTAAGGGCCGCCCGTTTTGGATTCTCCCGGGCCTATGCGGACAGTTCCGCCGGGGCATCGGCCGCTCCGGCAGTGTCGTCGCCGGTGCAAACAAACTGCTCTTTGACGAAACGCCACGACCACCCTGTCACCCTCGCGTACAAAGGCGCACACCCCGTCGAGTTGGCGGGCGGTGCTCTGATCCAGGCTGCTAACCCGGATGTAGCCGACCGCCTGCCCTACCAAACCCGCCACCCCCCGCATCGCCTGTGAACGTCAGGTTAGAGTCTGAAACCCTCGAAGCGGTCTGGCAAACAATGTGGGGTCGTACTCCAACCTGACATGTTTTGCAGGGGGTGCCTGACGTCAGCCTGGGGTCCCGGATTCAACCGGCATCCGCAGCGGGGTTTACAGTGCGGGCGGGACACTCGAAGCGCCGCGCCAACGCCGTGGCCGAGGGCCGATTCGGGGACGCTGCGCCTAGACCCCAGCTAGGGACAGTGGCCTCCAAGGAGCGCTGCGGTCGGACGGTAGGGGTAACGGCGGGGAGTCCTAGAAAGCGGGGGCTTGGAAAGCTCGGAGGTGGCTGCGTCCCGGGATGGGTCGCTCCTGAACGGGACTCAACCCGCGACGATCCACCGGAAGGCCCTGGCCCTCACCGCCGAGCGCGGCTGGGACCCACCCCCCTACAGCACCGTCCACAGGTCGTGGCCGCAGTGGACCCGCAACTCGTGTCCCCTCTGCCCACGACGGGCCAAAAGGATTTCGTGGGACTAGTGTGATCAGCCCCGACATGCTGCCGGCGTCGGGTGCAGGTAACGACGTTGCCTGAGGCGAGGACCACGGAAATGTCGAAACGCACGACCTCTACGCCATAATGCCCGGGCGTGGGGGATCG
The DNA here is from genome assembly GCA_021847945.1 of Actinomycetes bacterium. Taxonomy (GTDB): domain Bacteria; phylum Actinomycetota; class Acidimicrobiia; order Acidimicrobiales; family Palsa-688; genus JAJZAM01. The sequence continues at coordinate 4,816 of JAJZNG010000007.1, read as the reverse complement.
ACCGCCACCGCGAGGGCGTTCCAGCGTAAGGTCGCCTCCGCTGACGATGTCGCCCGCCGCACGATCCCGCCGGTGATTCAACGCGCCCGTCGAGTAGACGTTTACACGCGGCGAAGCACTACCCAGGTGAACGGCTGGATCGTTCCGAACGGCGTGGTGTGCTCCTCGCGTTCGGCGTGCTCCAGGGAAAAAGCGGAGCCGAAAATTCTGGCGAGGCTCTCCGCGTCGTAGCGGAGCGTCGGCAGGCCGGAGCACTCTACCGGCCCGTCGGCGGCGAACGTTGCGAGCACGGCCACGCCCCCAGGGGCGATCGCCTTGCTGGCCGTCGCCACGTAATGATCACGGTCTGACGGTTCGACGAGAAAGTGGAACACGGCCCGGTCGTGCCAGGCGCCGTACGTTCGCTCCGACTGCCACGTGCGGACATCGCCAGCGGCGAAAGTCACTGCGCCGAGGCGCTCGCCGAGTCTTTTGCGCACCTTTGTCAGCGCCGCCTCCGAGACGTCCAGGACAGTCACGTCTTTCCAGCCGGCACCGACGAGCTCGTCTACCAGGGTCGAGGCACCGGCACCGACGTCAATAACCGAGCTGCCCGGCGGGGCCCAACGCTCCAATAGGCGCAGCGAGGTGACAGGTGCGGCCTGGAACCAGCTGACCTGATCGGCGGCCTTCGTCTCGTAGACGGCATTCCAGTGCCGGGCGGCGTCCTGCACGGTCCCACCCTACCGAAAGGCTTAGCGCTGGGCCGGTCACCGCACCCCCTCCGCCGGGAAGCGAACCGTGTAGCGAACGTCGGGTCCGCCGCAAAGCATCACTTCTCGGCGTGCACACTATAGTAGTTGACAAGTTCGTTTACATAGTCGTATACGTCACACTATGATGGCGCTGTGCTTCGAGTGAGTGAAGAAACCCGTGACCGGGTCCTGCGCATCGGGAGAGAGGAGTTCGGCGGCGTGTCCGCGGACGAGACCGTTCGTCGTCTTATCGATGAGCACTGGCAGGCCGCCGCGGTAGCCTCCGTTCAACGCTACCGCGACAGCGACCCGCTGGGGTGGTCTGACTACCTCGCAGGGGCCGCCGAGCTATCAGCGGCAGACGCCCCGATCAGCGACGAGTGGACCGGTCCGGCTGAGTGAGCCCTCATGCCGCGCAACAAATCCAGCCTGGCGAGGTGTGGTTTGTCGACTTCGAACCCGTACGCGGCCGCGAACAGGGCAAGGACCGGCCGGCCCTCGTCGTTTCGTCCGCGTTCCATCTGGCGGTCACCCTCGGGCAGCTCGTAACCGTCCTGCCGCTCACCAGCGTAGAGCGAGCCGGCTGGGCTCATCGAGTGCATGTAGCCGCCGGTGGCGGTTGGGTCATCACCGAGCAGGTCCGTACCGTCTCTGCCCAGAGACTCCGCCGCCAAGCACGGAACATCGTGCTCAGCGACGGCGAGCTCGCCGAGGTACGACGCGTGCTCGCGCAGATGCTGACCGTGATCGACACCCGCCAGTAGGATCCTACGTAGGCCCGTGTCTACCTGATTACGTGCAGTGCTTCTCCGGCGTCCAACCAGCCTCCAGGTGCGCTTGCGCCGCTCCTTGACGTTCATCAACGACCAGCAAAGCGACGATCAGGCTGGCGTCGAGGAGCCCCCTCACCGCCGCCCGCCTATCAGTCCGGCGCTGTGATGTGGGCGTAGAGCGGCCGGATGATCTCGACGAAAGCCACCTTGCCGACTGTCACTTCTAGGGTGTCCAAACCGTCGAGGACGGCGTCGGGCCGGCCCTCGGGCGGTGCGGCCGCCAAGGCGGTCTGCGACGCCGGCTCTGCCGTCACAGGCGGGCGCTGTCCGGGGGCGAACGGCCACCAAGGTGCCACCTCAACGTCGGCGCTGGAGGTGCCCGGCCATCCCGCCGAAAGCCCGGAACGTCCAGCAGCGAACGCTTCCAGGAGCGTGTCGCGCTGGCGTCCCCGCAATTCCAGCACCAGCCACGGGTCTTCGTCGAGGCGGTCGGCGAACACGTAGAGCACCGCCGCAATGTGCTTGCAGGGGTTCTCCCAGTCCGGGCAGCTGCACGTGGCTTTGAGGTCCTCCCATTTCGCCGGGAACAGGGCGACCCCGCACGAAGCGAACACGTCCTCCAAGTCGGTTGGGACTTCCCCGTCGACCAGGCGGGCGGCGAAACCCACCTTGGCTTTCATCGCGTCGATGATGCGAGCCCACTGCCCGTCGCTCGGCGCGCTCACGTTGACTGTCACCAGGTAGGGGGTGGCCCTGGATCCCTGCACTTGGGCTGCTATCGAAGCGGAGCCGACCTGCAGGGCGAGCACCTGGCCGCTTCGGGCGTAACGCCGGCCGCGCTGCATCCTGGCGCCGAGCCCGTAGGACTCTAGTACCGCCACGAAACGACGGGACCACCAAGTGGCGGCCATCTGGCCCCGCTGCTTGGACGTCGCGATGCCACCCTTTGCCGGCAAGGGCACCGACGCCGGGTACCGCTGCCACGCGTCGTCCCAGGCTCGCCGGGCCATCAGCCGGCTACCGCCTGCGCGCTGAGCGACACCAGGTCCCTCAGTTCCGACCCCGAAAGCCCGGTGAGCCATTCCTCGCCGGTGCCGACCGCCCGCGCTGCGAGGTCGCGTTTCGCTGTGATCATCTCGTCGATGCGCTCCTCGACGGTGCCGGAGCTGACCAGCTTGTGGACTTGCACGTTGCGGCGCTGGCCTATGCGGAAAGCCCGGTCGGTCGCCTGGTCTTCCACCGCCGGGTTCCACCACCTGTCCAGGTGTATGACGTGCGACGCGGCGGTTAGGTTCAGCCCCGTACCGCCCGCCTTGAGCGATATTAAGAACAGGGGAGGCCCCCCGGCGGCGCTGAAACGCCGGACCATGTCGTCCCTGGCGGTGCGTCGCACACGGCCGTGCAGCCACAAGGTTTCCACCCCGAAACGCCGCTGGAAGTAGGGGGCGAGCAGCCCGCCCCACTCGGAGAACTGCGTGAAGCACAGCACCTTGTCCCCTGCGTCGAGGATCTCGTCGAGAAGCTCCTCGGCGCGCGACAGCTTCCCTGAACGCCCGGCGAGCGCCGAGCCGTCGGAGAGGAAATGCGCGGGGTGGTTGCAGACCTGTTTGAGCTTGGAGAGCCCGGCGAGGACGACACCGCGGCGTTGTATGCCGTCCGAAGCGTCCGCCTGGGCGAGCATGTCGTCGACGACAGCCTGGTAGAGGGTCGCCTGCTCTTTGGTGAGAGGGCAGCGGTCGACCGTCTCGATCTTGTCGGGAAGGTCCCAGATGATCGACCTGTCGGTCTTTAGCCTGCGAAGCACGAACGGCCCGGTCACCCGGCGCAAAAGGGCTGTCGCTTCGGCGTCTCCTTCGCGTTCGATCGGCACCTCGAAGCGCTCCTTGAAGACCCGAGCGCTGCCGAGCAGACCCGGGTTTAGCAGATGCATTATCGACCACAGCTCGCTCAGCCTGTTCTCCACGGGGGTCCCCGTCAGCGCCACCCTCCTGCCGGCTTTCAACGACGTCGCGGCCCTGGTCTGCGCCGCGGACGGGTTCTTGAGCTGCTGGGCTTCGTCGAAGACCAGCCTGGCCCACTCGACGCCTTCGAGGGCCTCCCGGTCGCGGGCCAAAAGCGAGTAGGTGCTGACCACCACGTCGACGTCCGCTGCGCGCACCGCCAGGGTTACGTCCCCGACATTGCGGGCGCCACCGTGGTGTACCAGCACCCGAAGCGAAGGGGCGAAACGTGCCAGCTCGCGCTCCCAGTTCCCGAGCACCGACACCGGGCAGACGACCAGGGTGGGGCCGTCCGCGGGGTCGGCGATCATCGCCGCGATCAGCTGGGCGGTCTTGCCGAGACCCATGTCGTCGGCGAGGCAGGCTCCCAGGCCGAGCCGGCCGAGGAACGCAAGCCACCCGACGCCCCTTTCTTGGTAGGGGCGCAGCTGACCTTCGAAACCCGCCGGGGTCGGCACAGCCTCGACGGTCGCGTGGAGGGCGCCGTCGAGGAGGGTTCGCATCCACCCGACTGCGGTCGCGTCCACGTCTAGCACTTCGAGGCCGGCCGCAAGGTCGAGGTCTCCCAGGCCGAGGCCGGCCTTGAGCAGGTCGCGGGCTTCGACGGAGCTTTCCTCGCCGACCTTCGCGAGGAGCCGGCCGATACTGTCGACGTCGATTCGCACCCACTGCCCGCGCAGGTGCACCAGCTCCTGTTTGGCTTTCGCCCCGCGTTGCAGCGCGGCGAGGTCAGCCTTGGTGAGCCGGGTGTCGCCGAGAGCGGCCTGCCATTCGAAGTCGACGATGCTGTCCATGCCGACAAGTCCCGAGCCGGCCCCGCCGCTGGCCTGGCTTCGCGACCGTTTGAGTTTCGCTCGCAGCCCGAGACGCGCCGGCCGGCTCCACCAGCCCGGCGCGAGGACGGCTATGCCGGCGTCCTCTAACAGTTTCGCCCGCTCCGCCAGCAAAGCGACTACGCCCGCCGAGTCGACTTGCACGCTGTCGGGTTCGGCCTCTTCGAGCGCTCCGGCGAGCTCGGGGGCGAGGCGTGCCATCCGGGCTAGACCGCCGAGCACGTCGGCGATAGCGCTCGGCGCGAAAGGCGACTCGCCGGCCCACAGGTCCGCCAGGGGGGCGATCAGGCTCGGCTCGTCTTGATCTTGGGCTAGCAGCTCCACCCGCCACAGCGGCTGCGTCTTCGCACGCCCCGATGAGCTTGCGCCGGAGTTGGCCGTCGCCGGCTCGACGATGCGAAGGCACAGCCTGACCCGCCCGGGGATGACCGCACCGGAGCGCACCCAGGCGGCGACCGCTTCAGACAGAGCGGCGA
>JAJZNG010000105.1 GCA_021847945.1 Actinomycetes bacterium | reverse complement strand
CTCCGCGGTCGGCGGTGACACGGCTCACCTGATCCGCCTCGGTCGTTACGGCGGCGGGGACAGGGATCAGATCCGCCAGATTGCTTCCATCTCGGCTCTGGACCTGCTCCGGCGGAGCCTCGTTGTCGGGCCAGGAGGAGACCGCTAAGCGCTGTGGCACTGCGGTTGCAGGGCTCTTCCGTGCAGAGAGGGTTGGGACGTTCGGCTGAGGGTGAGCGGTCGCATCTTCGACCTGCCTAGAATGCGGACAAATACGGCTTTATAGGCCGGGCGCTACCGTAGTGTCAGGGAGGTCGTTGGTTGGAGCTGCTGGAACGTCACGACGAGATGTCGATGGCCTCCGAGGCGCTTTCCGAAGCGGAGAGGGGGCGTGGATCGTCACTGTTTGTTGTAGGCACTCCCGGACTTGGCAAGACGACATTTCTTAGGGCGGTAAGCTCTCTGGCGATAAATTTTACGGTCGTGTTGGCAGGGTGTTCCGACCCGGAGGCAGCGCTGCCGTTCGGCGTCATTCAACGTTTGATGGGTATGCCGCGTACGCATGCCGACATTCGCTCCATGGTGGCCGGCACGCCTGGGGACGCGCGGGTCGCCCAGTTCGCAATGCTGGTCGAATGGGTGTCCGACCATAGTAGTAAGCCATTGTTGATCATGGTGGACGACGTGCACTGGGCGGACGCCGACTCAGCCCAACTGTTGTTCCTATTGTGTCGGCGGATCGCTGAGCTTCCCGTCGTAGTCGTGGCGTCGACCAGGCCTTGGCCGCGAGGGGTCGTTGAAGAAGCCCAAGCGCTCGTTAATGCGGGTATGGCGAGAAAGATCACGCTGCGACCATTGTCGCGAGCGGCAGCTGGAGTGCTGTTGTCGACCAACGCACCGTTCGCGCCGAACGATGATCTAGTAGAGCGGGCGTGGACCGCGTGTGACGGCAACCCACTGCTGCTAGAGCAGTTGGCCGAGTCGTGGCGCAGAGGTGAGGACCCGCTCGCCGAGTCGGCTGTAGGGTTTGCGGAACGGCTGTTCCTACCGGGATTCGCGGGCGTCAGTAACGTCGCTCTGCGCTGGGCGAAAGCTGCTTCTGTGCTAGGAGTTCGTTTCAAGGCGGATCTAGCCGGCCAACTAGCGGGCCTGGCTTCCCAGTCTGCATGGGACACAGTCGAAGCGCTTTGCGAAGCGGGCTTTCTTCGTGGTGTAGAGACGGGCGAGGCCGAGTTCGTCCATCCTCTCGTCCGTCAGGCTCTATACGATGCAATCGATCCTCTCGTGCGCCAACGACTGCATGCGGAGGCGCTACGCCTACTGATTGCTCGCAATGCCGATCCGGCGGTGACGGCCCTGCATGCGGTAGCGGCGGGCGGTGCTGGAGGGAGCGAGGCGGTCGAAGTGCTGGTCTCAGCGGGGCGCGCGGCGATTGCCGCTGGAGCGGTGAGCACAGGGAGGGATCATCTGGCTACCGCCGTTTCGGTTGGCTCACCCTCGACGTTGAGGGCAGTGTGGATCGATCTGGCGGCGGCGGAGATCGGGTGCGGTCGGGTCGGCGAGGCCGAGAAGATACTTCGACTGATGCTGAGTGAGAAGTCCTTGGAGAAGATGGAACGCATCGCCGGCCTTCGGCTGCTTGGTCAGGTGCGCTTCACGGTCGGTGACATCGAAGGGGCGAAGCGATTTTCACATGACGCTTCGGCGATAGCGAGGGACTTCGACGCAAGCCTTGCTGCGGAAGTGCTCCTTGATGCGGCGCTCATCTCGTGGCTGTTCGAAGGTGTCGATGCCGCCAGGGCAACCGCTTCCGAGGCAATAAATCTCCTGACATCCTCGCCGGGCAGCTCCGATAGCGCTGTGCACATGGCCCGTGTCGCTGATGCCAACCTCGCAGTGATCGGCGGCTATTCTTCAGGCTCTGCCGAGCTGTCAGTAGCAGCCGAGGAGCTGCTGGATGGTGTTTCGTTCTCATGCACCACATCCCCCTGGCCCAGCGACGCGCTATTCGGCTTCGCAAGTTTGGCGAAGATTCTGGAGAGACTGGATCTGTCGTCGTCGCTATTTCACCGCGGAGCGGCGGATGCGAAGCGGCACGGCGCGGTCATCCACCAGCAGATATACGCAGTCGGACACGCAGACACGCTGTGTCGCTTAGGTCGACTTCACGAGGCCCGCTTGATGCTCGAAGAGGCGACGCAGGCGGCGGAAGTGGCTCCGGCGCTGGCTCCATTTGCTTCTATCGGCATGGCAGTCGTCACCCACGAGCTCGGGCTAGCGGCCGATAGCGCTCATTGGGCGAGTCGGGTAGAGCAGATCTTGTCCACCATTGGCGAGTCACCCTATCTGCGCCTGTGGTTGTCGATGCTCGAAAGTCGTGTCGCTCTCAGCGCCGGGCGTGTTGTGGAAGCTGTAGCCGCGGCAGAGCTTGCTTGGGCGATAGCCTCGGAATCGGGAATTCGCGAGCCATGTGTCGTTCCGTGGCACGGGGTAGCCATCGACGCCCTCATGGCCGCGCGTCAGTTGGAACGTGCTTCGGAGCTGATCGGATTCCTCGATGAGTTGTGTGCGCCCTTGCCATGCCAGGCGCCGCGAGCCGTCGTCGAAGTCGGTAGGGCGACCGTCGCATGGAAGCAGGGTCGACTGCCGGAAGCTGACTCAATGTTCGAGGAGGCTCTCGCCCGGACGGAACAACTAGGTATGCCCCTTGTTGCGGCGGAGACTTCGCTGGCATACAGTCGCTTCCTTCGTAACACCGGACGAATCCTGCAGGCCCGCAAGACCCTGCGTCACGCTCTTAACATCCTAACTGGGACCGGAGCTGGCCGTCTCCAAGCGATAGCCGAGGACGAATTGGCCGCCTCAGGTGGTCGCCGCCGCAAGTCGGTCGACCGGCCCGGCTTGACGAGCCAGGAGGCCCGGGTCGCTAAATTGGCTGCGGAGGGGCTAACGAACTCGCAAATTGCGGCTCATCTTTATATCTCGGCTAAGACTGTGGACCACCACCTCTCCGCAGTGTACGACAAGCTCGGAATATCGTCTCGCCGCGACCTGATGATCAAGGGTTCTGGACTCGCCGATCTCGGTGGTTTGGCGAGACCTGCCAACATCTGAGGCTCCGGCCCATATCTATGGGGAGGTCTCCCCATAGATATGGTGCATGGGCGGAACTTAGCTTGAAGGTGACACTCGTTGGTGAGCGTGGGCAGGAGGAAGTATGGCACTTCGGCCGAGGCATGCGACAGATGAGATTCGGCGCCGTCAGCGTCGGGAGGGTCGCGTCGCTGAGCGCGCCCGCTCAGGACTGCTGGTCACTGTGGCGGTGGTCGCCACCTTGGCGGTGGTCGCCTTACTATTGGTAAGCCCGTCCGCGCACGGCGCCGGAGGCAAGCCGCCCAAGGCCGCCTCCTTGACCGCAGGTGCGTCAAAGGCGCTCAGTCCTACGACGCCGACGCCTCGAACGTCTAGCGCTGGCTCGTATTGGTTGGTGGCTTCGGATGGCGGGGTTTTCGCTTTTGGTGATGCGGGGTTTTATGGGTCGTTGGGTGGGCGGGTGTTGAATGCGCCGGTGGTGGGGATGGCGGTTACGGCTGATGGTGGCGGCTATTGGTTGGTGGCTTCGGATGGCGGGGTTTTCGCTTTTGGTGATGCGGGGTTTTACGGGTCGATGGGTGGACGGGTGCTGAATGCCCCGGTGGTGGGAATGGCGAGTCGGCGGGTCGTGACACCCGCTCCGTTAAGTATCATCACCTCGAGCCTGCCGGGGGCAATAGTTGGTGATGCCTACTCTGCAAGCTTGTTGGCCGCAGGAGGGAGGGCGCCATACCGCTGGTCGATCAAATCCGGCGCTCTGCCGCCGGGGTTGTCGTTGGACCCCACCGGTGGTAGAATAAGTGGGGTTCCGACGCAGACGGCCGTCGCGGCCTTCGTCTTGGCCGTCAATGACTCCAACGGCGGCACCGTAACCGTTGACATGACGCTTGTTGTCGGCAACGCCTCGCCACCGCCTCCGACGGGGGAGGGGACGCTGGCGGTCTCCGTTGGGGACCTCCCTTCGGGTTTGGCCGCTGCGGTCACGGTCACTGGGGCCGGCGGGTACAGCACCCAGGTGACAGCGACGACAATTCTCGATGTTTCCCCCGGAGCGTACTCTGTGACCGCTGCTCCTGTCGTCGGCGGTACCGACACCTACTACCCGTCGGTGACGGGAAGCCCGGCTAGCGTCGTAGCAAACCAAGAGGCCGTCGTCGGGGTTAGCTACCTCACCGTGGTTCCGAATACCACGAAGGCCGTTTCTCCCACCGACATCGCCAATGACCTCCGGTCGGTCTCTCCGGATGGCTCCACCTTCACCTTCCGGCCGATCCCGGCCAGCCTGGAAGGAGTCCAGAACGGCGACGTAATTGCCGGCGCTTCGGGGCCGGGGTTGCCCGGAGGATTCCTCCGCAAGATTACCAGTGAAAATGCCACGGGCGCAGGCCTCGTGCTGATCACCTCGCCGGCAGTGTTAAGTGATGCAGTGAGCAGGGGACGCTTCCAAGTGTCGGCACCTCCGTCAGAGTTGAACGCTTCCCAGCTTCATCAGCTCACAGTGGCGGCCCGCCCCAAGCTACGACTGTCGGCCCATTCGTCGAGCTGCTTACTTCAGCTTCAGGGTGGAAGCGTCGGCGTGAATTTCACGAATTTCACCGTAACCCCCGTCGTTAGTGCTTCGTGGAGCTTCGGTTCGGGTATCCAGGTCGACGCCTACGCAAACATCGACGTCAGCGCCACCTTCACGCTCACAGGTACGCCTGGAGTCAACTGTTCGGTAACCGAAAGCCTGCCTTCAGTCCCATTGATAGCTCCTCCTGGGATCGCCTTTGCCGTAGGCCCTGTTCCGGTTACGATCACGCCTGTACTCAAGACCAGCATCACCTTCAAAGCAGAACTTGACGTCGGAAGCGTCAAGATCACCGACACCTACACTGACAGCGGTCAGCTCGGCGTAACCTACGTCCAGAACAATGGGGGGCTCCAGCCGGTCAACACCCTCAACCCGCAGAACTCCTGTAGCGACCAAAGTAGTGGGACCCCCCAGCCTTGCTTTTCCATAAGCGGCCCGGACGTCTACGTCAAGGTTTCGGCGGGACCTCAGCTGGTACTGGCCTTCTACTACGTTCCCGGCGGCCCGACCGTTGGGCCCGCGCTCGGCCTCGACGCGTATGCCAAAGCCGTCTTGCAGCCATGGAACGCGCCTGTATTCGAGCTGGAGGTTGGTATCGAGGCCACTATTGGCCTCGTGCTCGACCTGTGGTTGATCAACTTGAACCTGCAGCTGCAGTTCAACATCATCGGACCGGTGCCGATCGCTGCATCACCTCCGGTGATAACGGTACCGTCGACGATCCCAAGCCTAGAGGCGGGCCAGAGCAACTACCAGGTGGCGTTGAAAGGCGGTGGAGCCGGCACGTTGAAATGGGCAGTGTACTACCGAGGCGGCTACCCGGTGACTCCTACCGTCGCCATCAACTCCAGCGGGCTACTGACCGCCTCGGTGCCAGACGGATCGCCGTCCGGGCAACTCAACCTCTACGTCGACGTGACCGACGCTCTCAACCAAACCACCAGCGAGCCGATGTCGATCGAAGTGGTCCCAGGCCCCAAGTCACTCGACTTCCCGATAGGCGACGGAGAGGTCGGCGTCTCTCTCGGAGCGGGGTGCCACTGCAGCAATCCCTCGGCGGGGGACCCGATCCCGATCTTCGAGATCAGCACCCCTCCCGACGGTGCATACCCCTACAACTGCACTATGCCCGCTGGATTTACTGCCGCGGACGGTAACTTCGAGGTGTTCTCGTCCACCCCGGGGAACTCGAATGCCTGGCAGGCGCACGACCTTGGGATTCAGGTACAGAACTCGCCGTGGATCAACGACCAATTTTGTCAGGTTGCCGGTACGCCGACCGCGGATGCCCTCACCTACGCAAACGCTCCTGGAGGCACGACCCTGACGTTCAACGCTAGTGATGCCAACGGAGTCACCGCGCCCGAGGAGCTGACGATCGGTCGGTTCGTCCCGCCTGTCAGCTTCACCTCCCCGCTGACCTCCCCGTACTACCCTGCTGCCGCCGAGGTAGGGTCCCCGTTCCAGTCCGTCCCTCTGTTGTCGGGTGGAGAACCCGGTTTCTACTGGACGACCAACGGCTGCAACTCCATCAGCCCACCAGTAGCGCTGCCGCCCGGGCTAAGCCTGGACAACTCGAGTGGCGTCATCAGCGGAACACCCACTCATGCCGGCAACTACGACTGGCCTTTGAGCGTAACCGACGGCCTAGGCGGGTGCTACTGGGATTACATGACTATCAACGTACGCGCCGCCCCTATCACTGGCGCTACGACGGTCCCCGACGCAGAGGAAGGCGCCTACTACGAGTCCCCGCTCGTGTCTGGCGGTCGCGGTGGCACAGCGCCCTACACTTTCACGGCTCTCGGCGAGCTACCGCCCGGGCTCACCTTCGACGGGTCCAACGGCGAGCTGACCGGCACCCCGGTGTATGGAACGCATGGCACCTATAAATTTGATGTATACATGAGCGACACCCTGGGCGTGCATTCCGCTCCGGTGCCCGTGACACTGACGGTTCTGCCGGCGGTCTATGTGACGAGTCCCCGCCAGCTCTCCCCGGCCCAGTCCGGCTCACCGTACCGCGCTCAGCTCACCGCGGCGGGAGGTAGCGGCAGCTACTCGTGGAGCGTGATTTCAGGCACAGTACCGACCGGTTTGGCCTTGTCGCCGGGTGGAGCGGTAACCGGCACGGCGATCGCTGGCGCGACGACGAGCA
>JAJZNG010000074.1 GCA_021847945.1 Actinomycetes bacterium | reverse complement strand
GCATCGTGGCGACGACATTCGCGAAGATCAAGACTGACATGCCCTGGCCGACACCCCGCTGGGTGATCAGCTCTGCAAGCCACATCACCACCACCGTTCCCGCTGTCATGGTCAAGACCAAAAGCAGAACCCGGGGTATCGTGAAATTCGGGATGAGGTCGACGTTCAAACCTGAGCCGTTGCCGAGCAGGCCGCCACCGCCGTTGTGGAACACGTAGGCGAGGCCCGTGGACTGCATGATCGCCAAAGCGATCGTCAGGTAGCGGGTGACTTGGGTGAGCTTCTTCTGCCCGACCGCTCCCTCATCGCGCCACTGTTCGAATTTGGGTATCACCACGACCATCAGCTGGATGATGATCGAGGCGGTGATGTAAGGCATGATCCCCAGGCCAAAAACGGCCATTTTCGTCAGCGCACCGCCGGAGAACAACGCCAGGAACCCGACGACCCCCGCGTGGCTGGAAGCCGCCTCTAGGGACTGCACCTGGCTCCACTGGATGCCAGGACACGGGATGTTCGCCCCGAAGGCGTACACAGCGATGACGAACACGGTGAAGATGACCTTGTTCCGCAGGTCCGGGACCCTGAACATGTTCGCCAGGTTGCTGAACGTGCCTCGCATCAAGTCCTCCCTTCCCGGGGCCGCCCCGGGAACCGACCTAGGGTACCTCGCGCCAACCGGCTTGGGCCATCGATCACCACGAGCGGGGGCTCAGCGGTTTGTGAGCGCGTTACCCCGCGCCGGTGGCCGCCCGTGCCCGAACGGAGGTGGGATGACCTCGACGCTGCCGCCGGCCGCTTCGATCGCGTCCTTGGCGGAGCGCGAGAACGCGTGCGCCGACACCCGCAGGGGACGTGTGAGCTCGCCCCGGCCCAACACTTTGATCAGACCGTGCTTGTGGACCATCCCACGTTCGCGCAGCGTGTCTGGGCTCACCAGGTCACCTTCGAAGGACTCCAAAGTGTCGAGGTTGATGGCGTTGTAGCTGACCCTGAAAGGGTTCTTGAAGCCCTTCAGCTTGGGGATTCGCTGGGTCAGCGGGAGCTGGCCACCCTCGAACCCTGGCTTCACCTGCCCGCGCGCCCCTTGGCCTTTCGTGCCCCGGCCGGCGGTCTTACCGCCCTTGCCGGCGATACCACGCCCCACCCGACGCCGTTGCCGGCTCGACCCAGCAGCTGGTTTGAGATCGTGGACTTGCATCAAGATTCCTTTTCTTCTACGACTTTGACCAGGTGGGGAACCCTGGCGATCATCCCGCGTACGTCAGGCCGGTCGTCGAGGGTGTTCGACGTTCCGATCCCGTGAAGCCCGAGAGCGCGCAGGGTGCCGCGGTGCTTGGGCTTAGTCCCGATCGAGGACTTGATCTGGGTTACTTCGAGTTTGGGCAAGGCTACGCAACCTCCTGGGGCACGAAAGGACCCCTCTTGGTCTCCTGGTATGCCCGCCACAGTCCGCCGGGGACGATCTCCTCGGCCGACAGGCCTCTCAAAGCTGCGACCTCGTCGGGCCGCTTGAGAGCTTTGAGACCGGCGACTGTCGCCTGTGCGACGTTGATGCTGTTCGACGAGCCAAGCGACTTTGCGAGAATGTCGTGGATACCGGCCATTTCCAGGATCGCCCTCGCCGCACCACCGGCTATGACCCCGGTGCCGGGGGCGGCAGGCTTGAGGAGAACCCTGCCGGCGCCGGCTTCGCCCAGAACAGGGTGGGTGATCGTCGAACCGGCAAGCGGGACCGTGAAAAGGTTCTTCTTCGCTTCCTCGATACCCTTTTGGACTGCCAGGCCCGCCTCTTTGGCCTTGCCGTAGCCAAGACCGACACTTCCGCGGCCGTCGCCTATGACCATGAGAGCTGCGAAGGAGAATCGCCGCCCGCCCTTGACGACCTTCGCGACACGGTTGACCTTGATGGTCCGGTCTTCGTAAACCTGCTCAGCCATCGTGTCTCAGAACTCCAGTCCGGCCTCGCGGGCCGCGTCTGCTAGGGCGGCCACCCGGCCGTGATATTGGAAACCTCCCCGGTCGAAGACGACCTGGGTCACACCGGCGGCTTTGGCCCGTTCGGCGACCAGTCGACCGACGCTCGTAGCTCCGGACCGGTTGGAGGTGCCTCCGGCGCTGCGCAATGCCGCCTCGACTGTCGACGCAGCGGCCAACGTCGTCCCGGCGCGGTCGTCGATCACCTGAGCCGAGATGTGCTTGTTCGACCGGAAGACGGCCAAGCGGGGACGTTCCTGGGTTCCGGCCACCTTCTTGCGGACACGGAAGTGCCGGCGGGACCTGGCAAGCTGCTTGTCTTTTGTGGAGTAGCTCATCTATTTGGCTGCCTTCCCGGCTTTCCTCAGGACCCGCTCACCTTCGTAGCGGACCCCTTTGCCCTTGTAGGGCTCGGGTTTGCGGATCTTACGGATGTTCGCGGCCACCTGGCCTACGAGCTCCTTGTCTATCCCCTTAACCGAGATCCTCGTCGGCTGGGGAACCTCGAAAGTTATGCCCGCTGGAGCGTCGACGATGACCGGATGGCTGAAGCCAAGAGCCAGCTCGATCTGCCCGGGGCTCTTGGGTATCGCCCTGTAGCCGACGCCGACGATGTCGAGGTTCTTGGCGTAGCCGGCGGTCACTCCGGTAACCATGTTCGACACGAGGCTGCGGGTCAGGCCGTGAAGGGCGCGGTTTTGACGCTCGTCGTTCGGACGTTCGACGAGAAGAGTCGAACCTTCCTGGCGCAGCGTGATCTCCCCGGGGATGGGACGGGTCAGGGCCCCGTTGGGGCCTTTTATGGTCACCGTGCGTGCTTCGAGGCTTACCTCGACCCCGGGTGGTATGGATATTGGGGAGCGTCCTATACGCGACATCGAATCCTTTTTTCTTTCGTTGCGCTACCAGACGTAGCAGAGGATCTCGCCGCCGACTCGGCGCTTGCGCGCCTCCCGGTCGGTCATGAGACCCTGGCTGGTGGACAGGACGGCTACGCCGAGACCTCCGAGAACTCTCGGGAGCTTGTCGGCCGCCGTGTAGACCCGCAGTCCCGGCTTGGAGACCCTACGGACCCCTGAGATGGTCCTGCGACGGTCCTTGGTGTACTTCATGTCGATCTCGAGGATCTTCCCCGGTCTGTCGACCGCGTCGGAAACCCTGAAACCCTCTACGTAGCCCTCCTTGACGAGCACTGCAGCGAGGGACTCCTTCAGTTTCGACGAGGGCATACGCACCGTGTCGTGCATCGCCACGTTGGCGTTGCGTATGCGGGTGAGCATGTCCGCTATCGGATCTGTCATCGTCATCGGCGCGGTCCTTTCACCAGCTCGCCTTTGTCACACCGGGGACCTCACCGGCGTGTACCAGTTCGCGCAGGCAAATACGGCACATGCCGAACTTTCGAAACACCGAGTGCGGACGTCCGCACCGCCTGCAGCGGGTGTACCCGCGTACCTTGAACTTCGGCTTGCGCTGGCTTTTCACGATTAGCGCCTTCTTGGCCATCTTCTACTCGCCCTGTCTAGTCGTTGCCATCTCGGCGGAACGGGAACCCGAAGGCGTCAAGCAGAGCTCGGCCTTCGGCATTGCTTCGAGCGGTGGTCACGATCGTGATATCCATACCGCGGGGAGCGTCGATCTTGTCGTAGTCGATCTCGGGGAAGATCAGCTGCTCGGTCACTCCGAAGGTGTAGTTACCCCGACCGTCGAAGCCTTTCGTTGGCAGACCACGGAAGTCGCGAATCCTCGGGATAGCAAGGCTGATCAGACGATCGAGGAACTCCCACATGCGGTCGCCGCGCAGAGTTACTTTCGCGCCGATCGAGTTACCCTCACGGAGCTTGAAGCCGGCCACCGACTTCTTCGCCTTGGTGACCATCGGCTTTTGGCCCGATATCGCCGTGAGGTCGCGGACGGCGCCTTCGAGGAGCGACTGCTGCTGGGTGGCGCGACCGACACCCATGTTGATCACGATCTTCTCAAGGCGAGGGACCATCATGGGGTTTGGGAGACCCAGCTTGTCTTTGAGCTCGCCCTTGATCGTCTCGTTGTAGCGGGCTTTAAGGCGTGGGACGTCCTGCTGGCTGATGCTGGTAGCTGTCGTAGACATCACAGCTCCCTCCCGCACTTGCGGCATATTCTCACCTTGGAACGCCTGTCCCCTTCGCTCTTGTAGGCGAAACCTACCCGGACGGCACCGTCTTTAGGACATACGAGGGCCACCGACGCTGCCCGGATGGGCATGTCCTTGTCTATTATCCCGCCCTGCACGCGCGCCTGGGTTTGGCGCTGATGCTTCTTGGCTACGTTGACGCCTTCGACGATCACTTTGTCGCCCTTGGGCAGGACACGCATCACGGTCCCTCTCTTGGTTCGCTCCTTGCCGGAGAGAACTTCGACCTCATCGCCCTTTCTCAACCTGGCCATGTCCTAGAGAACCTCCGGGGCGAGGGAAATGATGCGCATGAACTTTTTGTCCCGCAGCTCCCGGCCGACCGGACCGAAGATCCGGGTTCCTCGGGGCTGCTGCTGGTCGTTGATCAGCACGGCCGCGTTCTCGTCGAAGCGGATGTAGCTGCCGTCGGGGCGGCGTTTCTCCTTCTTCGTCCTGACCACGACGCACTTGACCACGTCGCCCTTCTTCACGTTCGCTCCGGGAAGGGCGTCTTTGACCGTCGCGACGAAGACGTCGCCGATCGACGCGTACCGCCGCCTCGAACCTCCGAGCACCTTGATGCAAAGCACCTCTTTGGCGCCCGAGTTGTCGGCGACACGAAGGCGGCTCTCCTGCTGAATCATTTGGCCCTCTCCAGAACTTCGACCACACGCCACCTCTTCAGCTTCGAAACGGGACGCGTCTCCGCGAGGCGAACACGGTCGCCAGGTTTGAGGGCCTCGTCAGAGTGTTCGGCGTAGAGACGCTTCGTCCTCTGCACCGTCTTCGCGTAGCGAGGGTGACGCACGCGCTCGACGACTCCGACCACCGCTGTCTTTTCCATCTTCACCGATATCACCAGACCTTCGCGAATCTTGCGACGGTTGGGCCTCTCGGCGCCGGCTGTGGGTTCAGCCTCGGTTGCTGTATGTTCCGACATCAGACTTTCTCCTCCGCCTGCTCGGCGGCTTGGATCTCCCGCTCGCGAACGATGGTCGCGATGCGGGCTGCTTCCCTTTTCACCTGGCCGATTCTGGCCGAGTTGTCCTGCTTGCCAGTTGCGAGCTGGAAACGCAGGTTGAAGTGTTCGTGCTTTGCTTCGAGGAGCTTTTGCGCCAACTCGACCGAGGTCAATTCCCGCAGCTCAGACGGCTTTGTCATCCGACTTCGACCTCCTCCTGGGACGCCCTGGCGACGACGCGGGCTTTGATGGGCAGTTTCTGCACGGCCCGTTCAAGGGCCGAACGGCTGAGGGCTTCGCTTACACCGCCCAGTTCGAAGAGGATCCGCCCGGGCTTGACGACAGCTACCCAGAACTCGGGGTTTCCCTTGCCCGAACCCATACGGGTTTCCGCCGGCTTGGCGGTTACGGGCTTGTCCGGGAACACGCGAATCCAGACTTTGCCTCCACGGCGGACGTGGCGGGTCATGGCGATACGAGCGGCTTCGATCTGACGGGCTGTGATCCAACCCGGCTCGAGAGCTTGGATCCCGTACTCGCCGAAGTTGACGGTCGTACCGCCTTTGGCTTGGCCGGTGAGACGGCCCCGCTGGACTTTGCGGTGCTTGACCTTGCGTGGCATCAACATGGCTACAGGTCCTTAGGGAAATGGGGTGTCTCGTGGTGGTCGCCCCTGGTGCGGCGCTCGATGTCCTCTTCTTCGGCGAGGAGGCGCTCCAGCTCAGGGTCGACGGCGACTATCGGATCGGCTTCGCGGGCTTCTGGCACGTCGGCCGGGGTGGCGGGAGCAGCCAGCTGCACGCCGGCGTCCGCTCCGTCAGCCCGACGGCGTCCCCCGCCGGCTGTGACCACCCTGCGCGGCTTGACCTGGCCGGATGTCTCTCCGACGGCCATGGCCGCCTCACGGCTGATCTTCTCCTCGCTGGAAACCTTGTAGGGCAGGATGTCGCCCTTGTAGATCCACACTTTGACGCCGATGCGCCCGTAGGTGGTCTTGGCCTCGCGAAAGCCGTAGTCGATGTCGGCTCGCAGGGTGTGCAGCGGAACCCGGCCCTCGCGGTAGAACTCCCGCCGGGACATCTCCGCTCCGCCGAGGCGACCGGCGCACTGGACACGTATCCCGAGAGCACCCGCCTTTTGGACGGTCTGGACCGTCCTTTTCATCGCGCGACGGAAACTGACACGACCGGCGAGCTGGTCTGCTATCCCCTGAGCCATCAGGGCGGCGTCGAGCTCGGGCTGCTTGATCTCCTGGATGTTCAGCTGAACCTTGGGGTTCTTGGTCATCTCGGCGAGCTTGGTCCTAAGCCGGTCAGCCTCGGCGCCTTTACGGCCGATCACGATCCCCGGACGCGCCGTGTGGAGGTCGATTCGAAGCCGATCCCGGGTGCGCTCGATTTCGATCCTGCTGACCGCGGCCCGTTCGAGTTGGCGGTTGAGGTAGTCGCGGATCTTCCAGTCCTCGACGAGGTAGTCCTGGTAGTCCCGGTCGTTGAACCAGCGGGACTTCCAGTCCGTGGTCACGCCGAGGCGGAACCCGTAGGGGTTGACCTTCTGGCCCATCTACTTGTCGTCTCCCTCTTCGGTGTCTTCCACTTCGGATACACCGCCGTTGTCTGCTTCCGACTCGGAGCCGCCGTCTCGTTCGACCGCGGGCACTTCTAACCCTGCGGTTTCGGCAGCGGCGTCCTGCGTCTCTGTGGTGGCTTCGTCGTTGGAGCCCGTCTCGGAGGTGACTTCGTC
>JAJZNG010000021.1 GCA_021847945.1 Actinomycetes bacterium | reverse complement strand
CTACGTCGAGCCGAGATGGGGAACCCGCGAGATCACATCGATCACCCGAGCCGAGGTGCGCGACTGGGTGGCCGAATTGATCGACGGCGGCTCGAAGCCCTCCACGGTTCGCCATGCGGTAGGTACTCTCTCGCGTGTTGTTTCACTGGCGGTCGAGGACGGGGTGCTGAGCGCAAACTGACCGGAACGTAATGATGCGCCTTGACCAGGGAGTTCCCGATGCCCGCAGCCCGGAAAAGTGATGCTGCGTCACTCTTTCGCCTCACCTGGGACAGCTTCCTGCCGCCCGGTCGGGGAGCGATTCGGCGGAGACGACGCTCGTTCAGGCCCGATGTTGAGCTCTCGAGTCTCGGGGCTAAGTAGTCGAGTAGTCGGGGGGTGCAATCCCCCCCGGCTACTCGACGGGCTAAGTAGGTAACAAGCCGAGATGCTGCCTCATACCAGCCCAGCCCCGCCGGGTGCCGAAAACCACGCGTCGATGATCGCGTCGATGTTCCTTGGCGAGTAGCGCTCTTGCGCGTACCGCCTGCATCCGTTTCTGTCGCCAATGCGGTCCCGTCCGCTACCCATGGCTCGCAAGAGGGACAAGGCTTCTTCGTCGTCCACGCCATCCAGGACCCTGCCAACGTGCGGCGGAACGAGGTTGCGCGGGATCCGAATGGACCCGTCGCACTTTCCCTCGACCGCGGGTATGTCCGAGATCAGGATCGGGCATCCGCTCGCGAGTGACTCGACGCCCGGTCTGCTCAGATAGTCGACATCCGCAGGAGCCCATGTGACATCGACCTCTTGATAGCACTTCTTCAACGCATCCCGAGAGGAGATGTAACCCACATACCGGATTCCATCGCCGTCCACATGCTCCTCTCGTGGACCGACGACGGTCAGCGCGACCAAGCCCTCCTTCGCCAGCGCCATGCACACCCTCCGACATTGACCGAACTTCTCTGCGTCCGTGCGCCCCACGTAGAGTACGTCCACCATGCCCCTGCGCGGCTCCCGATCAGGCAGACTCCCCTCGAAAAACGTCTCGTCGGCCCAATGCTCGACTGCGATCACCGGACGGCCCCGCATCACGGATCTCATCTCTTGGGCGCTGCCAGCGGAATTGCACACCGCGCCTGAAACGCCCGACAGGCACCACGCAATTGCCGTGCTGGCCGCGCGACCGAGATGCGAGATGTATCCGTGGTACCCCAGCCAAATGTCAGCTCGCGAGATCCATCGGCACGGGGACACAAGGACCGACGCTGCGATGCCGTTGCCCACTACAACATCCGGTTGGATTCGCCGCGCGAGGACGAACGCGATCACAGATAGCGGAAGCATGTATAGGAAGTTGAGCCACAGCAGCCATGGACGTGCTGCCAGGCGGCCTATTCGCAAGTAGTTCCCGCCGGACAGGGTGACCAAGCGCACGTTCTCACTCGGACTAAGCGCTCCTCTCCCATACCCGACGACCGTCCACTGCACGTCCGGTGAATGCCGAATGATGTCTTCGAACCATGACCAGCTGCCGTAGCGCAGGGCGGGCGTGACGACAATCGCCCTGCGCACCCGACCGACCGTCTGCCGCCGGCCCATCTAGTAAAACCCCGCGCCATCGGTTGCACCGGGCCTCCAGCCGTTCACGACGGGGAGCGCAGGCTGGGGCTCCTCTATAGGTAGGCTGTCCCGCAGCGGAAGCGACAGCACCGTCCGGGCCAACGCTGTGGCAACGGGGCACTCGCTCCCGTAGCCAAGCCGCTCCATCACATCCAGGTCGGCCAGAGACGACGGATAGTAGACGCGAGTCTCGACTCCCTGGCTACTGGCCCACTTCTGCAGATCCCGTCGTTCCCCATCCGACCGCATCCGAAGCGTGTATTGATGGCAACACCCGCCATCCTCATCTCCTTGGGGTGGTTTGATGACAGCCACGTTCTGAATGCCTTCATCGTACAACCTCGCATTCCTTCTTCGCATCCGCGTGACCTCATCGATCCGGCCTACTTCACTGCGAAGTAGAACCGCCTGCAGATCCGTCATACGCCCGTTATAGCCCACCACTTGATGCTCGTAGTCTGCGACGGAGCCATGGTTCCGCAACAATCGCACTCGCGCTCCGAGAGCGGGGTCAGAGGTGGCAACCAGACCGCCTTCGCCGCAGGTAATATTCTTGCTCCCATAGAATGAGAACACGGCGGTACCCGCACTTCCGATATGCGTCCCGTTCTCGGCTCGAGCGCCAATCGCCTGACACGCGTCCTCTATCACAGGCACGCCCCATGCATCTGCAACGCGCCGAAGCTTACCTAGCTGCACCGGCCGTCCATAAAGGTGCACCGGGAGGACGGCAGCCGTTCGTTCGCTCATCACTGCTTCGACCCGCCCAACGTCCATGTTGCCAGTCTCCAGTTCCACATCCGCGAACACGGGACGTGCCCCCAGATGGATGACAGCTTCGACCGTACCGATGAACGAGAAGGCCGTCGTGACCACCTCGCTGCCGGGGGCCACTCCCGCTGCCGCCAGAGCTAGCGTCAAGCCAACGGTGCCGTTGGCCACCGCCACACACTCCGCCCCGCCGAAGAACGCAGAAAAGTCGGATTCGAGCAGCGTGGTCTCTCGTCCCATCGCAAGCTGGCCGGACCGCAACACCTTCAGCACGGCGAGCTCCTGCTCATCTGTCACTCGGACCTGGGAGATCCTGATCACGCCGCAGTCCAGCCGCAGGTGGGACAGGACGCCCGTTGCCGAACGCCACAGCGACATACCCATCCTACTTGCCGGGCCGGTACTCCAAATACCAAGGCGTGCGATGGCACAGGCTTCGTGACGACACTGCCGGCACCGACCATCGCCCACGCGCCCACCGTCGTGCAGACGATCATCGATCCGGCGCCTAGGGAGGCGCCACACCCGATCTGGCAGCCGATAGCACGCCAATCCGCCTTCCCCATCTCAACGCCCTGCGGCCCCATCGCTCGTGGAAATCGGTCATTGGTCAGGACCACCATCGGTCCGACGAACACCCCATCCTCCAGGACCGCTGGGGCGTAAAGCTGAGCACCATTCTGGACTTTCGACCCACGGCCGATGACGACACCTTCGTCGACGAAACAGCCCTTGCCCAGGACAACCCCCTCCCCAACGGAAGCGCCGACGCGAACCTGCGCGTGATGCCAAACTCGGACCCTAGGCCCGAGCGAGACACCTTCCTCCACGATCGCAGTCTCCGCTATCCACGGTGCCCCATCGCCGTCACATCCCATCGCCCGGCCCCGAGCGGGTCTATCCGAGCCCATGTGCCCTCCCTCAGTCAGCATCCGGTGACTCTCCCCCCATACCTGATCAATCTGGTCGCCTCGTCACAGCACCTGAGGGCGGACACGGCCTCCTCCATCGTGATGATCGGGTTTTCCGCGCCCACGATGCACGCGTGGAAGTGTTCGAGCTCCAACCTGAGCGGCTCGGCACGGTCCACCGGAACGACGCTCGGCTCCGCCGTGGCGGCGATGCAGCGGTACAGGTCACCGCTGTCCCCGATGAACTCCGTCTTCCCGCGGTACGACCGAACCTCTTGCCGGATGTAATCGAGTTCGACGAGCCCAGCGGTGCCCGTGATGCTCAGACGGCGGCTCTTGCGGGGGGTGATCCAATTGGCCTCGATCGCTGCTGTAGTCGGGCCACACTCCAGGAGCAGGTGCGCGTAATCCTCCTGGACATTGCCCGGCAGGAAGCCGCCGATTGCGCCGACGACGCTCACCTCTTGCCCCATGACGAACCGGACGACATCGATGTCGTGGATCGCGAGGTCGAACACCACGTTCGTCGTCGGCCTCGCTGGTCGAGCAACTCCAACCCGTCTGGCCGAGATCGACATGATGTCCCCCAACTCACCGCGGTTCAAGAACGACTTGAGGCCTCCCACTGCGGGGTTGAACCGTTCGATATGTCCCACCAGGATGCAGGTGTGAACTTCCTCCGCGATCTTCTCCAGTCGGAGAGCCTCGGACAGTTGACCAGCCACCGGCTTCTCCACGAGAACATGGATGCCTTGGGACACAAGGAACTCCGTTTGCTCCGCATGCATCGCAGTGGGACTCGCCACGACCGCCGCCGTGATGTCCATCCGAACGACGTCCTCGATACAGCGAAACAGTGTCACATCCGGCAGGTCGTAAAGCACCAAGTCCGTCACTTGGGGGTCCGGGTCGTGGACACCGACAAGTTCGAACTGAGGCAGTTCCCGAAGAACCCGAACATGTTGGCGACCCATGATGCCAAGGCCGATGACGACAATCCTGATCGGATGCAACGCTCACACTCCTCGAACGCTTGGCTCGCCCAGCAGAACACGAGCCCCGTCAGATAGCCAGTGAACAATAGCGGAAGCCACTCTCTCAGCACTGCCTGGACCCCCGTATGGATCCGGGGCCCAACGGGCAGTCCGCCGTGCCGCGACAACATGGGCGATGGCATCCACTAGGTCGCTCGGGCGTGAGCAGAGCACGTTTGCCCCCGCTTCCACCGTCTCTGTCCACTCGGTGCTCTCCCGCATCGTGACACACGGCACCTGAAGCCAGAAGGCCTCCTTCTGCAGTCCCCCCGAGTCGGTGACGCACACCGTCGACCGACCGAGATGTTCCAGGGTGTCTCCGTACGGCAGCGGGCTCACGACGCGCACGAATTCGGAAGGGGTCTCGTTCGCGAAAAAGCTTGCAGTCCTGGGGTGTACCGCCCAGACGAACATGACATCTTCCTGCTCTCCATATTCACCGAGACACCCGATCATCTGCCGGAGGAATACCGGATCATCAACGTTCTCGGCCCGATGCATCGTCACGAATCCCTCAGCCTTGTCGAGCGTATCGGCCGTCGCCGGACGGCTCTGAAGGAACACGTCGTACTGTGGGTCACCGGTGAGGACAGCGACACCGGGAGCCGACTCCCGCTGAAGATGCGCAAGGCAGTTTTCTGAGACCGCAAGCTGGAGGGCACTGGCATGATCGATCAGCCTCCTATTAAGCTCCTCCTGCATCCGGAGGTCACCGCTGCGACAGCCCGCCTCCACGTGGACAACCGGAATCCTCATCTTGACGGCTGCCAGAGCACCGGCGAGCGCCGAATCCGTGTCTCCATAGACGACAACCCCGTCGTAATCCTGCTCCTCGAGAGTGCCGATCAGCGCGTTGATCATCGTCGCGAACCTACGTCCAGGATGGCTGACCTGAGTGACTATTGTACGAGCAGCGTGAGGCAACCCCACCTCGTCCATCAAGAGCGACATCATCTCCGGATCGAAATGCTGGCCGGTATTGACGAGGTCGACCCTAACCTCGGCATGCTGCTCGAATGCCCGAAAGATGCCAGCGGATCTGATCACCTCAGGTCGGGTTCCGATGATGTAGCAGAGCCGCTTCATGAGCTCTCGGTCCGGTCTTCTGACATGCGCGGGTAGACTTGAGTGGAATCGCCAGCCTGTTGCGCGCAAGAACCATCTGCCCGTCGCTTTCGACGAGTTCGACGGCGTCGAGCGATGAAAGTCCAGCGACCTGTCCAAAGAACTGTGATGGCCAGTGCCAGGGCTAGCGTGACGTACAGCAGGGTGCGCATAACCGACGTGGTGGTGTTCGACAGGACAAAGGAGGCGCCAGGATCGGATGGCATATGGAACACGGTCTCATCTCTGATATCGATCGGCGCGCGACCGTCCAATGACCAGCCGCCGTCGTTCGGCTCGTTCAAGACCACGAACTGATACCTGCGACGTGGCGGACGGATAGAAATAACATCCTCCCCATGGATCAGGTACTGGGCCGGGACCTGAGTCCCGCCAAGCGACGCCTCGAAGGAGACGAGGCTGGGACGCCAACGAACATCTCTGTAGATGACCAGGGCGGTGGTATGTCGAAGTGGACGGAGGCATGGTGCGTCATGGAGTGTCGCTCGGGTGGCCGCAGAATCGACTGCCAGGTAGCCCCCTACCGCCTGGAGGAGAGAGGTATCCGCGTCCCGCTCCCACGCCACGTAGCCGATGTTCAGCTGCCCAAGAGAGGAGCAGAGCTCTTCCCCACTCTGAAGACCGGATGTCAACAGACGGCGCACTCGGGATCCTGGCGGCGCGGCGTCAACAACTGGCATGGTAGAGAGGAACGACAGTGGCTGTATACCCATGAAACCGTGGCTGCCTCCGTTCCAGCTCAGGTAGGTTACGTTCGTAGTGCCGAGCGGAAGCACGAGAAGGGACGTTCCCTTTGGAGAACCGAGGAAGGCACGCGCCGCATCGGTGTAGGAAGCTGGTACAGAGATGCGGTCTGAAGGCAGAGAACCCGACCGGTCGTACAGCGCCCCGCTCCACAGCGGAAACGGTACGACGACCACCGCTGCCAACGCCCCGAGCAGCACCGCCAGTCCCCAAGGGCGGTTTCGCCCCGAGGCAGCGCGCCGCACAAGGACGTCAATCCCTGCGGCCATGAGAGGAGCGAGAAACAAGGGAATGTACTCCATGAACCGCTGGTAGACGCTGCGAAACGGAGCCAGCAGGTGGGTCGCGCGAAACAAATCCACCTTCGCGCTGCCCAAGGGCGCATCACCGCCGGTTGCGAGCAATACGAGCGCTGCGAGCACAACCGTGAGGACCGCGATGCCGCGATGCGACGCCTGAGTCGGGTCTCGATCGAGTCTCGTGCCGAGTGTGCACATCGCGACCGCGGCCAACGCTATCGGGACGTAGCCCAGCGCGTGGGTGAGTGGGTTCTCCCAGGAGGCCCACGGATAGTAAGGACTGCCCGCAAAGCCTCCGTGCAGCCCCCAGTAGCCGCCCAGACGGAGGGCCGCACTGAGCGGTGCACTGTTCAACCGGAACACGTCAACCGACTGTGCCCCT
>JAJZNG010000097.1:14024-35395 GCA_021847945.1 Actinomycetes bacterium | reverse complement strand
CGAAGCAGCAGGTGCGGGAGAAGGCCGTGTCGCTCGGCCTTCAGACGGCCTCCAAACCTGACAGCCAAGACGTTTGCTTCATATCAGCTTCGGGGGGTCGGACAGCTTTCCTGTCTGAGCGGATAGCGCTGCGACCGGGAAAAGTGCTCGACGAGGCGGGCAGGCTCCTGGGGGAGGTGCCAGCCCTAGAGCTGGTCACTGTAGGTCAGCGCCGGGGGCTGGGCCCCGCGGTCGGTGCCCGCTACGCGCTGTCCGTAAACGTGCAGGCGGCTACCGTCACCGTCGCTCCCGCCTGCGACTTGTTGGTCACTGAACTGCGTCTCGACCCGGTCTGCTGGGTGCGCGAACCTCCCGGTGGGGACGAGAAGCTCCTAGCCCAGGTGAGCGCCCACGGGGTTCCCGTCCCTGCGCGCTGGGAGGCACCGGGTCGGGTCGCCTTCGAGCGTCCGCTGCGTAAGGTGGCGCCCGGCCAGAGCGTCGTGCTCTACCGGGGCGACCTGGTCGTCGGGGGTGGCATCGCCGCCCGCTGATCGGCTTTAACAAGCCGACGGGTCGCGTCGCCAGTAACGTCTTTGCGTGGCCTGCACAGACCCAGCGGCGAGAGCCGCAGAGCTCCGAGCGCTCATAGAGCACCACAACCACCGCTACTTCGTGCTCGACGACCCGGAGTTGACAGACGCCGAGTTCGACGAGTTGGTCGCCGAGCTCGCAAACTTGGAAGCGGAACACCCGGGTTTAGCCTCTGGGGAGAGCCCGACCGCCCGCGTGGGAGGGGAGGCGTCGACGCTGTTCGCACCTGTCCGTCACGCGTCGGCGATGATGTCCCTGGACAAGACGACCAGCTACGAGGAGTTGATCGCGTGGGGTGCCCGCATGGAACGCCTCGGAGCTGGCCGATCCGCGGCAGGCAGGGCTGGCGGCTCCAAGGGGATGCGGTTCACCTGCGAGCTCAAGATCGACGGGCTCGCTCTGAGCCTGCTCTACGAGCACGGACGCTTGGTCAGGGCGGCTACCCGGGGCGACGGCGAGGTGGGTGAGGACGTGACCGCAAACGTGGTGACGGTGGCTGCGATACCCCGTGCGCTGTTCGCCGCTACCAAGGCGACTTCCACCGGCGAAAGCCTGCCGGTGGTCGTCCCGAGCCTCGTGGAGGTCAGGGGTGAGCTTTACATGCCGATAGCGTCCTTCGACGAGCTCAACCGCCGCCAGGCGCTCTTAGGGGCACGCCAGTTCATCAACCCGCGGAACGCGGCGGCGGGGTCGCTGCGTCAGAAGGATCCGGCGGTGACAGCGGGCCGCGACCTCGGCTTTTGGGCCTACCAGCTGGGGGCCGTCGACGGAGGGCCCGGCTTTTCCCGTCACAGCGAGACGCTCGAATGGATGCGGGAGGCGGGTTTCCCTGTCAACCCCCACATTCGAGTGGTAGAGGGCCTCGACGAGGTCGACGCCTACTGCCGAACCTGGCAGGACGGGCGCCACTCGCTCGACTACGAGATCGACGGGGTGGTCGTCAAGCTGGACGACCTGGCCGAGCAAGCCGAGCTCGGTTCGACCTCCCGCGCGCCGCGCTGGGCGATCGCCTACAAATTTCCGCCGGAGGAGAAGACGACACGCCTTGTCGACATAATGGTGTCGATAGGACGTACCGGGAAAGCCACCCCTTTCGCGGTGCTCAAACCGGTCGTCGTCGGCGGGGCCAAGGTGTCGCTGGCCACGTTGCACAACGAGGACCAAGTTCGAGCCAAGGACGTCCGACCCGGTGACACGGTCGTGGTCAGGCGCGCAGGGGATGTCATACCCGAAGTTCGGGGTCCTATCCTCGCCCTACGCCCGCAGGGCCTACCACGGTGGCAGTTCCCGGATCGCTGCCCAGCGTGTGGGGAGCGCCTGGAGAGGGTGGAGGGGGAAAGCGACACCTTCTGCGTCAACGAAAGCTGCCCCGCGCAGGTCGTCGCGCGCATCACGCACTTCGCGTCGCGGGGGGCGATGGACATCGAGCACCTCGGGGAGGCGACGGTCCGCCAGTTCGTCGACGCCGGGATCCTCCGCGACGTTGCGGACTTGTACTACATGGACTACGACAAGGTGGCCACCCTCGAAGGCTGGGCGGGCACGTCGGCGGCCAACCTTCGCGCCGCCGTAGAGGCCTCCAAGGGCCGCAGCCTTGCAAACCTGCTCGTCGGGCTGTCGATCCGCCACCTCGGGGCGACAGGCAGCCAACTTCTCGCCCGCCACTTCGGCTCGCTCGACGCGATCGCAGCCGCCGACGCCGACAGCCTGTCCAACGTCGAGGGCGTCGGGCCGGTAATAGGGGCGAGCGTCGCCGGCTTCTTCGCCCTCGACGCCAACCGCCGCGTCATCGAAAGGCTCCGAGCCGCCGGGATCCGCTTCGAGGACCCAGATGCAGTCGTGCTACCCCAGGTGCTCGCCGGCCTTTCGATCGTAGTGACCGGTACTCTGTCGCATTGGAGCAGGGAGCAGGCGGAGGAAGCGTTGAAAGCGCGCGGGGCGAAAAGTCCTGGCTCGGTGACCAGACGGACGACGCTCGTCGTGGCTGGCCGGGACCCCGGGGCAGCGAAGATAGCCAAAGCGGCCGAGCTCGGCGTGCCCGTCATCGACGAGGAAGCCTTCGAAGGGATCCTCGAAGGGGGCGTCCACCGAAGCTGAGAGCTTCGCGGCGGCCGACCTGGCGGGCGACATCCGCGTCTAGAGGGACACCGGAGGGTAGCCTCACAGCGTGGTGACGTCGCGCATCGACGACCTGGTCGGTCGGGTTCTCGGGGACAGGTACCGTCTGACGCGCCCGCTGGGCGTCGGCGCCTCCGCCCACGTGTACGTGGCGGAGGACACGAAACTCAGGAGAAAAGTGGCGGTCAAGCTGCTGCACCCGGCGCTCGCCGGCGAGCCAGCCTTCTTGGCACGCTTCGAGGCCGAAGCCCGCACCGTGGCCTCCCTGCGCCACCCGAACATCCTCCGCTTGTATGACTCCGGTCGCGACGAGGCCGGACCGTACCTGGTGATGGAACTGCTGGAGGGCGGAAGCCTGAGGGCGATCCTCGACCAGGGCTCGCTGCTGTCACCGGGCCAGGCGGCTGCCGTCGGGGCTGACGTGGCCCGCGCGCTCGGTCACGCACACCGCCAGGGTCTGGTTCACAGGGACATCAAACCAGCGAACCTGATATTCGACGAGGAAGGTCGCGTCTACATAGCCGACTTCGGTCTCGCCAGGGCTCTCGCCGAAGCGGCCCTTACCGAGCCGACCGGCGCTGTGGTGGGAACCGGCCGTTACGCAGCGCCTGAGACTCTCAGCGCCGGGCACCTAGACGCTAAGGCCGACGTCTATTCCCTGGCGGTGGTCCTGGCCGAAGCTTTGAGCGGCGAGGTTCCCCTTGTCGGCGACACCCCCCTCGGCACCCTTGCGCTGCGAGCCGGCGTGGACATGCCCGTCCCCGAAGCGGCAGGGCCGTTGACTTCGATCCTGGAGGCGGCGGGCCGGAGGGATCCCGCAGAGCGCATCGACGCGGCTGGTCTCGCCGACGCGTTGAGCGAGGTCAGCGCGAGGCTTCCCAAGCCGGCACCGTTGGCGTTGCGGCCCCCGGCTGATTTCGACCTTGCGAGCGCCGACCTGGTCGATCCGACCGAGATGGGGAGTAGCGCTCGGCTGTTCGACGACGCTGCGCCGTCGCAAGCGGCCGTCGATGCCGGGGACCGGATGCCAGACGATGCCGCCGGAGGGGACGGCCAGCAGGTCAGATCCCGCCGATCGACTCGCAAGCTTTTGGCCGCGGCGGCAGCCGTAATAGTCCTGTTGGGTGGAGGTGCCGTGGCGTGGGCCGCTGCCACTGGCCGTCTGGCACCGGCAAGCCATCCTGTCCCCGACCTAGTTGGAGAGCCCCGCCCGCAGGCCGCGGCTGCACTCAGCCGCCTGCACCTGCATCTCAGCGTCAGCTCGAGCGTGTACAGCTCCCGCTTCGCGGCAGGTGACGTCGTAAGTCAAAGCCCGTCACAGGGACGCGTCGACGAGGGCAAGACAATCAGCGTCGTGGTTTCCCTCGGCCCGGCGCCGGTGCGAGTGCCAGACGTCGCCGGTGACACCAAGCAAGCCGCCGAGCAGGCGCTGGGTGCACTCGGGCTGCGTTACGTACTTGCGCCGGAGACTTCGTCGATGAGCGTCCCGGCAGGTGACGTCGTGTCGTCGAGCCCGTCGTCGGGCACGCTGCTGCCTGGGCAGTCGGTCAGAATAGTGGTCTCGTCGGGCAAGCCCCAAGTGGCGGTCCCGTCGCTGGCCGCCGGCACCCCCTTGAGTGCCGCCCAGAGCGCCCTGCAGGCGGCCGGATTGGTACCCACCGAGGTGAGTGATTACAGCACTACCGTACCCAAAGGCGACGTGATATCTCTGAGCCCCTCTAGCGGGTCCGAGGTCACGGTCGGATCCCAAGTCGCCGTGGACGTGTCCCTCGGGCCGCATTATGTCACCGTCCCGAACGTGGCTGGGGATTCTGTCGGCTCCGCCGTGCAGGCCCTCGCCGCAGACGGTCTCGGAGTTGGGGGAACCAACGGCAACCCGATCAACTCGGTCACGGCAACTTCACCGGCATCGGGCACCGAGGTTCTCTACGGAAGCTCGGTCACACTAGTAACAGGCTGAGAGCCCCAAACCCAGGCCCTAGCAGCGGGGGGCCGGTAAGGGTATGATCGAAATCGGAGTTCGTCTCCTGGCCCCGGGCGAGTCGAGGTCAAACACGAGGGAGGGTCGGAATGTCCGCTCTATCGAATCCCCACAGCAACCCTGGAATTTGCGGTCTCGGGGCGGTCACCGGCTACGGCTGGGGTAAGGAGCACCTGTGGGAAGGTGTCCTCTCCGGACGTTCGGCCGTGAAGATGGTGTCGGTCGACGGAAGCGAGTACCTAGCGGCTCGGCCTACGCCTCAACCTTCGGGCGACCCGGTGCTGGATCACCCGTCGCGTTATGGCCGTGCCCTGTTCTACGCGACCCGCGAGGCCGTCACCGACGCTCGGGGCCGCGGCTGGGTTCCCGGTCAGCGGGTGGGACTGATTGGTGCCGGCTCTGTCGGCGACGTCGAATACCGCAGGAGCTATCTGGGTGAGCACCACGGCCGAATGCGCAACCGGGACTACCTTGGCCTGATCCCTTCGACAGCGCCGGCAGTGCTGCTTCGCGACCTTGGCTTCTCAGGGGGGCCGGTCATGAACATCCAAGCCGCTTGCGCCGCTACCAATGTGGCTTTGGTCCTGGCTTGGCAGTGGTTGAAGAGCGGATTCGCTACCGACGTCATCGTCGCCGCGTGCGATTTCTCGGCTCTTCCGGAGGACGCCGACCAGTTCCACAAGATGGGAGCTCTCGCTGTCAAAGGGGACCCTCTCGACGTCTGCCGACCGTTCCAGGCTGGTTCGTCGGGCTTCGTCGTAGGAGAGGCCGCCACCACGTTGATCGTGTCGTCCCGATCCGACGGACCCTACGGTCTGCTCCTCGGGGGATCCATGGTCCAAGACCCTTACCATCCGATCGCCCTCAACCCCGACCTAACCGAGCTCGTCAACACTTTCGAGGGGGCTCTGGCAGCGGCCGAGGTGGGCCGTCGCGATGTCAGCTACCTTTACACGCACGGAACTGGCACGGCCCAAAACGACGCCTCGGAGATTGGCGTAGCGGAGAAGGTGCTGGATCCCGATGTCACCTTTCTAGCGACCAAGCCGCTCACCGGTCACTGTCAAGGCGCGTCGGCAGGAGTGGAAGGTGTTCTCGCGCTGCTCGGTTTGGAACGGGGAACGATGCCGTCTGTTCGACCGGTAGCGGCCGCATATCATGCTCTCGCAGCCGGCCCGCTGGCGCGCCGTGACGGTGTAGTGCTCAAGTCCGCCATCGGGATGGGCGGGTTCAACTCGGCGGTTGTGTACGCCCCGATGGACCTGTAGCGCCGGCTGACCTAGGCTGATTGGAAAGCAGCCTAGCTTTTAGTCTGACAGTTCGTAGCGGGCGGCTGAAGGCCCTGATATGGGAAAACGCCGAAGTGGTCTGAAAGTTCTTCCATCGACTTGCCGATACTCGTCTGGTAGGAGGATTCGGCGTGCGGGATGTGCTCAGCGGTGGCGGACAGATGAAGGTTCTCGAAGAGCTCCTCGGCTCCTGCGCGGCATGGCCCTCACCTGACATGACCGACGCAGCCATCGAGGGCCACAGCCCATGCTCTGAGCCTGCCGGGCCGAATGGGCGGCCACCGAGCATCGGAGGCCGGAATCTCTTCGAGATGTTCGAACGGCTCGGCGTGGCCGCATTCGTCCTCCACCCTTGGGATTACACCGAAAAAATCGAAATGACTTCAAGCCTGGGGTCGTTGCTCGGATCAGAACGCGAGGGTATCAAGTGCCTTAAGGACCTGCTAGCCCTGATCGCCGAACCGTGGCGTTCCGCTGTGGAGGCGGCTCTGAAGGCTCCGGTGGGTCAAGGTTCCACTTTGCAGTTTCCGCTGCGCTTAGACGCCGGTGCCTGTGCCGGTGTCCCGGCGACCTTGAGCGCGCTGTGGCTAGACGGTGCGGAGGGCGCCGGGCTCGTAGGCACGATCGGGCTCTCCAGCGCCGAACGGAGAATGGAACCCCCAGAGCTGGCCGAGTCCTACCGTGCTCTCGCCGAGGTCATCCCCGACATAATTCTCGTACACCAAGACGGGAAGATCGTGTACGCCAACAGGGCGGCGAAAAGGCACGCTCGATGCCCGAGCGATGACTGCCTCCTCGGAATGCCAATACTCGACTTTCTCGCCCCTGAATCGAGGGTGACGTTCAGCGAACGGCTAGCAGGAATGTCAGCGACCAACCAACCAGCCCAGTTCGCCGAGGAGAAAGCGGTAGCTCTCGACGGGACCGAGTTCGACATCGAGGCCACCTCGATAGCCACGCTGTGGGGTGGCCGTCCGGCCTTCCAGGCGGTCGCTCGGGTGATCACCGAACGCAAGGAGGTGGAGAAGAAGCTGCGGGCTCAGGCCGCTCTCGTCGACGCTATCTCAGACGCTGTAATCGTGGCGGAAGGAAAAAGGTTCAAGGATCTAATCATCACGTCGTGGTCGCGCGGCGCTGAGGAGATCTTCGCCAGGACCTCCGAGGAAGTCGTTGGTAAACCCCTGAGCGCGGTCTTCGTCGGTTCGGAGCAGCTAGCCGGACCGGCGTGGCGCCAGCTTTCCAGGCGGGGAAGGTTCGCTCATGAAGCCGATCTGGTTCGTGCCGACGGGGAGTGGTTCCCAGCGCATTTGTCCATCTCCTTGCTCCGCGACGAGTCGGGCAATGCTACCGGTTGCATCCTGCTAATAACTGACGTGACTGCCCGCAAGGCTAGCGAGGAAGCGCACCGAGAGCTGCAAGACCGCCACTCTGCTGTAGTCGCCGCGCTCGACGAGGGGGTCCTGGTGATCGCAGGTGACGGCAGGGTGGAGTTCGCCAACAACGCGGCCGAGCGCATTTTGCATTTGCAGAGCCCAGCGGCAGGTTGCCACTTCACCGAGCTGCGCTGGAGCTTGATCAGCCCGGAAGGTAAGGCTCTCGACGCCGCCGAATGGCCGGCGGTAAAAACGGTCTTAACGGGGGAGGCTAGCACGAACGAGGTGTGCGGCGTCGCCACGCCCGAAGGCGTGGTGTGGATATCGGTGAACTCGAGGGCGCTCGGCGGACCTGATGCCAGCGGGTGCTATTCGACCGTGTGCTCCATAACCGACGTGACTGAGACCAAAAGCGCCCGTGAGCAACTCGCCCACGCCGCGACGCACGACCACTTGACCGGGCTCCCCAACAGGTCGGGTATGGAGGAAAGGATGCGCCGTCTTGCCGCGGACCACCCTGGTTCAGTGGCGGTGCTGTTTGCCGACCTCGACTCCTTCAAGTTCATAAACGACTCACTGGGTCACGGTGTCGGCGATGCGGTCCTAGCCTCAGTCGCAGGTCGCCTGTCGGCCATAGCCTCAAGGGAAGGCTTCGAAGTGGGCAGACTCGGCGGTGACGAGTTCGTCGTGGTATGTCCGAGGGTTGAAACCGCCGAGGCCGCTCTAGGAATAGCCGGCGACATTCTCGAGCAGCTACGGAGCCCGACCAAGGTTCCCGACGCTGACGGTGGAAGGCACTCCGTGGCTCTGACTGCTTCTCTAGGCGTGGCGGTCGTCGACTCGACGAAGCTCGGGGTGGAGGGTCTCGCCTGCGCTGACCTGGCCATGTACGCCGCAAAGCAGGCCGGTGGTAACAGGGCGGAGATCTTCGACGACGAGCTGAGAGTCCGAGCGCGGGACCGCCAGGAGATGCGCGAGGACCTAGCTGGCGCTCTCGCCAGGAAGGAGCTTCACGTCGTCTACCAGCCGATCGTGAACCGCAGGAGGAAGGTGACTTCATACGAAGCACTCCTGAGATGGAAGCACCCTATCCGGGGCGACATTCCCCCGTCGACGTTCATTCCGGTAGCGGAGGAAGCAGGGCTGATCGTAGAGATAGGGGAGTGGGTGCTGCGCCAAGCTGCGGAAGCCGCCGTCCGCTGGAGGAGAGCCGGCCACAGGGCCCGCCTCTCCGTCAACTTGTCGGGCCGCCAAGTGTCAGAACCAGGCTTGGTGGCGGCCGTCCGGGATGTGTTGGAACAGACAGGGCTGGAACCGTCCGCTCTTTACGTTGAGGTCACAGAGTCTTCACTAATCCAGAACGTAACCTCGGCAGCTGAAGTTCTCGCTGACATCAAAGCCTTGGGAGTTGGACTGGCAATCGACGATTTCGGTACCGGCTACTCGTCGCTTTCCTACCTAGACCAGCTCCCGTTCGACGTGTTGAAGGTAGACAGGTCCTTCGTGTCGGCGATCC
This sequence comes from Actinomycetes bacterium, assembly GCA_021847945.1. GTDB lineage: Bacteria > Actinomycetota > Acidimicrobiia > Acidimicrobiales > Palsa-688 > JAJZAM01. The sequence goes on along the minus strand of JAJZNG010000097.1, from coordinate 26,548 downwards.
AGGACGCCGAGTCCGACTGCACCCTCGTGTCGGGAATAGTGTCACTCGCCCATTCTCTCGGGCTGTCGGTCGTGTCGGAAGGAGTCGAGACACCCGAGCAGGCAGCGGTGCTCACAGGGCTTGGAGTGGACCTGATGCAGGGTTACCTGTTCGGCAGACCAGGCAAGCCCCCGGAGTAGGGGACGAGACGCAGGCGGGGGCGATCAGGAGAAACGAACGCTGCCGAAGGTGAGCGTCGCGGGCCGCTCGGCACCGGATGGACGTAGCAGGACCTCAACTAGCCCTTCGCGTTCGCCCTGCTCGAAGTTCACGGTCGCATTTTCAACTTTAAGGCTCAGACTGTTGCTGGGCACTCCGAGGATCTCCGCCCAGCGCCGGCACGTCGCGCCAGGGTTGGCGCTGGAGACGGTCAGAGCGGAGATAGCGTCCACCTTGGAACGGTCCACTTGAGACTGCCAGTCCGGCCCGGCCGGCGCCCACGGCCCTTCAGGGTCGTCGCCTCCAGGTTGGTAGTCGACCTCCAGGAACGATCCTGCCGTGTCGGAAGGGTGAAGCTGCATGATCTGAAAGCCATCGTGGTCGGCTTCGAACGCAATACGGACGCCCATGTCCCGCACGCGGCTGCGGGCGGCCGTGTGCTCGTCTGTGTGCATGATCACCATGTAGCCGGCTTCCCCGCCGGCCCGGTCCATCTGCCGTCCGGCAGCGGTACCCGCCCCGGTAGGCGACAGAACCTCCACGAACTGCGAGCCGACCGGTAGCACGGCGTTTCGCAGCCCGAACGCTCCTACCGATGGATCACGAAAGGCGACTTTGAGGCCCAACGCGTCGCCGAGGGTTTCAACGGTCGACTCGAGGTCGAAGACCACTATCGCCACTTGGCGAAGCCTCATCCAGGTCAACGGTTCGCCCATCGGAGCAGACCGCCCGCCGATGCGGGGAGGGAGGGACGAAGGCAGTTTCTACACGGACACCGCAGCGAGGTTGCCACCACCTGAGACGCTAACCGATCATGGAGGCCATGAGCTCTCACGGCGTGAATGCGCCATCCTCGTCCCTCGGAAACACCCACGAGTCCCTGCGCCGGTGCTGGCATCCCGTGGCGCGTTCGCATGAGATCTCCGAGACGCCGAGGGGTGCGGTGCTCTTGGGGGAACACCTGGTTCTGTTCCGCTCGGAAGGGGAGGTAAGGGCTTTCTACGATCGTTGCCCGCACCGGGGAGCGCCTATGACCCTGGCGAGTTCCGAAGGCGGCGGACTGCGATGCGCCTACCACGGATGGCTGTACTCGCCGTCGGGCAACTGCATCGAGATCCCCGCGCTCGGGTCTGAGACGCCGATACCGTCCCGGGCGCGTCTGGAATCCCTCGGCGGGGTCCAAGAGCGGCTCGGGATGATCTTCGTCTGCCTCGACGAACCGCTCCCAGGTGTAGAACTGCCCGAGGTCCCCGAAGACGATGACCCGACCTTTGCGCGGGGCGAGTTGCCAGTGGTGCGCGCCCGGGCCGGGGCTGGCCTTCTCGCCGACAACTTCTTGGACACGGCGCATTTTCCTTTCGTGCACGCCGGCACTTTCGGTGCCGGCGAGGAACGCCTCGTCGGGCGGTTCGACGTAATACGCGAACCCGGCCAGCTGTGCTTTACCGCTGGTTACCAACACGCGTTCGCTAACCGCGAGGATCCCGGCGTTGCTAGTGGTGAACGGCCTTTGATCCAGACCCGGCGCCTGACGTACCGATATGTGGCTCCCTTTCACCTGACGTTGCGAATCGACTACGTCGAAGCGGGAGGGACGAACACGATCGGCTTCTTCGTCAGCCCGCTGGACGAGGAGCACTGCGACATCTTCTCCGTCTTGTGGCGCAACGACCTTGGAGGGGACCCCGCCCGAATGCAAGAGGCGGTCGACTTCGAAGTGCAGGTTCTAAACGAGGATCTGAGGGTCCAAGAAGCGATGCGCAGCTTGTCCTTGCCGCTTATTGGCGCTGTCCGCGCTGACACTTCTGGGTGTGGAAGTCAGGCGCCGGACCTGGGTTTAGGCGAGATCCACACCCGAGCCGATCGCACGACGGTGGAGTTGCGCAGGGTCCTCGCCGAGATGATCACGGCCGCATCAGTTGCTTCTGGCCGACCAGACTTGAAACCCCTCTAGGATCAACAGCACTCGTGTACGGCCAAATCGAACCGGCGAAGGGCGGCTTCTCGTGAACAACGGCTTCGAGCCGATACCCCCTACCCCTTCGGCACGCTGGGCGCTCGCCTCCGCGCGAGCCGACGGGGCGATCCCTGCCGACTACGACTTTTCCATCTCCGGCTCCGTCACCGTGATCCGGTGGCGACAGCCGCTAATACCCGGCGGCTACGACGAGGTGGAAATAGCTGCCGACGGGAGGACCTTCTATCGACTCGACGGGAAGCTGCACCGCCTCGACGGACCTGCCGTGGTTCACGTCACGCGTCGAAGTTGGTTCATCCTGGGCCGTGAGTACCCCGATCGGGCCAGCTGGTTCGCCGCAGCGGTCCTCACGATATGCGGCATGCCGCACCTAGGCGAGTACATCGAAGCTGCAGTCCACGCGGACGTGAGCCCTGCCGAAGCCGCCGCCGGCTACCGCCACGGCATACCAGTCGGCGAGCTAAGCGCGGACAGGGGATTGCTCCGCGATCTCGGTGACGTTTGACTCCCCGGCGACCTCAACTCCGAGTGCCGCGATGAGCGCACGCCGACCACCGCCGACAATCCCAGCTGCTGGCCCAGCCCGTTAGTTCATCGGGGGTGAGCAGCGAGGTGACTGGTCCTTCTGTTCCCGTAGACGCTCGGCGACCCGACCGGTCCTTGCGATGCGCGCCAGGACATGAGATCGCGCTGCTTCACCCGCCTGGTCGAGGTCTCCTAGAGATTCGATCGCCCAGCCTCGCAGCACTAGAGGCACCAGGATCTGCTCGTAGTGCACGGCGAAGTCGTAGATGCCCGCGGCGGCTATCGACGCCGCGTGACCGGCGAAGCCTTCTATGCCGTTCCCGGGCATCTCGAACGTGCAAACCTGGCGGTCTATGGCTTGGAGAACCTCTGAGGGGTTGACCGACATCACAGCCGACACGAGATCCCGGTAGAACAGGTAGTGGAGGTTCTCGTCGCTAGCGACCCGGTTCATGATCGCAGCTCCAGCCGGGTCCGCGAGCAGACGGCCCGTGTTGCGATGAGAAACTCTCGTGGCGAGCTCTTGTAACGCCAGGTATACGACGCCGTCTATGAGGCTAACCGAGCGCAGCTCCGAGGCGAAACCTAACGAAACCTGGCGCATCCTGGCCCGTTCGAGGCCGACTAGGTCGACGCAGCGGGTGACGCACATCCAGTCTCTCATGACGGTCGAGTGGCGCTGCTCCTCGGCGGTCCAGCGTCGGTTCCACTCTCCTAGCGCCGAGTCCACGCCGAAGGTGGCAGTGATCGCCTGGAAGTAGTGGGGGAGGTTGTCCTCGGTCAGCACGTTCACCCACAAGGCGCTGGCCACACCGGGCGCCAGCTCGACCTGGGGTGTCTCTCCTGCGTCGCCGGGACCGAAGCTCCTACCCTGCTCCCAGGGGACAAGCTGATGGGGGAACCACTCGCGGCTGCGAGCCAGGTGGGCTTCGAGAAGGCCGCGCGCCGCGCTGTCGAGCACCTCACGGGTTATGGGGCTCAGGCCCACTCCCGACAAGGGGCCGGCAGGAACAGGGGCGGTCATGGTCGGCGGTCCCCGCCGCTCGCGGCCCTCTCCGGCGTGGGCTGTTGCTCCGAAAGCGTCGCAGCGTTGCGCCGTTGCAGGCTTATGCGGTACAAAGTGCAGGCTCTCTGATCGAAAAGTGCCCGGCACAATCTCAAGTACCGAGCGTAGCGGCGGTAGGTCGACCTGCCGACGAGGTCGGTGGCGGGTCCGCGGTTGGCTTCGAGGCGGTCCTGCCAGATCCGCAACGTGGCGGCGTAGTGGTCGGGGTCCGATCGCAGCTTGACGATCCTCCAGCTCGGCTCCGCTGCGACCACCACGTCGGCGAGGGTTGGAAGCCCAGACTCTGGGAATATCTCCTCGGTGAGGAAGTCGAAGTTACGGACCTTGTCGGGGTCGGCGTCGTCGTATGCGATCGTCTGAAGCGACATCCAACCCCCCGGTCTGATCCAGCCGCCAGCCGCATCGAAGAAGCTCCGGTAAACCGCCCGACGCTCGGCTCGCTCTAGGCCATGGCGGGCGAAATGCTCGAATGCTCCCACCGACACGATCGCGTCGTAGGGCGCGGCCGGGCGGTGGTCACGCCAGTCCTCGAGGCGCACCTCGATCCGGCCCTGTCGCGGGCCGGGACCGGCGGAACCCGACCCAGATGCGACGTAGGCCGCCTGGTCAGCACTCAAAGTGAGGCCCGTCACGTGCTCGACCCCGTGCTCGGCTACCAGGTGACGGGCGAGGGCTCCCCACCCGCATCCCACGTCGAGCACCCGGGCGGCCCCTTGCGCGTGCGCCGACTCGGCGTGCCATGCCATCTTGGTCTTCTGCGCGGTTTCGAGGTCACCGTCGGGGGGAGAGCCGTCGGCCCACATCGCGCACGAGTAGACCATTTCAGAGTCCAGCCACAGCCCGTAGAAATCCCGGCCGACGTCGTAATGGTGCTCGATGGCCGCTCTCGACGCTCCAAGCGTCTCGCCTCGTGGCGTCTCAGGGTCGTGAGGCTCTTGCGAGGTGGCCCGCGCGTAGTTCACGCCCGCACAGTAGCCGACGGGGGTTACGAGTTGGACTCGCTCGGGTGGCCGTCGGAGGCCACGAAGAACTTGGCTGCCGCCTGGCGCAGGCTCGTCGACCATGTCGGGTAGGCGTGGACTGTCTGGGCGAGGCGGCCCGTGAACATGCCGGTGCGTATCGCAAGGGCCACTTCGTGGATCATCTCGCCGGCTCGGGGTGCGACGATCGTCGCCCCGAGGACGCGCCCGCCGCCGCTGTCACCCAGCAGGCGCCGGGGCCCGGCGATCAGCTTCACGAAACCTTCGGTCCTCCCAGCGGCGATCGCCCGGTCGACCTGCGACATGGGAACGAAGGCGACCCTACCCCCGGCCTCGACGGCCTGCGCCTCGGTCAGTCCCACCCGGGCGACCTCCGGGTCGCAGAACGTCACCCAAGGGATTGAAGGGGTGACGAAAGCCCGGCGCCCCAGCCGGCCGAGCTTGGAGGAGCCGTTGCGGACAGCGATGCGGCCCATCTCGTCCGCCGCGTGAGTGAACAGCAAGCGGCCGGTTACGTCTCCGACTGCGTACACCCCGGGGGCGCTGGTCGCTAGGAAACGATCGGTTCGCACGAAACCCCGCTCGTCGAGCTCGACACCTCCCACCCCGGCTTCGAGGCCGGCCGTGTTCGGGCGCCGGCCCACCGCCACCAGGAGGGTACCGGCGCAAACATTCGACCCGTCCGAGCGTTCCAGGCAGACGCCCGCGCCGGACTCTGCGGGACCGACGCGGGTCACCCCGACGCCGAGGTGCACGCCGATACCGTCGGCGGCGAATACGTCGGCTAGAACAGCGCTGGCCTCGGGTTCCTCTCGTGGAAGCAGCCGAGCCTCGCCTTCGACGACGTGCACCTGCGACCCGAAGCGCCGGAAGGCTTGTGCCAGTTCGCAGCCGATGGCTCCGCCGCCGAGAATGGCTATCGACGCGGGTAGCTCTTCGAGATCGAAAACCGTTTCGTTGGTCAGGAATCCGACTGTGTCCAGCCCTTGGATCGGCGGCACGGCGGGACGGGAACCGGTGGCGACGACCACTGTCTCGGCCCGAATCGACTTTCCTTCGATTGACAGGGTGCGGGGGCCGGAGAAGCCGGCTCGGCCCTCCACGACCTCGACACCCTCCTTTCGCAGCACGCTTGCGTCCTCGCTGGCAGCGATCTGGCTAATAACGGAGCGCATTTTGGTGACGGCTTCCCCGAACTCCCGGCCATCGGCCGCGGCTTCGATCAGCGTCTTGGAGGGGACGCAGCCGGTGAAAGTGCAGTCGCCGCCGAGAGCGCTGTCAGAGACGAGCACGGTGCGCAGCCCGCGGCGCGCCCCGGCCCGGGCAGCGGCCAAGCCGCCAGCGCCGCCGCCTACGACTGCGACATCGTAAGTCCTCACGACCCCGCCGAGTCGCCCCGTACGAACTGCTCACCGAAATGTCGTAACCGCTCGATCGCTCGAGGGTCGACCGTCCGGTCCTGTTCGCCGAGCGCCGTCTTGATCTCCGCATAAACCTCGGCTTCGAGACCGCAGCGACGGCAATCCTCGAGATGGTCGGCGACCCGCTGCGCCGCTACCTCGTCGAGTGCACCGTCGAGGTAGGTTTGCAGCACTCTCATCGTCGCCACGCAGCGCATTCGGCTCGCCATCGCGTTCCACACTTTCATCGCATGCTCCTCTTCGGTGCGAGGCCAGCGGCGCTGAGGCGCTGGCGGATCCTGGTCCGGGCACGGTGCAGCCGGCTCATGACCGTGCCTACCGGCACTCCGATGACTTCTGCTGCCTCGGCGTACGACAGCCCGTCGATGTCGACAAGTTCGACTACCTGGCGGTGTCGCTCGGGAAGCGAGGCCAGGCACTGGGCCACTTCAGCGTCGAACTCCGCGCCGACGACAACTTGCTCGGGAGACGCGACGCCTCCACGGGGGTCGGCGGACTCGACCCGCCCTGCCTGGTCCGGGTCCCGCAGCAGCTGCGGCCGTCGCCGGCGGTGTCGCTTCGCTTCAGCGTTGCGCATGATTGTAAACAGCCACGCCCGGGTATGTGCGCCGTCGAAACGATCAATCGCCCGGTAGGCGCACAGCAATGTCTCTTGCACCAAGTCCTCGGCGTCCGCTGTGTTGCGGGTGATCGAGAACGCCACCCTGGCCAGCACCTCTAGCTCGGGTAGTACGTAGCGAGCGAACGCGTCTTCCCCTCGCTGACGCTCGCCTGCTTGGTACACGCATGTGAAACCCCCTTGCCGGGTTCGGCATTCCAGGGAATGCCCGCCGGGGGGAGCGGATTTAGGGATGTTGGTGAACACGCCAGAGCACCGAGCCCTGCGTAAAAGGGTCGAAAGCTATCTCGACGGCGAAGCCGACCCCGGTCTCGCCGTCGCGGTCCGACGGCATCTCGCAGCTTGCTGGGCGTGCAGCGTGGACGCAGAATGGCTCGCATTGATCAAGTCGGCACTCGTCCGTACCGGTACGAGCCGTCCTTCCGAGCTGCTCCTGGCCCGCACGAAGCGGTACGGTTCGACTCTCCAGGGGAGACAGTGACCGAAATGTCAGCTAGCTCGGACCCACCCGACCGGCCCGCACTTGTGGGTGACGCTCCCCGTTCACACGGGACGGACCCCTCTATCACGGCGCAAGCCGCAGCCGGGGAGGTCGCAGTCGGGAGCTTTACCGCTGGGAGCGTTGCAGTCGGTTCCGTTCGTCGTGGCGAGCATCGGTTACCTCACCCCGTTTCGCAGCTCTACCCGGGGAGGCTGAGCTCCCTAGCCTGGCGCGGTCACCGGTGTTTGTGCTTCAGGTCGGCCAGGAGTCTCCGGGCAGCGTTGCGTCCGGGTAGCTCGGAGATCCCGCCGGTGGGGGAGCTGCCGGCACCGGCTAGGAGCAGCCCGGCGACCGGGGTGCGGTGGTTCCCCAGCGCCCGTGTTGGCCGCAGCGGCCCAAGCTGGTCCAAGGTGATGTCGAGATGCATCGGGTGGGCGCCAGGTAGGCGCAGCTCTCTTGCCATCAACTCGGGGGTCCGTACGTGCCAGTCGACTATTGAGTCCCGAAATCCAGGGGCGTGGGCCTCCAACTGGTCGAACATGGCTTCGGCGAAAGGCTCGGCGTGCACGCTCCATCCGCCGTCGACGGCCGCGGGCGCGCACGGGCAGGCGAGATAGACGGTGTGGTGGCCAGGAGGAGCGAGCCCGGCGTCGAGAGCGCTAGGCGTGAACGCATAGGTCGGCGGGCGAACCGGCAGGCGACGGGACTGCGCTTCGGCGAAGCCGGCGGACAGCTCGTGGATACTTCCGACGTGGCTTTGCAGCCCGTTCCAGTCGCCGGGTTGCGCCCCCTGGTAGGCGGGCAGGGCTGTCGTAGCGACGTGCACGACTAGCTGCACGGCGCTTCCGGTGTGCGCGGCGCGCAGCCCCTCCACCACAGCACCGTCCGGTGACGGCTCCACCAGGTCGAGCGCTACTTGGGGGTGGATCGCAGCGAGGACAGCGTCCGCGGGGTAGCGTTCGCCGCCGGCGGAGCGAATCCCGCTAACCTTCCCCGCCCGGGTTTCGATGGCGTCGACAGGGCAACCCGTGACCACACGGCCGCCGTAGGAGTCCAGCCGCAGGGCCAGGGCGTCGGCGAGGGCCTGTGCGCCGCCGAGAGCATGCCACTGCCCGAAACGGTGGTAGGCGGCCTGCCATACGGCGAAGTACGCCCCACCCGCCGCGTCAGGTCCGACAGACGCGTGCGCCGCGAACGCGGCGACCGGAGCCCGAACCCGCTCGGTGGCGAACAGCCGGGACAGCAGCGACCCGTAAGGGGCCAACGTCGCCGCGGCCATAGACGCCGGGCCGCCGAGGCGGCGTAATGCTCTCAGAGCAGCTAACGCCGCTCCTAGCCCGCTGCGGGGACCACCCCCTTCGAGGAAACCGACGGCGGCGTCCACCAACGGCACCGCCCAGTCAATCCACGCCTCGTAGCGGGCCGCTTCGGAGGGATCGTCGACGGCGAGGTGGCTGAGAGTCGCTTCTATCGACCGGAAGAAGCGCAGAACCGGCTGGCCGGGCGCCACGCCGATCGCGAACGGGTCCATCTCGACGTAGCGCAACCCGGCCCCGAACAGGTCGAGGTCGTAGGGGATGCTCGTCATGTTGATTATGTTGTGTGCGGCGGAGTGGGTGTTGAAGTGATATCCGGGGATCGTCTCCTCGGTGCGTGAACCCCCGCCCAGAGTCGGTGCGGCTTCGAGCACCGTAACTGACAGTCCGGCCCGGGCCAGGTAGCAGGCGGCGACGAGCCCGTTATGGCCCCCGCCGATCACCACGACCTCCTCGACGCCTTTCATGGCCGCTCCCCTGAGCCGAGGTACCGCAAGCCCTCCGAGGGTTCGTGGAAGGGTTGGCGCGCACTACTGTCCAATGCCGTGGCTTTCTTGTTGTCCGCCGAGCTTACGGCGCGGTCTGCCGGCCGGGGAGATCGGATCGGTGCGGTCGAAAGCCGAGCGGCTACCGATGACTTTCTGGCAGGATTGCGGGCAGGCGGGTGGGGTGTGGCGAGTTGGGGTCGGTTCGCCCTGGCGACCGGGCGCCGGTCGATCGGCGCGGCGAGCGCCCTCACCCTGCTGCGGGCAAACCTGCCGGCTGTGGCAAACTCGCCAGCCATGGTAGGCGGCTGGCCATGGCTGGGTGTGGCCGCCATCTTGTCGGACAAAGCCGACGGCATCCTCGCCCGTCGTGCCGGGCCAACCCAGTTCGGCCATTACGCCGACTCGTTGGCGGACGCCGCCTTCTGGGCCTGGTTCGCCTGGCGTAACGAAACGGATCGAAGGGTTCTAGCGGCAGCTGGCCTTGCCTGGGTCGCGCCCGTAGCGGCCGTGACCGTGGCCAGCTTCGCAAAAGGCGAGATGGTGGAAATGCCCCGTCCGGTGCTGCTGCGCCCGGCCGCCGCCATGCAAGCTGTGCTAGCCCTGCGGGCACTTCGCAACCCCAAGCGGTCAAAGCTGCCAGCGAGGAGGCTCATGGTCGCCGGGCGACCATGAGAGCGTAGCCGGCGACGCCGTCGGCTACCGCCCGCCTTGCGACCGCGACCCGCCGCCGCAGCGACGCAAGGTCGACGTCCGCTAAGGCTGTGCTCTTGGCCATCGCCAGGGCGGTGATCCGAGCGTCGATCATGTCGATCATGTCGCCGAGGGCTTGGTCGTGGCGTTCGACCGACATCGTCTCCAGGCCCGCAGAACTGAAAATGGCCTGATAGCCCTCCACGGGTCGGGCGTCGGCCAGGCAGGCGACCCACCCGGCGAGGTCGGCGAGCTCAGGGTCGAGGCGGTCCGGGTCCAAGACGACGTCGGTTATCCCGATGCGCCCGCCCCGACGGACGACCCTCGCCATCTCGGCTGCGGCCGCCAGCTTGTCCGGGAAGGTGCACAGGGCGCATTCGCTCACCACGACGTCTACCGATGCGTCGGGAAGCGGCAGGCGCTCGGCGTCGCCGACCTCGAACCTGACAAGTGCAGTGCCGCGACCCGCGACACCTGCATCGGCGGCGCGGCGGTTCGCCTGAGCGACCGCACCTTCCCCCAGGTCGACACCCAGCACCGAAGCGCGGAACTCGCGTGCGAGCAGCATCGCGGTGGACCCCGGTCCAGACGCCACGTCGAGGACTTCGCAACCGTCGGTGACGCCCACGGCGCCGGCAAGACGGCGAGTCAAAGCGGCCCCTCCAGGGTGGTAGCTCTCCCCGAGGATCAACGCCACCACGTCGGATTGGTACCCGGCCGCGCAGCACGCTTTGATCTCCGCCGGTTCGGTGGGCAACGACCCGTTCGGTTCGGCGATCACGACAAGCCCCTGCCGACGTTCGTCTGGTCCTTCTTTCCTATCGTCACCTCGGTGGTGCGGGCGCCTGAAGCAGTCGTGGAGAGCAGCTGGGCGAGAGCGCTCGAGTTCGGCACCAAAGGCCCGACCGCAGTGCCCGTGAGGTCAGCCTTGACCTGCTCGCGGTATCCAACCGAGTTGTAGGCGCAGAAGGGGATGATACGCCCGTCGTGGGTCAGCTCCTCTACACAGCATTTCATCAGCTGCTTGACGTTCAAGGTGTAGGGGTCTTGGAAGTCCTGAATGACGATCATGAAAGCCTTGTCAGTGAGGCTCTTGACGGCGTCGGGAAGGTCGATCCCGCAAGTCGCGCATTCCAGCTCGGTAGCGCTGGCCTCTGTGCCCGGCAACGCCGAGGCACTCCACAGCTTCTCCAGGGCGTGTCGGACGGTGAAGTCCGGGAGCGCCCGGTTAGTGACGTAGTCGAGATGCTCGTCGAGGTCGACCAGCCGGGGGATCGGCACCACGTTGTCGCCCTCCACCAGCACATAGGTGATAGACCGGCACGTCGGGAAGCAGCACGGCACCGGGAAGAAGTCCGACTTCTTGAACCAGTCGGGGCACTGCTCTACCAGGCCGTCCACGACGTCTGCGTTGCAGAGCCGTTCCATAGGATCGAACTCCAAGTGGCGGCCCGAGTGGGTAACGGGCTGGAATGCCACCGCCCGCACCGCCGGATGGTCGATGCCGAAGCGGACGATGTCTCCCAGCTCGTCGTCGTTGACGTCCCTCTCGATCGCCGCCGCCAAGGTCACGATCAGGCCCGCCTCGGCGCAGTTGTCGAGCGCCGCCTGTTTGGCGGAGCGGAGGTCGCGCGCCCGGATCGCGAGGTGAGTCTGCTCTCTCAGGCCGTCGAACTGCAGGTAGATCCCCGGGGGTTTGGGCGCGATAGCCGCCAGCGCTTTCACGAACTTGCGGTCGTGCGCCAGGCGGATCCCGTTCGTGTTGAGCGTGACGTTCTTGACGCCTTTGGCGTAGGCCAGCTCCATGGCTTCGAGAATGTGGGGGTGGATCGTCGGCTCGCCACCGGAGAACATGACCACTTCGGGCTCGCCCTCGGCCTCGACAAACGCGTCGAGCGCCGTCTCGATCTGGGCTAGGGACAGCACGAAGTGGTCGGGCTGATGCCCGGAGTCTGCGAAGCAGATCGGGCAGTCGAGGTTGCAGTTGGAGTTCACCTCGATGATGCCCAGGCAGGCGTGCTGCTTATGGTCTGGGCACATGCCGCAGTCCAAAGGGCACCCGTCGACGACCTCGGTCTGGGTGGCCAGAGGCAGCGTGCCCGGCTTGTTATAGCGCAGCGCCGCCAGGTACGCCTCGGCGTCAGAGGAGATCAGGGCTTCGAACTTGCCATGATCCCGGCACCTCTTCGACAGCACGATCCGTCCGCCGCGGGCGTTGACCTCTGCGTCAACTACCACTTTGCACACCGGACAGATGCTTTTCGTGTACTCGAGGAATACCTCGTCACGGTCGACTCGGGGCAACGTGGCGGGACGATTTGTCACTGGCTCTCCTTGGAAGCGGCGTCGTGGTGCACGTCGAGAGGAAAGCCTTCTCGGTGGTGGTGTATTCCCCGAGAGAACTTTGACTCACGTCAGGTATACGGCACTGCCGCCTGTTTGGGTGACTTCAACCGTTGACTTCGGCGATCTCCAGCCAGGTCTCTTCAAGGCTGTCGACCTGGGCGGACGCGTCGGCTAGCTGCGCCGCAATCTCCGCTGCCTCCCGATGGTCGCCGGTCGAGGCCAGCTTCTCGGCTAGGACGTCGCGAATGCGTGTGGCGCCGGCAAGCTTTTTCTCCACCTCCCGAAGGGCCCGCCCGGTCGGTCGCTGAGGTCTGGCCGGCTGGTGTGAATCTCGTCGAGGTGCAGTCTTCGCCGTGACACTTCTCGCGGGGGTCTCGGCGACTCCGGCAAGAGCTCCGCGACCGCCCGGGCGGGTG
>JAJZNG010000097.1:0-14014 GCA_021847945.1 Actinomycetes bacterium | reverse complement strand
AGCTGCCTCGGCAATCCAGGCGGCCAACCCCCCGGGTACCTCCCGGAGGGAGCCATGTGCGTCGAGGGCGACGATTCGGTCCACCGACCTTTCGAGGAACGCCCTGTCGTGGCTGACTGCTACCAGTGCGCCTGGCCAGTCGTCGAGGAAATCTTCAAGTACCCGCAGAGTGTCGAGGTCCAAGTCGTTGGTCGGCTCGTCAAGTAACAGAACGTTGGGCTGGCTGGCCAGGACGACGAGCAGTTGCAGGCGGCGGCGTTCGCCCCCTGACAAGGTCGACACCCTTGCGAAGGGAAGCTCCCCGCTGAACCAGAAGCTCTCCATGAGAAGGTTGTCTTCCGGGCTACCTGGCGCTTTGAAATCGCCAGCGACCAGGTCGCGAACCCGAGCATCTGCGTCGAGCTCGACGCCGCTTTGGCTGTAGTAGCCGACCGTGACCGTCGACCCGGTCTCGATCCGGCCGCTGACCGGCTTGCGGACCCCGGCTATCAAGTCCAAGAGGGTCGTCTTGCCGGTGCCGTTACCTCCGAGCACTCCCAGACGCTCCCCGGGGCCTATCGACAAACCAATCCCGTCGAGAACCATGGGTTGAGAACCGGAGTACCGGTAGCTGACGTCCTCGCAGGAGATCACCTTGTCGCCGAGCCTGGGGGTCCCCATGGCGAGACCGAGCTTCGTCGGGCGGGCAGCTGCCTGAGGTCGGCCGTTGATCAAGGCTTTGGCTGCGTCCACCCGGGCTTGCGGCTTGCGGCTACGGGCCGGCGCTCCCCTGCGGAGCCACTCGAGCTCGCGTCGAGCCAGGTTGCGCCGCGTGGCCTCGGCGCTCGACGCTTTGACCTCGCGCAATGCCCGGGACTCGAGGTAAGCGCTGTAGCTCCCCTCATGGCTGAAGTCGCGGCCACGGTCCAGTTCCACCATTCGCGTGCACAGGGCGTCGAGGAGATGTCGGTCATGGCTTACCAGGACGAGGCCGCCCCGCCATTTAGCCAGACGCTCAGTAAGCCACACAACCGTTGCCAGGTCCAGGTGGTTGGTCGGTTCGTCGAGCACGAGCAGGTCGGCGGGATGGGTGAGGACCCGGGCCAAAGCAACCCTCTTACGCTGCCCTCCCGACAGAGTCCGGCACTGAGACCCGGTCAGCTGTCCCATCCCCAGCCGGTCGAGAGTAGCCGCCGCCTCCCACCCGTCGCCGACGGCGGAGCCGACTGTGCCTTCGGGTAGCTCGGGGTTTTGCTCCAGGTAACCGATCGTGACACCAGACCCGTAGCGGACTGTACCCGTGTCGGGTCGGTCCACCCCTGCCAGGATGCGGAGCAGTGTGGACTTGCCGGCCCCGTTGATGCCTACGACGCCCACCCTGTCGCCGTGCGCGACTGTCATGCTCAACTCTTCGAAGAGAGTCCTATCCGAGCGTCTTACGGCTACGGCTTGGAGGTCTGCGAGGATAGCCACGTCCCCGGCAGGTTACCGTCGCGGCCAGCTTCTTACTCGGTGATCGACTTGATCCGCTCTACGACCAGGGCCGCCTCGGGGCTGGCGGCTGCGCTCGAAGCGGGAACCTGAAGGCCAAGGAGCTTGGTGATGTCCCCGTCCACCTTGATCCTCCCGCTCATGAAGGCGTTCATGGCGGCGCTGGCGTCGCCGTCTACCAGTAGTGCCCGGGCCACGTCGTAGGGCATCGTCACCGTCACGTCAGGCGACTCGACGTGGCCTGTCTCGATGTCGAGAACCCCCGACGAGGTGTCCAGGTGGGCGTGAACCACGCCCACCCCGAAGGGTACGTCGCTGATTATCTGGTTCATTCTCACGCTCATCGTGACGGCGGGAGCGCGATCCTTGAACTCTTCGCGGATCAGGCGAGTCTGTTGGATCCACTCTTCGCTCAGGAAAGGGTATCGGGTCACTTCGGGCATCCCCCGGGATCGGCGTTTCGACAGTACTAGCGGGCGGCCCGCGACGTGCCGCTTCCACCCGGGCAGAACCTATCGCGAATCCGGTTGCTCAGTTCCGACGGGGCCTTCTCCTAGCATGTGGGCATGCCCCGGTCCATTACAACCGATGACGTCGCTCACGTGGCGCGCCTCGCACGGCTGCAGCTGAGCCAGGAGGAGCTGACCCGCTTCACCCAGCAGCTGGCGGCAGTGCTTGACCATGCGCGAGACGTCGAATCCTTAGACACCACCGGGGTAGTCCCAACCGCCCACGCGCTGCCCCTTGTCAACGTGCTGCGCGACGACGTCGTCACGCCCAGCCTAGACCGGGCGACAGTCCTAGCTGAGGCCCCTGAAGTGGAAGACCACCGCTTCAGGGTGCCGAAGATCCTGGGGGACTCTCAGTGACTGCCGCCTTCGGAGTGGTCTCCATCTCTGCCTCGGTCAGATCCGGCGAAGTGAGAGCCCTGGACGTACTCGACGCTCACCTGGAGGTGGTTGCTTCACACGAGGCCGGAGTTCACGCTTTCAACGAGGTCACGGCCGAGCAGGCCCGTGTAGCGGCGAGCATGATTGACGGCATTGTCGCCGGGGGTGGCGACCCAGGGCCTCTAGCAGGCGTCCCGATCGCGCTTAAAGACAACCTGTGCACAGCCGGCACTCCGACCACCTGCTCGTCGAAGATCCTTCAAGGTTGGCACCCGCCCTACGACGCGACGGTCGTGCAACGCCTCGCCGCGGCAGGTGCTGTGTTCGTGGGAAAGACGAACCTCGACGAGTTCGCCATGGGCTCCTCGACGGAAAACTCCGCGTTCGGCCCGACCCGTAACCCCCACGACCAGACCCGGGTGCCGGGCGGATCATCGGGAGGTAGCGCAGCAGCGGTTGCGGCTGGGTTCGCGGCAGGAGCTCTCGGCTCTGACACGGGCGGTTCGATCCGCCAGCCGGCGGCGCTGTGCGGGGTTGTCGGCGCCAAACCAACTTACGGGCTCGTGTCGAGGTACGGGCTTATAGCCTTCGCCAGTTCCCTGGACCAGGTAGGTCCGTTCGCCATGAGCGTCGCCGACGCAGCAGCGCTTCTAGACGTCATTTCAGGACCGGACCCTATGGACTCCACCTGCCTGGGCGAAGCGACGGCGCGCTCGGCTTCGCGCCTGGGGTCCGGTGTCGAAGGCCTCAGGATAGGACTTATAACGGAGATGCAAGGCGCTGAAGGAATGGCAGACGACGTCAAGGCGAGACTGGCCCTTGCGGCTGACGCGCTCTCCGGGGCCGGGGCGAAGGTTGATCAGGTGAGCGTTCCCGCAGTGACGTTCGGTCTGTCCGCTTACTACCTGATCGCCCCAGCCGAGGCTTCATCTAACCTTGCCCGCTATGACGGGGTGCGCTACGGTCTGCGGGCCCCGGGCAGCGCGGACATCACCGACATGTACCTGCGAAGCCGCTCCGCCGGGTTCGGCGACGAGGTAAAGCGGCGGATCATGCTAGGCACCTACGCTCTGTCAGCCGGCTACTACGACGCCTACTACGGTCAGGCGCAGAAAGTGCGGACCCTGATCGTCAAAGACTTCGCCGCCGCCTACGAGAACTTCGACGTCCTCCTGTCGCCAACGGCGCCGAGCACCGCTTTCGAGATTGGGGCTAAGTCGGCGGACCCTCTCACGATGTACCTCAACGACGTTTTCACCATCCCGTCAAATCTCGCAGGTCATCCCGCGGTCAGCGTTCCGTTCGGAGTTGGCGACGACGGCATGCCGATCGGGGTACAGGTCCTCGCACCGGCTCTTGCCGAGCCGCTCATGTTCCAGGTGGCCGAGGTTCTCGAGTCGCTAGCGCCTCCGGCGCCGCTCAGCGCGAGCCGCCGCTCGCTGCGTGCCCTGGGCGCACCAGCCGACAGGGGGGCCGCTCTGTGAGCACTGAACCCGTCGTTCCTGCGCCTTCCAGCGGGTGGGAGACCGTCATCGGCTTGGAAGTGCACTGTGAGCTTCGCACGCAGACCAAGCTTTTTTGCGGGTGTCGAAACAGCTTCGGAGAGGAGCCGAACACTAATGTCTGCCCGGTGTGTCTCGGCCTGCCCGGGTCTCTTCCGGTACTAAACCGGGCGGCCGTCGAATACGCGATCCGTATCGGAGCAGCCCTGCACTCCACCGTGCAAGCCTCGATGTTCCACAGGAAGAACTACTTCTATCCGGACATGCCCAAGGACTACCAGATAAGCCAGTACGACGTTCCCATCAACGCCGGAGGGTGGTTGACGCTGCCCGGCGGCCGGCGCATAGGGATAGTCAGAGCCCACCTAGAGGAAGACACTGGCAAGACGACTCACGTGGGTGGCGGCGGGCGGATCCACGAGGCGACCCGCTCGCTGGTGGACTATAACCGGGCCGGCGTGCCGCTGGTCGAGATCGTCAGCGCACCCGACATGAGAAGCGCTGACGAGGCGCGCGCTTACGTCGACGAGCTCCGGGCGATCCTGGTAGCTACCGGTGCTTCTGACGGAAAGATGGAGGAGGGTTCCCTCAGGGTCGATGCGAACGTGTCGGTGCGACCGGCGGGCTCAGAAGAGTTCGGAACTCGCTGCGAGATCAAGAACATGAACTCGTTGCGTTCGCTCGGCCGGGCTGTCGACTACGAAGTCTCCCGGCAGATTCAGCTGATCGAGTCCGGTGGCGTTGTCTCCCAGGAGACCCGGCACTGGGACGAAGGGGCCGGACGGACCGCCTCCATGCGCTCCAAGGAAGAAGCATACGACTACAGGTATTTCCCCGAGCCCGACCTCGTTCCTGTAGACCCGCCCGAGGAGTGGGTCGCTTCCATAAAGGCGAGCCTTCCCCCGATGCCATCCGAACGGCGTGAGCGCATCGCCGAGATGAGCGGTCTTCCGGCCGGCTCCGAGGCGGTCGTGACAGTCGTGCGTTTAGGCCTCGACGATCTCGTGGAGGCGGTCGGTGCCCAAGGTGCTGACACCAAGTCTGTGGGGGGCGCCTCGCCGGCGGTCGCCGCCATCGCTGTCAAACGCGCTGCAAACGAGGTCGCCTCCGACCTCGCCGGGGCTGCGAACCTCGAGCGGAGTTCCTTCGCGAAGCTGGTCCGTATGGAGTCGTCGGGTCAGCTGACCTCGGCTCAGGCTCGAACTGTCCTCAAGTCGATGCTCGAAGCCGGAGGGGACCCCGAAGTCATTGCGGAGGGCCTCGGCTTCGAGGCTATGGAATCCGGCGGCCTCGAAGCTATCGTCGACGATGTGATAGCAGCCCACCCGGAGGAATGGGCGCGATACAGCGAAGGTGAGGACAAGCTCGCAGGGTTCTTCATCGGTCATGTAAAGCAGGCAACTCAGGGAAAGGCCGACCTCAAGTCTGCGTCGGCCCTGCTGCGTTCCAGGCGTTGAGGCGACCGGGGTGTGAGCCAATCACACGATCGGCGCGGCCGCCGTGCCGTTTCGGGTGCCGCGGCGATCGTGGTGCTTTTCGGGCTCGGCGGGTGCGTCCGGGGGGATCAAGGATCGTCCGGCCCGCTGGCTGCGCCAGAGTCGACGTTCAGGGTGTCAGCCGGAGGGTATCCGTTGGGCTGGACGTCGGCTGGTCTGTTGGGGCCGGCTTTCACCGGGGAGTCGTGCGACGTGCGATGGGCGACGTTCCAAGGTCTGAGGCAGCCTCTCCCGGATCCTGAGTGCACTCCCGGGGCGATCGACCCCGAGGTGACCCAGTCCGACATCGACCAGACGATATGCAGGCCTGGAGGGTTCACGTCAAGTGTCAGGCCACCCGAGACGATCAGCGAGCCGGCCAAGTACCAGGCGATGAGGGCATACGGATTCTACGACGGGCGTTCCGCCGCACCATACGAGTTCGACCATCTGATACCCCTGGAGTTGGGTGGTTCTAGCTCGACCTACAACCTTTGGCCCGAAGCAGACGTCGGTGTCAGCAGCCGCTACATCCACAACACCAAGGACCAGGTGGAAGACGACCTCCACGCGGCCGTTTGCGCCGGACGGGTCACTCTACAAGCGGCGCAGGAGGCTATCGCATCGGACTGGGTTAGCGCCGAGGCTGTGCTCGGGGTCCGATTCGCCTCGGGCTGAACGGCGCTTCGGGGTGAACGGTGCTTCGGGCGCCTAGCGGTCGACGCGCGCCGAAGCGCTGCCGGCCAGTACCACGTCTCCGTGCTGGTTGGTGGTCTCGACCTTAAAGTCGGCTACTGGCCCTTCGTCGGTGTCGCGCAGGGCCGTCACCTCGGCTCGGGCGCTGAGGGTGTCACCCGGCCAGACCTGCTTGACGAAACGGGCCCCGTACCTGAGCAGCCGTCCGTCGCCCACCCAGTCGGTCAGCAGCCTTGCGGTGATCCCCATGGTGAGCATCCCGTGTGCGAACACACTCGGGTATCCTGCGACTTGCGTGGCGAACACCTCGTCAGTGTGCAGGGGGTTGTAGTCCCCGGACGCGCCCGCATACTGGACAATCTGGGTCCTCGTCAGGTCCTCGACGAGCGTCTCCTGCCTGGAGTCCCCGACGCTAAGGTCTGACATCTTGAGAGGCATTAGTTCGATCCTTTCGTGACCGGGCCGGCGGTGCGGACCCCGACACCACGAGCGGTGACGACGAGATGTCCGTCCTGGTCCCGGTACTCGGTGATCGTCTCCGCGAACTCCAGCCGGCCGGAGCGGCCCTGCTTGTCCCAGCGCTTACCCGCGCTTACCGTTGCGCTGAGCACGTCGCCGGGGCGGATGGGGCGGTGATAGGTGAACTCCTGCTCTGCGTGCAGGGAGCTGCCCATGCTCCTGGCGGATCCCGAAGCGTCGCCAGGGTCGGAAGGCTGGTTGCCTGCGGCGGACTGTGAAGGGCTGGCGGGCGCGGCTGGAGCCTCGCTGAGACCGCTCGGGGTGCGACCGGAGCCGAACCACTTTTGGCCGGGCTTCGGTCGCAGAGGGTAATCAGGGTCGAACTGAGCCGAAGACTGAACGAACGTCGGCGGGGCGATGACAGAACCGACCTCAGTGCGTTGTGCGTAGCTCTCGTCGTAGTAGACGGGGTTCGTGTCCCCCACAGCCCGGGCGAACATGAGGATCGCACCTTTCTCCACTGGGAATTCGTCAACAGCCATCCGGCCTCCCCCAAGATCGTCTTCGTAGCGTCGGCGGGAAGTTCCCACTCGTCGACTTAGGTTAGGTCAACACGGGCACGCGTCTGCAACCTTGGTGTCCCAGCTCAGTCGGAGGTGGTCTACCCTGCGCAGGCCGGCGCTGTAGGAGAGCTGCTCGTAGCCCCGGGCGAGATGCCAGACTGGTATCCTTCGCTGCCATTCGCGCACCGCCACCGCTATCTCTAGGCGGGCGAGGTGGCTGCCGATGCAACGGTGGGCTCCGGCTCCGAAGGCGACGTGGCGGTTCGGCCTGCGGTCGAGGCGGACCTCCAAAGCGTCGGGGCACGCCGCCCGGTCCACGTTTGCGGCGGCGAGGCTCACCAGCACGACCGTTCCCGCGCTGACGGGGATGCCGCCAGGCAGCGTCACGTCGCGGACTGCGAGTCTCGGCGAGGCTGTAGGCACCGGTGACTCCCATCGCAGCAACTCGTCGACTGCAGCGGGGATCAGACCTGGATCGCCGACGATGCGATCCCGGTGCTCAGGGTGGGTGGCCAGGTAGGCGAACACGCAGGTGAGAGAATCGGAGACGGTGTCGAGGCCTGCGATCACCAAGGTGAAAGCTGTGTCGAGGATCTCTTCGTCGCTGAGCCGCTCACCGTTGACCTGCCAGCCGGCAAGGTGGGACATTACGTCCCCGTTTCGCAGCGACCCGCCCCTGCGCTCTTCGAGCAGGCCGGCGAAGTAGTCGTAGAGCTGTGACGCGGAGCGGTCCTGCACCTCGCGGAGCTTCGCCATGTCGGTGGCCGCCGAGGCGTCGAGCCTCGCCGGGTGCAAGATGCCGTCGCGGATCGCCATCAACGTCGTCAGGTCCGAGTCCGCCAAGCCGAGAAGGTCGGCGAACACAGCGGACGGGTAAACCTCCGCGACATCCTCGGTGAAGTCGCACCCGCCGGTGCTAACAAGCGCGTCGACGACACCCTCGAAGCGCGAGACGATCCTGGGCTCGAACGCGGCGACCCTCCGCGCTGAGAAGATCGGCTCCAAAGCTTTCCTGTACTTGGAGTGGGCCGGCGGGTCCACGTTGAGGGGCAGGAGAGGCCTCACGTTGCCCAGGTGGAGGGGCGCAGCGGAGGAGAAGTCGCCGGGGGAGCGCAACACCAGTTCGCTCAGGTCTTTCGAGGTGCACAAAGCGACGCCTTCCCCGACCATCTCCCACCCGCGGGCGTCCAGATCGCTGTAGAGCATCTGCGGGTCTGGCCTAGCGACGTCGGCGAGCAGCGTCGAGAGGTTCCCCTGGCCGGGAGGTTTCAGGGTGATCTTCGTGGGTTGCACGCCTGGAAACGATCTAAGTTGTCGGCATGGCCAACGACATGAAACCCCGCAGCCGTGACGTAACCGACGGATTCGAGAAGGCCCCTGCCAGGGCGATGCTCCGTTCGATCGGCATGACCGACGGTGACTGGGACAAACCCCAGGTAGGGGTGGCCTCGTCGTGGAACGAGGTGACGCCTTGCAACATGCCGCTCGACCGTCTCGCAAAGCACGCCAAGGAAGGAGTTCGCGAAGCGGGAGGGTTCCCCATCGAATTCGTGACTATAGCCGTCTCAGACGGTATCTCCATGGGACACGAAGGTATGCGCGCCTCGCTCGTAAGCCGTGAGGTGATCGCCGACTCGATCGAGACGGTCATGCACGCCGAGCGCTTCGACGCCATGGTCACCTTCGCGGGTTGCGACAAGTCGCTGCCGGGGATGCTCATGGCCGCAGCGCGGCTCGACCTGCCGACTGTGTTCCTGTACGGGGGGAGCATCCTGCCCGGTCGGGGCAGGGCCGGTGAAGCCCTAGACATAACCAGCGTCTTCGAGGCGGTCGGAGCGCGGGCCACTGGCGCTCTGAGCGACGAGGAGCTCTCCTACATCGAGCGTGCCGCTTGCCCGACGATCGGAAGCTGCGCCGGAATGTTCACCGCCAACACGATGGCGTCGATATCCGAGGCTCTCGGAATGGCCCTGCCCGGCTCGGCGTCTCCGGCGGCGGTCGACCCTCGCCGGGACGGTCTTGCAGTCGAGTCGGGACGGGCGGTGGTTCGCCTCCTCGAAGCGGGCATCACCCCCAGGCGGATCATGACCAAGGAGGCGTTCGAGAACGCCATCGCTGTCACGATGGCCCTGGGCGGTTCCACCAACGCAGTTCTGCACCTTCTGGCGATTGCCGCCGAAGCGAAAGTCGAACTGGCCCTTGACGACTTCAACCGGGTCGGTCGCCGAGTTCCCCACATCGCGGACACGAAGCCTCACGGCAGGTTCCACATGTACGACATCGACCGTATCGGCGGCGTGCCAGTCGTGATGGCGGAGCTCCTCAGCGCCGGCCTCCTGCACGGAGACTGCATCACCGTCACCGGCAAGACCATAGCCGAGAACCTGGAAGCGATGTCCCCGCCGGCTCCCGACGGTACCGTGGTGCACCGCACCTCCGAGCCTATCCACGCGGAAGGTGGCATAGCGGTGCTTTCCGGGTCGTTGGCTCCTAAGGGGGCGGTGGTGAAAGTGGCGGGAATAGACCACGACCACTTCGAGGGCAAGGCGAGAGTCTTCGACGGGGAGGACCGGGCCATGGCGGCGATACTCTCCGGTTCCATCCAGCCCGGCACCGTCCTCGTGATCCGCTACGAAGGGCCTAAGGGCGGCCCGGGAATGCGCGAGATGCTCGCCGTTACGGGCGCTATGAAGGGGGCCGGCCGCGGTGGCGACTGCGCTTTGGTCACCGACGGGCGTTTCAGCGGCGGTACCCACGGTTTCTGCGTCGGTCACGTCGCACCCGAGGCGGTCGACGGCGGACCGATATCCCTTGTTGCCGACGGGGACGCCATCATCGTCGACGTCGCCTCCAGGCGCATTGACCTCGTGGTAGACGAGACCGAGCTGTCGCGCCGGCGCTCAGCCTGGGCGTGCCCGCCGCCGCGCTACACGACTGGGGTACTCGCCAAGTACGCCCGACTGGCTGCAGGCGCCGACCGCGGGGCGATCACAGAGGCGTGATGCTACGAGGGTAGCCGTGGGGCCAGGAGAGAAGGCCGAAGCGCTGTTTGCACTAGCACGTCTAGTTGCGCCATAATGGGCTTGTGAGTTCCACCTCGACCCTCGTAGTAGTAATCACCTGACGCACGCGCAAAAAAGTTAGCGCGTGCGTCCCACGACCTCCCTTGCGGGAGGTCGTTTTCTTTGTAGCCCGAAGCCTGTTCGCATCCCCAGCCACGATGCGACGGGCGTCGATTCCGTAGCGGGCAGGTGCGGGCGTTGCAGCCTGGACCCGCCGACCAAGCCGACATATGACACCGGAAGGAAGTGCCAAAAAGCGATGAAGATGACCGGAGCGCAAGCGCTCGTCAAGAGCCTAGAAGCGGAGAAGGTCGAGGTGATCTTCGGTTTGCCGGGCGGTGCGATCCTCCCGGCGTACGACCCGATCCTCGACTCGCCGATCCGCCACATCCTTGTCCGCCACGAGCAAGGGGCGGGTCACATGGCAGAAGGTTACGCCCATGTGACCGGCCGGCCCGGCGTGGCCATGGTCACCAGCGGTCCTGCGGCGACGAACATGGTCACCCCGCTGTGCGACGCCTACATGGACTCGGTGCCCCTGGTGGTCATAACAGGCCAAGTGAGCCGCTCGTTCATCGGGACGGACGGTTTCCAAGAGTGCGACACCGTCGGCATTACCCGGTCGGTGACCAAGCACAACGAGCTCGTGATGGACCCAGCAGAGCTGCCCATGCTCGTCCGCCAGGCCTTCCACCTGGCAAGCACCGGAAGGCCGGGACCGGTCCTCTTGGACGTCCCCAAGGACGTCCTGCAGGCAGAGATCGACTTCTACTGGCCAAGCGACGAGGATGTAGCGGCCTCCCTGCCCGGCTACAAGCCGACGGTCAAAGGTCACCCGCGGATGATTAAGGAGGCGGCCCGTCTGATAAGCGAGGCGCAGAGGCCGGTGATCTACGCCGGTGGGGGCATCTTGAAAGCCAGGGCCGCCGAGGCGCTGCGCGAGCTGGCGGAGCGTGCCGGCATACCGGTCGTTACGACGCTGATGGCGAGGGGAGCCTTCCCCGACGACCACGAACTTTGCCTCGGGATGCCCGGAATGCACGGTAACTACACGGCGATCACGGCTTTGCAGCAGGCTGACCTTCTCGTCACCCTCGGTGCCCGCTTCGACGACCGTGTGACCGGGAGAGTGGACGCTTTCGCTCCTCACGCCAAGGTCATCCACGTCGATATCGACCCTGCGGAGCTCGGCAAGATCCGCCAACCCGACGTCCCGATCGTCGGCGACTGCCGCCAAGTGATCACCGAGATCGTCAAAGCGCTCGGCGACGCCCCCCAGCCTGAACGCTCCGAGTGGAGGGCGATGATCTCCGGTTGGCAGGAGCGTTACCCGTTGCACTACGACCCTTACATCGCTGGCGACGCCCTCAAACCCCAGCAGGTGATGGAAGTGCTGCGCGACTCCGCCCCGGAGGGCACGATACTCGTGTCGGGTGTCGGCCAGCACCAGATGTGGGCAAGCCAGTACTGGAAGTTCAACGAGCCTTACACGTGGGTCAACTCCGGCGGTCTGGGCACGATGGGCTTCTCCGTGCCTGCAGCGATCGGAGCGAAAGTCGGCCGCCCGGACCGCACCGTGTGGGCCGTCGACGGTGACGGCTGCTTCCAGATGACCGCCCAGGAACTGGTCACCGCTTCGAGTGAGCGCATCCCCGTCAAAGTGGCGATCTTGAACAACGCCTACCTCGGAATGGTCAGACAGTGGCAGGAAATGTTCTACGAGGAACGCTACAGCGAGGTCTACCTCTCGCCGGACCTGCCGGACTACGTCAAGTGGGCGGAGGCGATGGGCTGCGCTGCTTTCCGAGTGGAAGACCCCGACGAGGTGGAGCCGACCATAGCCAAGGCGAACTCCATAGACGACCGTCCGGTGGTCATCGACTTTCGGACCGATGCCCGCGAGAAGGTCTTCCCCATGGTGCCGGCCGGGGCATCGAACGACGACGTGGTGGTCCACCCGGCTCAGTCCACCTCTACCAGGAAGGTGGTCCAGTGACAACTTCGAGCGGCGCCCAGCACCAGACCCTGTCTGTCCTGGTGGAGAACCGGTCGGGGGTGCTCGCCCGCGTGAGTGGGATGTTCGCCCGGCGTGGCTTCAACATCATCTCTTTGGCTGTGGCCCCTTCCGACGACCCCCGCTTCAGCCGGATCAACCTCGTGATAAACGTCGAGGAAACCTCCGTCGAGCAGATGACCAAGCAACTGTTCAAGCTCGTGAACGTGGTCAAGATCACCGAGTTGCACCCCTCCGAGGCGGTCGAGCGGGAACTGCTCATGCTGACCGTCGCAGCCGGAGCAAACCAGCGAGGTGAAGTGATGGAGTTGGTGGGCATCTTCGAGGCGCGGATCGTCGACGTTAGCCCCGCCGCGGTGACGATCATGCTCGCAGGCGAACCGGACCGTCTCGACGATTTCGAGGACCTGATCCGCCCCTACGGCATCGTCGAGATCCAACGAACCGGTCGGGTGGCGCTGCCCAAGGTCCGCAAGGCAAGCTGATAGGCATGCCAGCGACCGTTTTCTACGACAAAGACGCCGACCCGGGGATCATCGCCGGGCGCAAAGTAGCCATCATCGGCTACGGCTCCCAAGGGCACGCGCACGCCCTGAACCTGAGAGACTCCGGGGTGGACGTTAGGGTCGCCCTGCGCGAAGGGTCCTCGTCGGCGGCTAAGGCCGAGGCGGCGGGCCTGGTCGTCAAAGGTGTCGCCGAGGCGGCCCGAGAAGCTGACGTGATCATGATCCTCGCCCCTGACACAGAGCAGCAGGCGATATACCGATCCGAGATCGAGCCCGGCTTGGTCCCCGGGGACGCCCTGCTGTTCGCTCACGGCTTCAACGTGCGCTTCGGGCTGATATCAGCCCCCGCGGGCGTGGATGTCGCCATGGTCGCTCCCAAAGGTCCGGGACATCTGGTCAGGCGTACCTACGAGGGGGGCGGTGGAGTCCCGGCTCTCATCGCCGTCGACCAGGACGCAACCGGCAAGGCGCACGCGCTGGCCCTTTCGTACGCCTACGCCATCGGGGCTACCCGTGCCGGGGTGTTGGAGACGACGTTCAAGGAGGAGACCGAGACCGACCTCTTCGGCGAGCAAGTCGTGCTCTGCGGCGGGCTCACATCTTTGATCCAGGCAGGTTTCGAGACTCTCGTGGCCGCCGGCTACCAGCCTGAGTCCGCCTACTTCGAGTGCCTTCACGAGGTGAAGCTGATCGTCGACTTGATGTACGAGCACGGTATCGCAGGGATGCGTTACTCGATCTCCGACACCGCCGAGTACGGCGACTTGACACGCGGCCCTCGGGTGATCGGTCCGGCGGTGCGTGAAGAGATGCAGAAGATCCTCGACGAGATACGATCCGGGGCGTTCGCCGAGGAATGGATCGCCGAGAACCGTTCCGGCAGGGGTCGCTTCGAAGCGCTGCGCAAAGCCGGCCAGGAGCATCCCATCGAGAAGGTCGGTGCGGAGCTGAGGGCGATGATGCCGTTCATCAACGCCGGGTCAGCGCGCCCCCAAGACGTCAGCGGGGGCTAGAACGCCGCTGGTCGGACCTGGCCGGCCCGGGTCCGACCGGCAGGTCGTGGTGATCGAGCCGGCCGCAGCCAGCAAACCTCAGACAATCTGAGATACGTAGACCATCTCACTTGACGTCAGGCTATCGACACTGTAATGTGTTGTTGAACCTCGGACCTGGCAGCCTAGGCTTTCTCCTCCCCGAGTGGTTGGGCTGCCAGGCCGAGGGTACCTCCCCATTCGGGAAGGGCACTCTTTTGTGACCAGGAGATGATGGCTATGACCGCCAGTGGCTCGGAGCTCACCCGGAGACTTCCCGAGCGGGACTCCGTCACCCAGGAACCGCTCGACTGGTCCTGGCTAATGGGAGCAAAAGCGGAGTGGG
>JAJZNG010000013.1:12581-35456 GCA_021847945.1 Actinomycetes bacterium | reverse complement strand
CAAAGGCACAACTTCCAGTTCACCGGTCAGCGCTTCTACGCGATCCGCTCTGGACGCCTCGCCGGCCAGTTACGTGATGTTGCGTACCAGGCGACTACCACGGAGTTCTGGGGGTCCATGGACGGGGTCGGAGGGGAGGGGACCGTGGTCCTCGGCGGAGCTTTCAACTGCGGCAAGGGCCAGCCCGGGCAGGTGGCTCCGGTCGGCCACGCGTGTCCCTCAGCCAGGTTCTGTAACGTCAACGTGCTGAACGTCCGTCACGAGTCCGGCCGGTGAGCACCTCCCAAGAGCCAGCTGCGGCTGTCGCGCAGCGGATCCTCGCAGGCGCCGGCGGTGAAGCCTGCGTCTTGGTGGACGACATGAGCGAGGTGGACGTCCGCTTCGCCAACAATGCGATCACCTCCGACGGTCGGCGAAGGCTCCGGCGGGTCAGCGTCGTTCGCTACGTGGACGTGCCCGGTGGGCGCTCCGCGGGTTCGGCGTCCGCCACAGGCGACGTGGACGTCGAAGCGCTCCTCGGTGCAGCGGAACTAGACGCGCTAAGCGCCGCCCCTGCCGACGACGCCGCGGGGCTGCTCGACGGCGGCCAAGACGGCGACGCCTATCTTCCGGCGCCCGAGGTGGAGCCGTCGAGCCTTTCGGCGCTGCTAAGCGAGCTGGGAGACGTGCTGCGTCGCTCGGCGACCCAGCGTCGCGTTGCAGCGGGTTTCGTCGAGGGGAGCGTAGTGACGACGACGGTCGCGTCGACGGCGGGGACAATGCGCCGTCACGTGACTCCCACAGCAAAAGTCCAGCTGACGCTGCGTGACATTTCGACGGGCGCGTCCGTGTGGGCCGGAAGCGGAGCCGGCTCGATGGCAGGGCTTTCCCTAGCCGAGCTCGAAGCGTCGCTTGACGTCCGGCTCGGCTGGTCCACGCGCAGTATCGACCTCCCCGCAGGGCGCTACCGGACGATCCTGCCACCCGACGCCGTCGCCGACATGGTTCCACTCGCAGCTCAGGCCGCCAGCGGTCGCGATGCCATGGAGGGACACAACGTCTACTCGGCGTCGGGTTCGCAAACCAGGATCGGCCAGCGCTTCTTCGACGTGCCGTTCAACTTGCGCACTGACCCTGAAGAGCCGGGCTTGGAGGCGATCCCTTTCGTCGCCGCGAGAGCTTCGAGCGGGGACGTTTCAGTATTCGACAACGGTGCTCCAATCGGACGGCAGACTTTCGTCGAGGACGGCATCCTGAGACGGCTCTTGTGGAGCCGCGCTGGCGCTGCGAGAGCCGGAGCGCAGCCGACGTTCCCCGGCGACAACTTGATCTTGGAACTTCCCGGTTCGGCCTCCTCGACACAGGACCTGATCTCCGGTACCGACCGGGCGCTGCTAGTAACTTGCCTCTGGTACATCAGGGAGGTGGATCCCGCGACTCTTCTGCTCACCGGTTTGACACGAGACGGCGTGTATCTGGTGGAGGCGGGTGAGGTCGTAGCGGCTGTCAACAACTTCCGTTTCAACGAAAGCCCCCTCGATGTGCTGGCCCGGGTCAGCGCTACCGGCCGGACGGAGAGGGCGTTGTCGAGGGAGTGGAACGAGTGGTTCCCCCGCACCGCGATGCCCGGGCTCGTCGTCGAGGACTTCAACTTCTCCTCAGTGAGTCCCGCTACCTGAAAGCCCCGCGAATGCTGTCAGGCTGCGAGCCAGGACAGGAGCATCCTCTCAAAACGCTCTCCGTCCCAGTCGTACACGGGATGGCGCGGCAGCAGGAACCGGCTCGTACCCGAGGTGAGCGGGTCGTCGATCGTGGTGGACGCCGATGAGAAGCCGGCCCGGCGAACCGACCTTGTAGCGGAGCGGTCGAAGGAGATTCTCGTCCCGAACGGATAGGCGAAGTCCCGCACTGCGACGCCCGTGACGTCCTCAAGGTCGGATTTGCTACCTTTTACTTCGAAGTCGAGTTCGTCGTCGCTCAGACCCGACAGCCACGAGTGAGTCCTCGTATGAGCTCCCAAGCTGAACAGGTTGCTTCGAGCCATGGCACGCAGCTCCTCCCGATTGAGCATCCTGCGCTCGACGCTAGGGACGTCACCTCCGAAGTGCTCCTCCAGGGCGGACATCGCCAGGGCTATTACCGAAGGGTGCATTGGCGTCAACTGGTCGTGCACGGCGGCGAGGGCCACATCCCGACTAGCGTCGTTTGGAGTGTCAACGCTGATAGCGCCAGCGGGGGTGTCCACGAAGAGCCGCTCAGAGCGAGGCTCGCCGAGGCGGAACAGCTCCTCCAAGCGAAGGGGCCAAAGCGGCTTGTCGGATGCGATCGAACCCGTGGTCACGTACACCGTCGCGGGGACACCGGCTTGTTCGAGGATCGGTCCGCCAGCGTGGAGGTTGTCGGCGTAACCGTCGTCGAAGGTCACGGCCACTCTGGCACGTTTGGATGCTCCGCAGCGTCTGACGACCTCGGCGAGCGGTGCTGGGTCCGCGTGGCGTCGAAGCACCTCTAGGTGCTCGTCGAAGTGTTCGGGGGTGACGCAAAGCCGAAATGGGTCGTAGGGGTCCGTGGCGATCCTGTGGTACAGCAGTATCACAGTGCCGTCGGGACGAACGGCGCTGGGCGGGGCGGGCGGTGGTTGCAGAGACCCGGTGCCGCGGGGGGCCGTTGAAGCCTTGGCGGCGAGCATCGCGGCAGGGAGAACCCTGCGAAGGCGCGCTTCGATAGGCTCGGGTAGTCGTCTCAGATGGGGGATCAGGCGTCTCCTCGCGGTGACCCAATGCCCTTCGCTCATCGACTGTGACCTTTCTCACCGGCTGGCGCCGGTAAAGCACGCTCCGCAACCTTGTTGTGGACTTGAAAGGATTTCGACATCGAATCGAGCCGGCTTGAAACAAGGGCAGTTGAAGTCTGGCCCGCCGGCCAGCAAGCGCAAAACCCGAAACGGATGTCAGCAAACTTCGATAGCTATGAATGCCCCACAATGCCTAAGGTACATTCTGCCGTTCGCGATGGCTAGTCGACTCCGGATTCGATAGCCGCCTGGTCGAGCGCTTCGTCGCCGGCCATGGTCAGGGCCGGGTTGGCGGTGATCGACTCGGCGCCCCCGGGGGATATCTCACCGACGAGAGTGAGCTCCCCGGCGGGGAGGGTTCCAAGAGCGGCGTACAGTTCGAGTTTCGCGCGCGTGTCCGCGATGTCGAGGTTCCGCATGGTGAGCTGACCGATGCGGTCTTCCGGTCCGAAGGCGGCGTCCTCCACCCGTTCCATGGAGAGCTTGTCGGGATGGTAGGAGAGCGACGGACCCGAAGTGGTCACGATCGAGTAATCCTCGCCACGTCGAAGCCGCAGCGTAACCTCCCCGGTCACAGCGGCCGCCACCCACTTCTGCAGCGACTCCCTGATCATCATCGCCTGCGTGTCGAACCAGCGGCCCTCGTAGAGGAGCCTCCCCAGGCGACGGCCGTCGTTGTGGTACGCGGCGACCGTGTCCTCGTTGTGAACGGCGTTCACAAGGCGCTCGTAGGCGACGTGCAACAGAGCCATCCCAGGCGCCTCGTAGACCCCTCTAGATTTGGCTTCGATGATCCGGTTCTCTATCTGGTCGGACATGCCGAGCCCGTGCCTGCCGCCGATGGAGTTGGCTTCGAGGAAAAGTTCCACCGGGTCCTCGAAGGTCCGGTCCCCGATAGCAACAGGCCGACCCTGCCGGAACGATACCGTCACGTCCTCGGTCGGTATGTCGACATTGGGATCCCAAAAAGCCACCCCCATGATCGGCTCGACAAGCTCCACGGAGGAGTCGAGGTGCTCCAACCTTTTTGCTTCGTGGGTAGCCCCGAGCAGGTTGGCGTCGGTCGAGTAAGCCTTCTCGGCGCTGTCCCGATAGGGAAGGCCGCGTTCGACAAGCCACTCGGACATCTCCTTGCGACCCCCAAGCTCGCCTACGAATCTCTTGTCCAGCCAGGGCTTGTAGATCCGAAGCTGCGGGTTCGCGAGAAGCCCGTAGCGGTAGAAGCGCTCGATGTCGTTTCCCTTGAACGTGGAGCCATCACCCCATATGAAAACCCCGTCGTCTTTCATCACGCGCACGAGCAGCGTTCCTGCCACGGCTCTGCCGAGCGGGGTCGTGTTGAAATAGGAGCGTCCGCCCGAGCGGATGTGGAACGCCCCGCAGGCGACAGCCGCCAGTCCCTCTTCTGCGAGCTGGCGACGGCAGTCGACGAGCCGTGCCTTCTCGGCGCCGTACTCGAGGGCTCGACCGGGGATGGAGTCGATATCGGGATCGTCGTATTGGCCCAGATTCGCGGTGTAGCAGTAGGGGACCGCCCCGTTGTGGCGGATCCAAGCCACGGCCACCGACGTGTCGAGGCCACCGGAGAAGGCGATCCCCACCCGTTCACCGACCGGAAGGGCGCTTAGAACTTTCGACATGACCCGCCACCTTACCGTCGGCGCGCACGGCTGACGCTCGACCTACCAGGTAAGCCGTGAGGCGATGTCATAGTGTCGGGGGATCCTGCGAAGCGTTTCATGGAGGCCGGCGAACCCAAGTTGATCAAGTACCTCGGTTCTAAGAGGCTCCTCGTGCCGATCCTGGGAGAGCTCGCTCGGTCATCGGGTGCTGCGAGCGCCCTGGATCTATTCACCGGTACTACCCGGGTCGCCCAAGAGTTCAAGCGTCAAGGCGTGGCGGTGACAGCGGTCGACACGGCACGCTACTCGGAGGTTCTGGCCCGCTGCTACATCCAATGCGACGCCGATCAGGTGGACGTGCAAGGCCTCTCGGAGGCCGTCGGTTACCTCAACGCGTTGAAAGGCGCCCCCGGCTATTTCACCGAGACCTTCTGCGAGCGTTCCAGGTTCTTCCAGCCTTTCAACGGGGAGCGCATCGACGTCATCCGGGATCGTATCGACCGTGACTTCTCTGACAGTCCGATCAGGCCGATACTGCTCTGCTCTCTTATAGAGGCGGCCGACCGGGTGGACTCGACTACAGGACTGCAGATGGCGTATGTCAAAAAGTGGGCACCGCGTTCGTTTAAGCCCCTCGAGTTGCGAGTCCCCGTGCTGTTGGCCGGTCCCGGCCGGGCGCTGCGGGCCGACGCGGCGACGGTCGCCGCCAGCCTCGACCCCGTGGACCTCGCCTACCTCGACCCCCCTTACAACCAGCACCGGTACTACACGAACTACCACATCTGGG
The DNA here is from genome assembly GCA_021847945.1 of Actinomycetes bacterium. Taxonomy (GTDB): domain Bacteria; phylum Actinomycetota; class Acidimicrobiia; order Acidimicrobiales; family Palsa-688; genus JAJZAM01. The sequence continues at coordinate 30,274 of JAJZNG010000013.1, read as the reverse complement.
AAACTCTCGTAGCCTGGGATTCGCCCGAGCACTACGGGACAGCCTGCAAGCGCGTCGACAGCCGCGACGACTCCACCAAGAGCGTCTTCAACCGAAAACGTGAGATGCCCCAAGCCCTTCGCCGCCTCATCGCCGACGTCCGCGCGCGGGTCGTCGTCGTCTCCTACAACGACGAGTCGTGGGTAGCACCCGAGGACCTCGTCGACATGTGCACGGTGCGAGGTCACGTGGAGGTGCTCGCCTTCGACTCCAAGCGTTACGTGGGAGCGCAGATCGGCATCTACAACCCGAGCGGGGAAAAGGTCGGTCGGGTCTCGCATCTCAGGAACGTCGAGTACCTGGTCGTCGCCGGCCCAAAAAGCGTCGTGTCCCCCATGGTCGCCTTTGTGGCCTCACGACCCGGGTCGACGGTCAGGCTGGCTCGCCTCGACCGTCGACTAGCGCGATCAGGGTGGTAGCGTTACCAGAAGTATGGACAGTCCATTGGGCAACCAACTCGTCGGCTCGATCGGCCATCTGAGTATGCGTATACCCGGACCGGGCAGGCCGGGTGAGGTCCTCCTGAGCGTCCGAGGTGGATCCGAGCCGTTCATCGCCTATAGCGACGAAGCGGTTCCGGCTGGCTCACAGGTTCTGGTGGTCGCTTCGCGGCCCGGTCGGGTGGTCGACGTAACGGCCTTTGCGGGCTGAGGGACCGGGTGCCGGCATGGCGCTGGACCCTCCGAATGTCAGCCGGGAGAAACCCCCGGCTGAGAAGTCAGAAACGAGATAGGAGCAGCGATGTTCGGTTGGCACGTTCCAAGGCCTGATCAGGCGCTTCTAATAAGCGGCGGCAAGCGGGGTTCGCTTCCGTTTCGTATCGTGACCGGGCACGGGGCTTTCGTAGTGCCGCTTCGCTCCAAAGTCAACTACCTCACCTTGTCCATGCAAGAGGCGGAGGTGGCCGAGGAGTGCGTGACCAAGCAGGGGATAGCCGTGAACGTCAAGGCGGTAATCGCTTTCAAGGTCGGCAGCGACCCGGAGGGCATAGCCAACGCCGCTCAGCGATTCCTCGCCGCCGAGGAGAAGATGAGCGTACTAACCGGACGTATCTTCGCCGGGCATCTCCGTTCCATCATCGGGTCGATGACCGTCGAGGAGATAATCCGCGAGCGTCAACGCCTCGCCGAGGAGGCTCTGGAAGCATCCAAAGTGGAGATGTCGAAGATAGGTCTGGTGGTCGACGCGTTGCAGATCGAGAGCATCGACGACATGGGCTCCGGCTACATCAAAGCGCTCGCTGCTCCCCACGTCGCCCAGGTGCAGCGCGCCGCACGGGTCGCTCAAGCCCAGGCTGACCAGGCGTCGGCGGAGGCGGAGCAGATCTCTCGGCGTAACCAGGCGGAGTTCGAACGCCAGACGGCCGTGGCACGCGCCGGCTTCCAAGCCGAGGTGGACAGGGCCCAAGCCCAGGCGGCTCAGGCCGGTCCCCTCGCCCAAGCCCAGACAACCCAGGAAGTCCTAGAGGCCCAGACGGCCCTAGCGGAGCGCAACGCTGAGCTCCGCGAACGGGAGCTTATAGCTGAGGTCATAAGACCGGCCCAAGCCGAGGCGCAGCGGATCAAGCTTCTCGCCGAGGCCGAGGCGGAGAGACTCCGCCGTCTCGGCGAGGCCGGAGCCGCCCACGACCGGGTCGCCTTAGACCAGCAGCTCATAGCGCAGCTCCCCGACATGCTCCGAGCGGCAGCCGACAGCCTCTCCCACGCCAACCTAACCGTGCTCAACGGGGCGGACGGAGTGGCCGAGGTCGTGGCTGGCTTGGCCACCCAGGGCCTTGCGCTGCTGGAGGCTGTCAAGCACACGTTGCCGCAAGGTACCGGGCTGAAAGCTGCAGAGCCGACCGCAGGCGCCGCCGCCCACGACGGAGGGGAGGCGGCCGAGGCCGCCGAGCTGGCCGGGACCGGCCCGCTCGCTCTGGCTGGAGCGTCACAGGACCGGGACCCGTTCCGCTCCGGGACGGACCGCCACGCTCCCCAGCGGGCACGTCAGCAGTAGCCATAAGGCGGCGGATCGCCAAGAGGCTGGCCCACAAAGAGCCGATAGCCCCTAGCGCGCAACGCCAGGCCATGGCAGAGTCATCGAGAAGAAGCTGGTCTTACGCCTCCGCTGTAGCGGCGCCACCGGCAAGGTCGAACGTGGATTGGAGCACATCGGAAAATGGACGAGATCTCGACTACTGTCACCGGGACCTACCTGCTCGACCGGACTCATAGCAGGATTGGCTTCGTCGCCCGCCACGCCATGGTCACGAAGCTGAGGGGTTCTTTCAACTCTTTCGACGGCGAGGGCTTTTTCGACGCTGACAACCCGATTAGGTCGCACCTGTCCCTTCGGATCGACTCGTCGAGCGTAGACACCCGCAACGAGGATCGCGACGCGCACGTGCGAAGCGCGGACTTCTTGGACTGCGACAACTACCCTGAGATCACATTCCGATCTACCTCCGTGTCAGGAGAAGGTGACGCCCGCTACAGGGTCAGAGGGGACCTGACGGTAAAAGGTGTGACCCGACCGGTGACCGTCGAGCTCGACTACACGGGGACCGTAGTAGACCAAGAAGGCCGTCAGCGGGTCGGCTTCGAAGGTCGCTCGACGCTCCGGCGCAGCGACTGGGGAGTCACCTGGAACGCCCCACTCGAAGCGGGGGGTCTGCTGGTAAGCGACAAGGTCGACTTGGAGTTCGACGTCTCCGCCATCTTGGAGGAGACCGCAGCGTCCTGACGATCCGTGAGGAACCGTCGGGGATTCCAGCTTGGCAACCCCGGGTCAGCGGAGCCCGGTGGCGAGAACCAGGACTTTGTCACTCGTTGCCACTTCGCCGCTGCCTACGAGCTGTGCGAGACCGGCGAGCCCAGCAGCGCCGGTGGCGGAAGCGGCGAAGCCGGCCTTCGCTGCCAGAGTGTGCGCGTCGACGAGCTCCTGCTCGCCGGCTACGAGCGCTGATCCCCCGGTTTCGAGCATTCCCCTGACCACCGCCAACCAGTCGTAGGTCTCGTCGTCGATGATCCCCGACGCCACGCTTCGAGGCTCATTCCACGGCCACATGTAGAGCGACCTGTGTCGGGCCGCCTCGCCGAGCAGACCGGCCACTTCTTCAGCAGATGGGGAGGGCCCGGCCCGGTCCTTCAGCTGTGTGAACGCACGTGCCAGCGGATGGGCCCCCAGAGGCTGGAGAGTATGAATTCTCGGCATGCCGGCAATCACACCGGCCTGCGCTGCGTAGGCGAAAGCCTTGATGCAGCTCGTGGCCAGTGCACCGCCACCCACTTGGATGACCACGTGATCGGGCACGGCACCGGCCGCCACAGCGTCGGATATGGCCTCGTAGCCGATAGTTCGCCCGCCGTCTAGGCACAGGGCGTTCAGGTCTCCTTGGCAGGTGAAGGCGATGTCACCGTCCCCGAGGCCTTCAAGCAGGCGCCGATAAGTGGGGTCGCCGGCCTCCCCGGCCCGGCGCTCGCAGGGTATGACCACTGCGTCGAGGGCAGCGAGCCTCGCCATGACCTCGGGGTCGGCGTGGGTTGGCACGTACACCTTCAGTCTCCACCGGGCGGCTGCTGCGACGACTCCCGCCGCGAGGGCAGCGTTGCCGCAGCTGGCGATTGCCAGGTCTGGTCTGCTTCTACGGTCTGTTATACCGGCGTCTTCGCTCACCAGAAGGTGGACCATGATGCCCACAAGGTGACGGACCTTGTGGCTACCCGCCACATTGGACGTCTCGTCTTTAACCCACACACCCCCGCCGGCGGCGAAATCGTAGAAGTCCGAAATGTAGCCGCTGCGCGTTAGTGGTGTCGCGCCCAGCTTGTTCCCGTCTATGGCTTCGATACGGCCCGCCAGGTCGTTGACGATATCCACATATCGCGCTTCGGTCATTCCGATTGCCGACGACCGGCGGTAGCAGTCGAGCAGCTCGCGGAACCTGACGAAGGGATTGTCGTCGTGTGACCGATCCGCTGGCCATGCCGGCCACTCGCTGCCGGTGGGACACGGCGGCGGGGCGACGAGGACATGGTCCACGTCGCCTAGAGCGAAATTCGGGCAGCGAAAAGGGTAGGCGCCGATCCCGTCCACCACCGTCCCGCAACCGCCGCAGGTCATCTCCACCGATCAGAACCTCAGCCTACGGTCACCCCGCTGCGGGCGTTGAAGTCCCGGATCAGGTCGTCCCAGACTGGCAGCACCTGTCTGATGGAACGCCAGAAGTCCTGGCTGCGACGCGCCTCGAACCTCTCGACGCTGACACCTTGCTGTTCCACCCAGGTGTAGTAGCCGAGGTTGAAGATCCTCGCCCGGTCGATCTGGCGGGTTTCGAGGGTGTCGTCGGTTCCGGCCCCGAAAAGATGGCGGCCCAGAGCCTCGGCGGCCTCGGCGCGACCGAAGCCGTCCGGGTAGTCTCGCGCTTCGATACGCCTCAGCTCGCTTCGATACAGGGCGGCCCCGTCGGTGGCGACGGTGACGATGACATCGTCGGGACCCAGACCCAGAAGTTTCGCCGTCTTGACGGCTGCTATGACGTTGCAGATGCTCGAAAGGCCGAAGTGCTCCAAGGCGGACAGGACTTCGTCAGCCACCCCGTGAGCCTCAGAAAGGTGGTTGATGCCCTCTTTGGAGTTGAAAGCTACGGCGAGGCTGTCAGTGGCCTTGTCGCTGACTCCGACGACGACGTCGGTGTGGTACACGTTGTGGATGAAAGGTATGTGCTTGTCCCCGATCCCCTGGATGTTATGCTCGCCGAAACCGTTGTAGAGCATCGTCGGGCATTCCACGGCTTCGACCGCCACCACCTTGGAGCCGTAGCGCTCGGCTAGGTAGTCGCCGGCTCCGAGAGTTCCCGCTGATCCAGTGGCGGACACAAACGCAGCAAGGCGCGACCCTGGCCGCTGAGCGTGAACGTGCTCGAACACCGCCTCCAAGGCGGTGCCGGTCACTTGGTAGTGGGCTAGGTGGTTACCGAACTCGGAGAACTGATTGAAGATGACGTTGTCAGGGTCTCGGGCGAGCACGGCGCAGCGGTCGTAGATCTCCTTGACGTTGCTCTCGGTACCTGGCGTGGCGACTATGTCCTCTTTCGCCTGGACCCACGCTTTCAGCCAGTCGAAGCGTTCCTGGCTCATGCCCTCGGGCAGGACGGCCACGCCTCGCGATCCCATCAGGCGTGACACGGCGATCCCGCCCCGGCAGTAGTTGCCAGTCGACGGCCACACAGCGCGGTCCGAGGTCGGATCGAATCGCCCGGTGATGATCCTCGGGGCTAGACAGCCGTAGGTGGCAAGAACCTTGTGAGCGCCGATCATGGGGAACCTATCTCCGAGCATCACCACGATAGGTGATCCGACCCCAGTCATCTCCGGGGGCAGCACGACGTGCCCGGGGACTGATACGACTTTGCGCCGTGACGCGTCGTTGCGCCAGTGGACACGGAACAAGTTGAGCGGGTGAGCGTCGTCGGGGTCCACATCTAGCAGGGCTGCTGTCACTTCTGGGGCGATCCTGGCGGGGTCGGTGAGCTCCTCGAAGGTGGGGAGCAGGATACCTAACTCCCCGAAGCGTTCAGCGCTGCGGCGGAGCACCTCCATGTCCCCGACTGTCGTTTCGAGACCCGGCCAGTCGGGCACCGACGCGACGGATTCGCTCATCGGGCTGACCCGCTGGACGCGCTTAGGGCCATAGCTGCGTACATGGCTACCCCCGACGGCATCGCCGTCTCGTCGATGACGAAGCGGTTGGAGTGGTTCGGTGCCGGCTGCGCGACCCCGGGCGGCGAAGCGCCGAGGAAGGCCATGGAGCCACGAACCTGGCGCAGGACGTGAGACCAGTCCTCGGCGCCCATGACCGGGGTCGGCATTTCGACGGCGCGCCCGGGACCCAGAAGCGCCCTGGCCACGTCGAGGGTGTGCCCGGCGTAACCGGCGTCGTTCACAGTGACAGGGTAGCTGTGCCCCTCGATCCGCATAGTTGCATTGCAGCCGTGAGCTGCGGCCGTGCTCGACAGCACGTTCGCCAAAGCATCCAGCACAAGTGCTCTGGTGTGGTCGGACACGGCCCTGACCGTGCCTCCGAGCGCGACGGACTCGGGGATCACGTTAGTGGCTGTGCCGGCGTGGATCGTCGATACCGTGACGACCGCAGGGTCGAAAGCCGGAATCCTCCGCGTCACCATTGACTGGACCGCCGTAACAGCGTGGCAGGCAGCGACGACCGGGTCGATTGCGTCGTGGGGCATCGACGCATGACCCCCCTTGCCGGTCACGACGGCGCGGAACTCGTCGGCCGAGGCCATGATCGTCCCGGGTTTGCACGCCAGAAGTCCGCTCGGCAGCACCGAGGAAATGTGGATCGCGAACGCCTCGTCGAAGGCGCCGTAGCGTTCGAGGAGGCCGTCGTCGATCATCGCCTTCGCCCCGTCGTGTCCTTCCTCGCCAGGCTGGAACATGAGCACGACACGCCCTGCGAGATCCTTGCGGTGTCCGACAAGAAGTTTCGCTGCTCCCAAGAGCATGGCGGTGTGGGCGTCGTGACCGCAGGCGTGCATCCGAGAGCCGTGCTTGGATGAGAACTCCAAGCCGGTGTCCTCGGGCATCTCCAAGGCGTCCATATCGGCGCGCAACAGTACGGTGGGTCCGTCCTTGTCGCCTTCGACGACCGCTTCGAGCGAACTGCAACTCGTTCCGGCTCGGCTTTCTATGCCGAGAGACGCCAACGTCTCGGCAACTAATTCCTGGGTGCGTGGAAGTTCGAGCCCGATCTCCGGTTCGGCGTGGATCGCCCGGCGAATGCGAACCGTCTCGTCGGAGAAACTTCGCGCTTCGTCTAGAAGGCCCAGGTCTGTCATCTGAGATGTCATCCGGTCAGCGTAAGGCGATGCGGGTTCGGTCACTCTTCGAGCCTAGCGAACGTCTTAGTGTAAGGAGGCGCCCAACGTCTATCGCTGCGCCCGCCACGTCGCCGGTCTCGCACCTGGATCGCCCCGTCAAGAGCGACGTCGGGGCCTTCCCGGTGCGACCATCCTTCCTTCACACCAGAAATGCAGTAGGGCCGGTGGCATCGGTCGTGCGATCAGGAATCCCTGGAGAGCGTCCGTCCCGATCTCGCGGAGTGCTTCGAGCTGTTCGGGAGTTTCCACTCCCTCGGACACCGTGGTCATGTCAAGGCTCCGGGCGAGGTCGCTTATCAACCTCACCAAGCAGGCTGCGTCGCTGTCGGTAACGCCAGACACGAAGGAGCGGTCGATCTTGATCGTGTCCACCGGCAGGTGGCGAAGATGAGCGAGCGAGGTGTAGCCGGTTCCGAAGTCGTCGACCGCCACCCCGAACCCGAGATCGTGGACCTCTGTTAGCTGCGATGCCACTGATTCGAGGTCGTTGAGTATCACTGTCTCGGTGATCTCCAGGGTGATCCGGTCCGGCGTCACCCCGGTGGCTTCAACGGCGGAGCGCAGGTCGCCTATGAGACGCTTACCGCGCAGGTGCCGGCCTGAGATGTTCACAGCGACATTCAGCGATCCGAGGACGGGATGGTCCTTCCATTCGTGCATCTGGCGCATCACTGCGTGGAGAACCCAGTTGTCCAAGTCGACTATCAGGTCGCTCGCCTCTGCGACAGGTATGAACTCTCCCGGCGACATCGGACCGTGGTCAGCCCTCTGCCAGCGGATCAGAGCTTCGAGACCACACAACTCCATGTTCGTACTGACCAGGGGCTGGTAAAACAGTGTGAGACCGCCGGCGTCACCGGCTAGTTCGTCGCGAAGGTCGCGCTCGACGCCGTCGCTGATAGCGAGACGCTGCTGCACCTCCTCGTCGAAGACTCCTATCGACGAGCCGCCACGCTGCTTGGCCTGGTAGAGCGCGAGATCGGCCCGGGCCAGTAGGTCGAGGGCGCCGACACAGGGGCCTGCGCTCAGGGCTATACCCACACACGTGCCGACCTCAAGGCTGAGCGATTCCCACTTGACTGGCTCGGAGAGGCAGGCGACGAAACGGAGGGCCAGGTACTCCGCCTCGCGGAGTGAGGAGATCCCGTCGGCGACGACGACGAACTCGTCACCGCCTATTCGCGCGACCAAGTCGTGGCTTCGGGTCGTCGAAGTAAGGCGGCGCCCGACCTGGCGTAAAACGTGATCTCCGCACCGGTGGCCGTGGAGGTCGTTGGCTCGCTTGAAGTTGTCAAGGTCCATGTAGAACACAGCGACAGTTCTCGGGTGTTCGTCGGCGCGCTCGAGCAGGCGCTCAAGGTGCTCCACGAGAGCGGAGCGGTTGGTCAGTCCCGTGAGCGCGTCGTGGGTGGCTTCGAAGGCGAGCCGCTCCTGCAGCTCAGTGCGTTCGCGCACGGAGTCGGCGAGGGCTCGAAAGGAACCCTGGAGGGCGGCCCCGATACGCCCGGGCAGCGGAGAGTCCAGTAGCTCGTTGTCGAGGTCGCATCTCGACAACGCCTCGCTTTTGGCTTCGAGGAGGCGAAGGTTGGACATCAATGAGTTGAAAGCGTCCGCAACCAGGACGGTTTCGCGAGGCCCGACCGGGGCGAGGTACTCGACCTCCAGGCTCCCGCGCACGACCGCAAGGGCAGCGCTCGCGAGGCGTTCCAGGGGGTTCGATATGCCCCGAGCGACGGTAACGGCTCCGCCGAGCGCGAGCACGACAGCCAAGACGACGACGAAAAGCCACAGCCAGAACCTGATGGCGGCAGCCGTCGACAGTGCGCTTATGGCGTCAAGAGAAGACGCAGCGGCTTTCGCCGACAGGCCTTGGAGTGTCGACCAGTAGCCGCTCGTGGAAGACAGGCCTTCTGCGAAGGATGTAGCGCTTAGAGAGTTTCCTCCAGTTGTCGCCCCGCCGGTCTGGGCCAGCGAGGACACCCGGTTTACGAGGTCCCCGAAGCCGCTGTAGGAGCTGCTCGCCGTGAAAGCCTTCCAAGTTGCCTCAAGCTGAGGTACCCCCGAGGTCGCCAGCGACTGGCCGGCCAGGTCGAACTCGCCTTGGGATCGGGCCAGCGCCAGTGCCAGCGTCGCCTTCGGCCGCTGCGCCGGCGTCGAGGACCACGCTTCGCTCAGTGCCATGAGCTGGCCGGTCGAGGTCTCGACCACTCCGAGGACGTCGACGGAAGCCAGCAGACTGAGAGCGGTCCTCTGCTGGGAGGGGACGTTCAGGATCAGCTCGCCGGCGTTCAGCAGCAGCTGGGATGCCCAGCTTTCCGCCGCTGCGAAGGCCTCCCCAGAAAGGCGGATCTCTCCGCCCAGGGTGGCCGATCCGGCGGCGAGCTGTGCCCTTTGCGTGTAGAGAGGGGCAGACACCTTCTGTGCCTCTGCCAGTGGCATGGAGCTCAGCGCCATGTCCGTAGCCTGTTGGGCTGAAGTCAGCTTCTTGGTGATGAGCCTGGCGAGCTGAGCCGAGCCCTCAGAGAGCGAGCTGGGAGAGTGGGAGAGCGTAACCTTGGCGAGCGAGTAGGACTCCTCTGCTGCGACGTCGGCGTCGAGTTGCATCGACATGCCGGCGGATCTGACGGCGGCTCGCGCAGCCTTAGTCGTGTCCATCTGGCTGTGGGCGGTGGCGACGACGGGTGCCGACAGGGCGACGAGTGCGGTCAGGGGAATTATCGCTATCAGAACTAGCCGGGTTCGCACACCGGACCTAGCTCCCAGGTGAGCCGACGCCGCATGGCGGTCACTCCGGCGGCGTCTCAAGCCTGAGATCAGGCGCGCTGGCCTAGGACGGTCGCCGCCTTGCGTAACTGCACGGCCGCCTGGGAATCCGATCATCGGGAGGCGTCGTGACCGGACATCGCCGGCTCTTGCAGCGGCGGCCTGCTGTGGGAACCGCCGCTGTTCCTGCGGTTCGCAGGGTTACGCTCCACGCGCCGGCGTGCGTAGAGGTCCTGGTCAGAACGGTCGATGAGGTTGGCGATGCTGTCGCTGTCTCCTCGGTGGGCGGAAGTTCCTGCGCTCGCCGACAGCTTGTAGGGACGCCCTCTTGTGACGGCGTGCTGGGCCAGTCTCGAACGCAGCGCTGCGCTCAGAGCGTCAGGGTCGGGGGTCGCGAGGCTGGTCAGGACGAACATCTCGTCCCCGCCTAGGCGGGCGAAGAGACTGCTGGCGGGAAATGCCGAGGCGATGACGGTAGCGACGTCGACGATGGCTTGGTCTCCGCTCTCGTGGCCGAGCGTATCGTTAATGGCCTTCAGCCCGTCCAGGTCTATGAAGACGCCCGTCGTGGTCTGACCTTGAATCTGGTTGCGTCGTATCAGCTCGGGGCCTGCCGCTAGCAGGCCGCGCCGGTTGAGCAGCCCGGTCAGAGGGTCGATGAAGGCCTGGCGGCGCAGCTCCAACTCCATGCGCTGACGTTCACTCAGATCGACGACGTGTATCAGGTAGAACAGCGAGCTGTCCTCCTCTTCGATTACGCTCCCGGCGACGTGCACCGGTATAGCGCCTGACCCTCGGTGCTCCAGGCGCAGGTCGCACGAGTACACGTAGTCAGGGCGGCGCCGCAGGCTAGCAACCCAGCGCAGGGCGCTGCGACGGTCTGCGGAGGAGACCAAGTCGATAGCGGTCGTGCCAGCGGCGGGATCCTCGAAGCCAAGGAGGGTCTCGAACGCGCTGTTACAGGAGTGAATCTTGCCAGCAGGATCGACGATTAGCATTCCGATCGGGGCCTGCTCGAAGGCTGTCCGGAAGCGCTTCTGGGAGCGCAGCAGTTCGCTCAGCTGGTCCAAGCGGGGGTTCAGTCCGTCGTCGTAGGAATCGTCGAAGGGGTCCTTGGAAGGCCCGGTGGACTTTCTGGTGTGTCCCGCCGGGGTATCCCAAGCTTGAGCAAGGGCATCTGGGCAGACCGATCCGAAATGGACCGGGGTTTCGGCGCCCAGGTATCCCGCGTGGCTGGGAGGGTTGGCGCCCAAGGTCCAAGTCGCTGCAGAGGTCGGGATCGGCTGGGTGGCAGCGACTTCTGCGAGCACGAGGCGGACTGCTTCGGGATGCCAACGGGACCCGGCCCCGTCGAGTAACGCCCGGCGGGCCTGCTCGGCTCCTATCCCGTTGCGGTAGGAGCGGTCATGGACCATCGCGTCCCACGCATCACACGCGGCTACCAAGAAAGCCTCGAAAGGCGAGCTGGTGCAGGGCCGGACAGCCGGACCGGTCCCCTCCTCTACGGCTGCGTCGAAGCGCTCGTGTTGGTAGCGCACGATGTCGGCCACGCTGGCCAGCACGGGTGAACCTCGTAGGATCGCCGCGCTACTCTCGGCGCGCGTGCCCGGCCCGCTGGTCTTGCGCGCTGGACCGAGTGTTGCGACAGGTGGAGAACTTGTAGCGGGCATGACCGAAGCGATGTCGTGGAGGACGCCGGCGATCCCTGCGTCTCTTATACGACGGGCGGGCAGCCCGGCCCGCTCGGCGACTCTGGCGGCAAGCTCTCCGACGCGCAGAGCGTGGTCGTGGGTGTAGGGCTCCCGACTGGAGAGCGCCTCGACGAACTCTGCAACCTCTCGCGATGCGCAAACTTCCAGAGTGCTGAGCGGATCGTGGTTCAATGCCACCCTGAGGACGGCGGTGACGGCAGCCCCGTTTCGTGTCAGCGAGATTCCGGCGGCGGTCACGGCAGCGAAACCGATCAGTTCCAAGGCCCATCCAGCCCACCACGATGCCGATCCGACCGAGGAGTAGCCCGATGCTATATGGATAGCCGCGATGGCAGCTACGGAGATCGCCACCACCACGAAGCGCCGATCGCTGACGGCCCCGTGCAGGCGTAGGAGCCGGGCGGCAACAGCGGTGGCGCCGATCGCGCCGAAAGCTCCGAGCACGCCGGCGCCAACGGTGCCTCCAGCCGGGAGCCATGCCGGCGGGGAAATCCATGCGGCGGCGCCACCTGCGCCGAGGGCGACCAAAGTAAGCACAGACCAGCCCTTCCAGTGGCGCCCTAGAACCCGACCCGGTGTCGACGCGCCGACCAGCATGGGGGCCAGGAGCAGCGCCGCGGCCGGGAGAGCTGCCGCTCCGGCGCTGAACGCCAACCCCGGCCCTGTCCTAATGAATCCGGGGGTAGCGAGGGTTTGAAGGACGCTCAGGGAGGCGAGGGCGCTCAAAGCCGCCCCCACGAGGGCCAACTCCGCCAGCGCAGCGCGCCACGCGGCGACAAGCAGTGATACCGAAGCCAGCAGGCAAGCCGCCATGACGGCGGCAGGCAGGGCGGCGATCGTGGGCAACTCGCCGAAGCTGCCGTGCAGCGCAGCGCTACGGGGAAGCGATATCACCGCTGTCGCAGAAGCAGCAACCAACGCTACGTAGAACCTGTAAAAGCTTCGACCCACATCAGGCGCATCGGAGCCCCATCGGGGCTACTTAAGCAGGGGGAAGTAGCCGAAGGCAGTATCGGCTGGCAGAGATCGGCAGCCCGCTAGAGCTGCCGGCTATCCGGCCCGGTTAGTCTCGGGGGCGGAAGACGCTTTGGTCCTCACCCGCCTCGCCGTACGCCCCAGGTGCCTCGACATGATGCCCCTGGCAGCTTCGACGTCGTGGGCTGTCACCGCTTCTACCAGAGCACGATGCTCTGCCACCCCGGGCCGGCCCATCCTCGGCGCGACCGCCTGGGCCTCCTCCAAGGAGTGGCGCAGCGGGACCTGCAAGGACTCGACCAAAAAGCTGAGCGGGCGGTTGTGCGCCGCTACCGCGAAGCGGATGTGAAATTCGGTGGAGAAGTTGATGTCGTGATGACCGGCCGCCAGGGCAGCCTCAGCCCGATCGCAGATGTCGTTTAGCTCCTCGAGGTCTGTCGATGTGGCTCGCTCGCACACCAGCGGGACCAAGCCCATCTCTAGGACCATCCGGGCTTCCGTAACCTCGTCAGCGTGGAGGGCTGCCATCGAAAGCATGTCGGTTATGCCCTCGCCGATCTTGGCGCTGGTGGGCATCTTCACGAAAGCGCCCCCGCGGGCGCCGACTTTGGTGTCGATCATGCCGGCGCCCTCCAAGAGGCGCAGGGCGTCTCTCACGGTCACCCTGCTCACGCCGAACTGCTGGCAGAGGTCCCGCTCGGATGGAAGCCGGTCCCCCGGCCGTAGCTGGCCTTCCCGGACCAGGCCGCGTATCTGGTCTGCTATTAGCTCTGAAATACGCCCCGATGCAACTGGTGTGAACAAAGTTACGCTGGTCGTGAGGTCGTCAGCCGAGCGACCGCCGACGTCATCTGATAGCTCCACGACCACAGCCTAGGCCACAGGCATCCCTGGGACCCAATGCGGCGCGCTCAACAAGCATATGGTATGATAATCGGACCAGCTGTTGGGCTGGTTTGACCAAGGCGTGCCCACGACAGGGGCGGAGACTTCGAGGACTGGATGGCCGTGAAAGTAGTGGTGGACCTGGACAAGTGCCTTGGCTACGCGAACTGCGTGGCTGACGCTCCGGAGGTGTTCGAGATACCGGAAGAGGCGCTGATCGTCAGGCTATTGCAGGAGAACCCTGGCGAGGAACTTCGCTCCGCTGTCGAAGCGGCAGCCCTTGACTGCCCCGCTCGGGCCATAACAATTCTCGACTAGCCGGAGGACGCCGAGTGCGTCACTGCGGTCCGATCAGCCGTTTTTCGAAAAGGGAGGACTGATGCTTACACACTCAAACAACGAGTTGCTCACCAGAACCGGGCCGGGGACGCCGATGGGCGACCTATTCCGTCGATATTGGATGCCGGTCCTGCTCGCCGAAGAGCTACCCGAAAACGACTGCCCCCCGGTGCGGGTGAAGATCCTCTCGGAGCGTTTGGTGGCTTTCCGGGACACCCAGGGCCGCTACGGGCTTATAGACGAGTTCTGCGCCCACAGGGGCGCCTCGCTGTGGTTCGGTCGCAACGAGGAGTCGGGACTGCGCTGCCCCTATCACGGGTTCAAGTTCGACGTGACCGGACAGTGCGTCGAGGTGCCCGCCGAGCCACCTGGGAGCACCTTCTGCGAGCGGGTCAAGATGACTGCATACCCGCTCGTCAAGGTCGGCGACATCCTCTGGACCTACATGGGTCCATCGGAGTCGACCCCCGACCTTCCCGAATACGAGTTTGCGACCGTCCCCCCGGAGCAGTCTTTCACGTCGAAGCGCTGGCAGGAATGTAACTGGCTACAGGCGTTGGAAGGCGGGATCGACTCCAGCCACGTTTCGTTCTTGCACTCCTCGGGCCTTCGTGACGACCCTCTTTTCAAAGGTTCGGTAGGCAACATCTACAACCTGAACGACCTGAGACCGCACTTCGAGGTGGTCGACGTGGAAGGGGGCCTGCTCATCGGTGCGAGACGCAACGCCGAGGAGGGAAACTTCTACTGGAGGGTGACGCCCTGGGTGCTCCCGAACTTCACGATGGTTCCACCTCGCGCCGACCACCCGGTGCACGGCCACTTCTGGGTGCCCATTGACGACGAGAACTGCTGGGTCTACACGTTCGACTATCACCCGGCGCGACCACTGGCCGAGGCCGAGGTCGAAGCGATGAAAGCCGGCAACGGAGTGCACAACGAATACGTCCCGGGTACGTACCGGCCTCTCGCCAACAAGGACAACGACTACCTCATAGACCGCGAAGCCCAACGCCGGGGAGACACCTACTCGGGCGTGAAAGGTATAGCGATCCAAGACGGCTCCCTCCAAGAAAGCATGGGTCCCATCGTCGACCGCACCAAGGAGCGGCTTGTCGCCACCGACGTCGGTATCGTCAAAGCCCGGCACAAGCTTCGTCAGGCGGCACTAGCTCTCAAAGAGAACGGAACCGTGCCGCCTGGAGTCGAGACGGCCCACCAACGGGTGCGCTCGTTCGCTGCGGTAGCGCCCGTCGACGTCCCCCTCGAAGAACTTGCCCCCGAAGCGACGGCGGTACGGCCGGGGGTGGCCCACGTCTCGGTCTGAGCCGGTGGCACACCGGCCTATCCTCGCCAATAGCTGCGCCCTGGCGGCGACGTCACGCGAGGCGGCCTATCGGATACCGGCGCCGGTAGTCTGCGAACGCTCTACCGTTCTCGTCGCGTTGGACCTCCCGGCGGTTCCCGTGGCATCGTCGTGTAGGTCGCAGCTCTCCGACCGCCTAGCGGTGTTCGTAGCCGGTGGCGTGGGAGGGGAGCCGGCAGTCGTGTCCGACCTAGACGGCAAACCCTTCGACGCCCACGAAGCGCTCAGCGGGGTGGATTTGGCCGTCCTGGTGGCCTCCGAGGACAACTCGGCGCAAAGCGCGGCACTGCTCGGCCGGGCAGCCGCCGAGGCCGGAGCGACAGTCGCAGGGATCGTGCTCGCCGGTATCGAAAGTCCTCCGCGGGCTGTCCTGAGGGAGATGCGTCGGTACTGCCACATGGTGCTGGTGTCGTCAGGTCCCGACGATCTAAGCGAGGTACTCCTCGCTTTGAGAGCGTGATTTGTGTGGGGGAACCGTGACCAAGGTGTCGGTCGGAGACATGATCTCTGCCAAGCGAGATGGACGCAAACTCGTCGGGGTCGTCGCGTGGGATTACCAGATCGCGCGCATCGCTGACCGGGTCGGCGTAGACATCGTATCGGTCGGAGACTCCGTCGGAACCAACCTGTGGGGGCGGGCCAACCCTCTCGACATGACGCTCGACGAGATGATCGTCGTTTGCAGGGCCGTGCGCTCCGGCGTGCAGCGGGCGCTCTTGAGCTGTGACTTCCCCTACGGGCCACTCCAGGAAGGTCCCCGCGAGGCGGTCAGAGCGGCGTTGCGGCTGGTAAAGGAGGGTGGTGCTGACATGGTTAAGCTCGATGGGGCCGCTGACTTCACCGATGGGGTCGAAGCGGTTGTCCGGGCGGGTATACCCGTGTTTGCTCAGTTCGGCATCACCCCTCAAACGGCGTTACGCCACGGTGTCGCCTACGCGAACGCTGCGGCACCGGACGCTGTCGTGTCGTCTGAACTCGCCGACGAAATGCTCGCCCAGGCGAGAGCCCTTGAGGGCGCCGGTGCGGCAGTGCTCGACTTCACCAACTCGGGCCCTACCGTGGGACCAGTCGTAGTAGCGGGGGTGTCCATACCGGTTATGGGTGGCTTCGGCGGCGGTCCATGGCTGGACGGCCGGGTGAGGATGGCCCATGCAGCGATTGGCTATTCAGCTGACGGCATAGACGAGCCGCCGGACGCATATGCCAACGTCGCCCGTATCGCCTTTGATGCGTTGAGCGAGTACGCGAACGACGTCAGAGCGTCCAAGCAGATTCGCGGTCAGCGACGCTGACCGCGACGGTGCGGCGCGTTGTGCTGGTGGCGCGTTGTGGCGGCGGGGCCTACAGGTCGGTGCCTTGTTCGATCTTTTTGATCATTGCCAGGCGCTCGGCGTGGCGACCTCCTTTGAACGTGGTCGACAGCCAAGTCTCGACTACGTCCCAGGCTTGCGCAGGGCCTAGCAGTTTCGAGCCGATGACGAGAACATTAGCGTCGTTGTTTCCTCGTGACACCTCGGCCGTGAGGGTGTTATGACATCCGCCGGCGCGTATCCCTTTTATCTTGTTACAAGCGATCACCTCGCCTTGCCCGGTACCTCCGATGAAAATCCCGTACTGGGCTTTGGCGGAGGTGACATGCCGGCACAACTTTGCACACAGGGGTGGGTAGTCCACCACACTGTCAGGGTCGTCGGTGCCTAGATCGTCTACCGCAATGCCGGCGTTAAGGAGATGGCTCACGATGAGAGCTTTCAGTTCTACGCCGTTGTGGTCGGCGGCTACAGCTACTGGCCCGGTGACGGCGAAGGTATGGTTGTTAGACATTAACCTCGACGATAGCGTTTGGCGAAAGGAAACACATGAGCGAACCTTTGGTCCTGCGCACGGTTACGCGCACTCAGGGTGCCAACCGTGCTTTGAAGGACAGCGAAGTGAGAGTCCACGGTGCCGAGTTGCGCTTCGAGGAGGTTCCTGTCCTCGTGCAGGCTTTCAGGCGCATGGTGCGCGGTCTGGAGTTCGACGTTTGCGAGATGGCTGTCACTACCTACCTCTGCGCAAAAGCCGCGGGTGTCGCTTTTACGGCGATACCCGTGATGTTGGTAAGGGGTCTGCACCATGGCGCTACCCAGGTGGCCGCCGGGTCCGGCGTGTCTTCTCCGGGCGACCTGGAAGGTAGGCGTGTTGGCGTCAACCGGGGCTACACGGTCACGACCGGAGTGTGGGGGAGAGGTATCCTGAAAGACCGCTACGGGGTAGACCTTGAAAGGGTCACCTGGGTTCGCTCCGGTGACGAGCACGTATTGGGATACCAGCCGCCCACCAACGTTGTGGATCTTGGATCGGCGGAGAGCCTTCAAGAGCGTCTGGTCGAAGGTGACCTTGCCGCAGTCGTGGGCGCTGACATCGACGACCCCAGGGTGATCAGCTTGATCCCCGATCCTGAGCGAGCAGCGATAGACGACATCAAGGCCGGCGGCGTGTACCCCGTCAACCATCTCGTGGTGATCAAAGACGAGGTCCTTAGAGCGAACCCCGGAGTCGCACCAGCCATCTTCGAGGCTTTTGTCGAGGCGAAGAAGCCGTACCTGCAACATCTGGCTACCTGCGAAGCCGACACACTTACCGGCCTGGACAGGACTAACCGCCTGGTTTGGGACGCGACAGGATCCGATCCGATACCCTACGGCGTGGAGCCCAACCGGGAGGTGCTGGAAAAGTTGCTCTCCTACGCAGTGGA
>JAJZNG010000013.1:0-12571 GCA_021847945.1 Actinomycetes bacterium | reverse complement strand
AGAAAATATTGGCCAGCCGGGTCGACATCGAAGATATCTTCGAAACCTCGACGTTGGCCCTAAGCGGCTAAAGTCCTGCCGAACGATTCAGGCGCTCAAGTAGTCCGGTCCCGTCAGAGGGCCGGAGGGGCGACAGCTGGGGTGGCGAGGGCCTCTAGGCGGTGCTTGGCGGCGGCCACAGGGACGCGTTCGGCGACGAGGCGCCTGCACTCGGCGAGACCGCGCGGCCAGTTGACAGTTGCTGCTCCGCTTAGGATGCCGCGTTCGTCGGCGTACAAGGCGGCGTAGCGTGGCGGCATCCTGTCACGCTGGCCTACGACACAGTAAAGCTTGGAGTGCTCAGGCCATCCGACGAGCTGAAGTTTGAGGTCGTGCTGGTCGCTCCAAACGTAGTCGACAGGGTCGTAGCCGACCGGGTCTGCCGGTCGCAGGATGTTCGCGGCGACCGTTGCTGCCTGTTCGACGGCGTTGGTCCAGTGCTCAACCCTCCGGGGTTCCCCAAAGGGCGGCCGGGGCCACCTTGCAACGTCGCCAGCGGCGTAGACGCCCTCAAGGCCTGTAACTCTCCCGAAGCGGTCGCATTCTATGCCCTGGCCGGTCTCGACGCCGGATCCGGCTAGCCACCCGTCGTTGGTGGATGCGCCGATGCCTACCACCACCAAGTCGAAACGCAGGTTCGAGCCGTCCGACAGCACAACATCCACGCCGCTGTCATCCTCTGTGAGTGCCTCCACCCCCACGCCGAAGCGGGTTGTAACACCGTGGCGGTGGTGGGCTGTCAGGAAATCGTGCGCGACATCTTCACCCACGAGACGTGACATTGGTGACGTCAGAGGATCGATGACCGTCACCTCCGCTCCGCCTTTCGCTGCCGTGCCGGCGACCTCGGAGCCGATCAGACCACCTCCAATCACGCCAACCTTGGTACTGTCAGCCAGGCCAGACCGGAGGCGGTCGCTGTCAGCGATGGTTCTCAACAGGTGGACGCGTCTGTCTCCTCCCCATGGTGACGGCCTAGCGGACGCTCCGGTTGCTACCACGCAGACGTCGTAGGGAAACTCAGCTCCGCTGGCATCGACGACGACTTTCTCGTGGGCGTGCAGCTCCGCTGCGCGCGATCCGAGGCGCAGGTCGATCTGCAGATCGTCGACCTCGGTCGCGTCGAGAAGCGACACCCTGGAAGCGTCGAAGGCCCCCGCCAAATACTGCTTGGAGAGGGGAGGCTTGTCATAGGGGAGTAGCTCTTCGGCGCTGGTCATGACGATCGGCCCGTTGAAGCCGAGCCGGCGCAGGTCGCGGGCGACCCTGACACCGGCTACGGAGGCTCCGACTATCAGTGCTTTGGCGTCACGGATCTCAGCCGTCACTTGTCTGAGTGGCTGTCAGGGAGTCCTTGTATGCGTCGAGCAGCCGCCGGGCATCTTCCATGCTCAACTGTACCGAGTGCTGTTCGATCTGATGCAGGCGCATGGTACGGACCAGCCCGGTGTCCTGGATCGCCAGGTAACGCGACGTGTCAGCCGGATCAAGGTTGAAGTGCTGATGCCACGCCCAGCGCGGCGGGGCGAAGAGGGTTCCTTCGGACCACTCCACGACCTGCTCGGGCTCACCCTCGTAGTTGATGACCGAGAAGCCGAAACCTTTGACCACGTACAGGTATGCTTCGGTGGTATGGCGGTGGCGCTTGGAGGCCCCGCCTGGTTTCAACTCGGCAATGTGCGCCGAGAGAACTTCGTAGTCGGCCAGGTCAAACCACTGGCCCCGGTTGTTGCGCCATGGGCGCTCCGGGAGCTCCATCTTGCGCAGGTCGTCCCCGGAGGAGAGGCCGGTAATAGGCGGATGGTCCTTGTTGAACTGGTCTCTAGCCGCAAGCTCGGATTGAGCTTTGGCGGAGGGAGCTAGAACGCCCTTTGCGTATTCTCTGGCCACGGTGTCTCCAATCAGAAGTGAAAACCATATGGTATTACCTTTTAGGGTTGGCAGGCAAGCGATCGTCGGAACTTTTCCGGACCTCCGGCTTTGACTGCCAATCCTTCGACCTGGCAGCTGAGAGCACCGGAAGGCCGAGCAGAGCCCCTGCGATCAACAGAGCAGCCGGCAAAGATGCTACGTCGAGGAGTGCAGCCGTTCCGAGCGGCGACACGAACAGCGCGCCGGCACGGAAGCTTCCCGCCACAGCTACGGCATCGCCCCGTCGGTCCATCTCGACGGCTGTGGCGGCTGTAGCCGGGCCGAGAGTCTGGAGCATCCCGGCGCCGATGCCGCTCAACGCGATGAACGCAGCTACGAGGACGGCTTGGTGGGCGGTGATCCCCGTGAGCGCCACGCCAGCTCCCGCCGCTAGGACGCCGGCGGCGAAGGTCGTCCGGGTGCGTCGTGAGCCGATCACACCCATGCTGGCCGTGCCTACAAGACTCGCTCCGTTAGCGACCCCGACCATGATCCCGACCAGAGTCGAGGATTCAGAGGCTGCTCGCAGCGCTACAGGTATGTACGAGCCGACGAGACCGCGCCACGCCCCTGCGGTCGTGCCCGCCCAGCAGCCGACCCTGACCCCGGGATAGGACCAGACCTTCTGGCGGGGCCCGGAGCTGGGCGTGGCGAAGACGTCGAGACGCGACATAAGGGTGGCCGCCATGACCGCGGAAGTCAGCCCGAGAGCTGCAGCGACCCACAGTGCCGTCGCAAAGGACCGAGCTGATAGCACCCCGGCGATCGGCGGCCCGGCTAGCAGGCCGAAGCTGGACACGAAGTTGACCGTCGCGAGGCGCCCAACGGCCTTACGGCGGCTGCGGACCACGTGTGCTTGCGTTCCGGTCCAGAACATCCCACGAGCCAGGCCCTGTATCAGCTCGGCGATCACGAAGAGGATCACCTGGTGAGACCACACAAGGACCAGGGCAGAGACGGCGATAGTGAAGCATGCCCCGGCGACGACGTTGCGGTCGGTGACACGGCGCATGGCTTTCGCCGAGCCGAGCCGTGACGCCAGTTGCGTGACCGCCGACAAGGCGGTCAGCACGCCTATGAGAGGCCGCGAGTAGTGGGCGGCGAGCGCCAGCAGCGGGAGGGTGATCGTGAGCATGGCCAGTGACGCCGAGTACACGAGCGACATCGCGGCTGTCGCAACCAGATCCCTGTCGGCGCGCAGGATACTCGCCAAGGTGCGCAACGCTAAAGACGCAGAGCAGTCGCCAGCTTCGCGGCGATCTCCATCTGGCGGGTGCTGCCGCCTATGGCGGTCCCCACTCCGAGGTACTTCTCGATGACTGACGGATCGGTCGCCAACTTGCGTCCAGTACCGGACATGGTCAGGTGGCCTTGTTCCAACAGGCAGCCTTCGTCTGCATTTGCGAGAGCCATCCGGCCGTTCTGCTCGACTAGGAGGATGCCGACGCCACGCTGGCGCAGGGAGCGCAGAGCGGCGAATATCTTGTCCACTACTTGGGGGGCGAGGCCGAGAGACGGCTCGTCTAAAAGAAGGTAGCGCGGCCCGGCCATGAGGCCCCGGGCGATGGCGAGCATCTGCTGCTGGCCTCCCGACAACGATCCGGCGTAGGAGCGCATCCGCGAGCCGAGCTCGGGGAACAGTTCCAGCATGTCCGCCAGTCTCGCTGTTATATCGCCGGTACGGCCGATCGTGTGGGCGCCGAGCCCCAGGCTCTCGCGCACCGTCAGGTTGGCGAACACCTGCCGTCCCTCGGGGACGTGGGAGATGCCCGCCTGCACCACTTCGCGTTCCGAGCGGAACCTGACGCGGTGGCCGTCGACGCTGACGGTGCCCGCCGTAGGGACTATGAGCCCTGACACGGCTCGCAGAAGCGTCGACTTGCCAGCTCCGTTGGCTCCTATTACCGCCACGATGCTCGCCGGTCGCACGCTGATCGATACGGAGTGCAGAACCGGGGTCCGGTCGTAGCCTGCTTCGAGAGATTCTATCGTCAGCATGGCTATGCCGGTTGGGGTTGGCCGAAGTAGGCGTCGATCACGGCTGGGTTCGCTTGAACCGAGATGGGTGAGCCGCTTGCTATGACAGCACCCCGGTCCATTACTGTCACCTGGTCGGCGATTCCCATGACAAGCGCCATGTTGTGGTCGACTACGAGGATGGTATGCCCCGAGTCCCTGACTGCTAGAAGGAGGGCCCCGAGAGCCATGGTTTCAGTGTCGTTCATGCCCGCACCCGGCTCGTCGAAGAGCAGCACACGAGCTTTGGACATCAAGGCCCTTGCGATGTCGAGGTGCTTTTGGGCGGCGAGAGGAAGCACGTTGGCTGGTTGGGTGGCCCAGCGGTCCAGCTCCAAAGCCTCCATGATCGCCCGGGCGCGGGTGAGAATCTCTCCTTCCTCGCGTCGGGCTCTTCTCGCCCACAGCAACTGCTCGGCATAACCAGCCTTCTCGTATCGGCACGCCCCGACCAGCACGTTCTCAAGGACCGTCAAGCCACTGAACACCCGGGACGTCTGAAACGTCCGGAACAGGCCCCTTTTTGCTATCGCATTTGGTGCTAGACCGGTGATAGCTTCGCCTTCGAGCAGCACCTGGCCGCGGTCGGGATGGTAGAGGTTGGACACGAGGTTAAACAGTGTGGACTTCCCCGCTCCGTTCGGACCGATCACTGCGGCTATGGATCCTTCTGGCACGATGAGACTCACGTCTGATACGGCGGTTAGTCCTCCAAAAGTCTTGGTGATCTCCCGTACTTCGAGCGCCGGACGTGTGACATCAGCCGCCGGGCGACCGACGGCAGTGGAGACGCTGGGCGTCGCTGGTGCAACCGGACCTTGTTCCGGTGTGCCGAACAAACCTGGCCCGCCGGCCAGCTCGGACGTGCCTGCCTGCTCAGTGACAAGGCCACCCGGTATGGGAGCAGCGTCCGGAGCCGCTCGTAGCCCGGTCAGTCTTCTTAGAGCGCTACGGATACCGACGACAGCACCGCCGTAGAGGCCAGAGGGCAGAAAGCGAAGGAAGAGCACCAATAGCAGGCCGTCGGTCAGAGCCGAGTAGGTCTGCAGGCTCTGGGAGAACTGGGGGATGAACGTGAGCAGAGCGACGCCGATCAGCGGACCCGCCTGGGACCCTGCCCCTCCGACGACGAGCATGGTTATCAGTTCCAACGAGGTGGAGGAGCCGACCATGTCCGGCGAGTAGTAGTGGAAGTAGGTGGCGTAGAGCGTCCCGGCCACAGAGGCTATTGCCGCGCTCAAGATGAACACGGCGATCTTCGTGGAGAACAGGTTGAGCCCGAGGCTGCGCGCTCCGATCTCGTCGGCGTGCATCGACCTTAGGAGCCGGCCGCGGTTCGAGCGGATCAGGTTTCCTGTGATAAGGAGCGCCACACCGACGAGGCCCCATATCAGATAGTAGAAACGGTCGTTGCTGGCAAAGCTGAAACCGCCCACGCTGAAGCTTGGGATGCCCGCGAGGCCGGACGGGCCGCCGGTGACGGTCAGTCCACTTGCGATGGACTGTGTGAGGATCCCGAAGCTCAACGTGACTATCGCCAAATACATGCCCGTCACTCGGGTTCCGGCCAAGGCGAGCACGGCTGCGGTCAGCGCCGACGCAATCACTCCGGCGAGGAGTGCCAGCAGCGGAGGCCACCCGTGGGAGACGATCAGGATCGACGACGTGTAACCGCCGACTGCCATGAAACCGGCCTGCCCGAGACTGACCTGGCCGGCTACGCCTGTGAGAAGCTCCAAGCCGACGATGGTCAGGCAGAAGATGCCGGTGATGTTGACGGCGTGCATGTTCCCGGAGTTCCCGAGAGCGACGGGTAGAACAGCCATTGCGGCGACTATGGCCAAAGTGGCGCCCAATGACGCTTTCTTGGCTAGGCGAGGTACCTCGGTGATCCGGCCGGCTTTGGTCTCGGCGACGTCGAGCCGGCCGCCTCTCGAACGCCCGAGAAGGCCCTGGGGCCTGAAGATGAGCATGGCGATTAGCAGCAGGAGGCTGATCGCTGTACCAAACAGCGACGAGATGTAGCCGGCTACGAGCGCTTCGACGACGCCGAAGGCTATCCCACCTACCGCTGCGCCGACGATCGTGCCAAGGCCTCCTAGGGTTACGGCTATCAGTCCCAGGTTGGTGTATGTCGCCATGGACGAGAAGTCGAGCGAGGTGAGCGGCATGATCACCGCTCCGGCGATGACGCCGAGGACGGAACTGGCGGCGAACGCGAAGAGGATCGTCCGGTCGACGCTGATACCCATCAGCCGTGCGGCGTTGCGCTGCTCTGCGACTGCTCGGAACGCGGAGCCTATCGACGTTCGTGTCAGGAACAGCCATACAGCGGTGACGACCGCTGCGGTCGTGGCGACCACCCAGATGTCCTGGGTGGCGATGTAGACGCCTTTGACGTCGATGGGTTTGGTGCCACTGAAAGGTGAGAGGGTGTAGGGGTTGTTGCCCCAGATCAAAAGTGCAGCTCCCTGGAATGCCGTGAGCATTCCCCCCATGAGCATCAGCAGGTTCGTGTGGGAGATCTGGTGGACCGCAGGCCTGATGATCACCCACTCGACTACTCCCATGACTACGGTCATCACGGCGACGGAGGCGAGGAACGCAACGCCGAGCGGCAGGTGCATGTCCACTTTGAAGTCGTACATGACCAGGGCACCCATCGCAACGAACGCTCCCTGGGCGAGGTTAAGCACGCCGGTCACGTTGAAGACCAGCGAGAAGCCGACCGCCAGGAGGGCGTAAACAGACCCGGTGACCAGGCCTCCCACTACTATGTTCAAGAACTCGGTCACAGCTATCCTCCTGGCGCAGGCGCCGGTCAGCTCGGCGCCTGCGCCGACAGCAATGTGGCCGTCGCGGCAGGCGCCGAGCGGTGTTCTAGGTGGGTTTCTAGCCGAGAGGGCTCCCGCCGGCGCCTGAGACGTCGGTGAACGAGCTTCCGTTCCAGGTGGTCATGTAGATGCTGTCCACGTGAACCCCGCGGTGGTCGCTGACGCTGGTGTTGTACGTGCCGTAGACGCCGGCCACTCCTTGGAGGTTCTCCATGTAAGAGAGGATCTGCTTGGCGGTGGCGTTGACCCCGAGTTTGCGGAGGGCCCCTACGAGCAGTTCGCCCGGGTCCCACGCCAGACCCCACGGGTCCCCGCCGTGTCCTCCGGCTGCGCTGACAGCGGTGTCGAAGGCGCTCACCGCAGCGCCGATCGACGCAGGCAGGGATGAAGGTGCCAGGTAGAGGGGGCCGGTGGGGAAGTACAGGTTCTGCGGAAGGATCGACGCGAACGACGTGAGCTCGGAATGGGCTGCGTTACCGGCGGTAGTGACGGTCGGGATCGAGTCCATGCCCAGAGACTGCATGGCCTTTAGGACGGTGCCGAGCGGAGTTCCCGTGGTCCAGATGACTATCGCCTGGGGGTTGGCGGCTTTTATGGCGGACATCTGGGTCGTGACGCTAACCGACGTCGGGTCGAAGGTTTGGTGGCTGACCAGCTTGAACGACGAGAAAGCGCTCGTGGCAAGCTGGTTGGAAAGCTGCGTGTAGCCGTCGGTGCCGCTCGCGTCGGTGGAGTTGATCACCGCTATGTTCGTCAGGCCTTTGGACTTGAGGAAGGTGAGGTAAGCCTCGGCATCGGCGGTGGTGGACAACCCCGCCGAGAAGATCATGCTTCCAGCCTTGGGGTGTGTGCCAGGGGAGAGGTCGTAGATGAAAGGGCCGCTGGACGTAGCGAGGGCGTCGACCGCTTTGTCGGTGCCGACGATGCTTCCGTTCAAGATGAACGGCACGCCCTGGCTTACCCATGGGCTGGCTAGCTGAACGGCGGTAGCGGGGTTCGACTGGTTGTCCACGACGTCCACCTGCATCGGATGGCCGTCGATCCCGCCCGAAGCGTTCACCGAGGATGCGAGGGCCTTGAGGGCCTTAGCCTCGCGACTACCGAGAGCTGATGCTGCGCCGGTCTCTCCGACCACAGCGTGGAAGACGACCGGGGTGCCCGAAGGGGCCGAGGAACCACCCGAGCTCGACGTGGTCGCAGAGCCCGACCCGGACGATGTCGTCGCCGAGCTGGTGGACTTGGTAGACGATCCGCAGCTGGCCGCTACGAGCGCTACCGACGCTCCGAGCGCGATCACCGCTCCCCGACGCGTGGCAGAGCGCTTAGTCCGGATTTTGTTCAACGTCTGTTCCTCCCTCATGGTTCGTAGGCTTCGAGCGAATCAACTCGCTCCTCGACTTAATGGACCAATGGTAGAATATTTCGCGGGTTAGCGCACGTCTGTAGCCGTGGTCTTTCTCGGTGTCGTGGTTGCGAGGTCATCGGGCGGCGACGAGGCGATGGCGGTCAGGCCCGGCCGATCCGGGCGACTTTCGCGTTCGTCGCCTTTATGAGGTCCGCTGGTGAGACCTCAAGTTCGAGGCCGCGCCTCCCGGCGCTCACGTACACGGTGGCCCAGCTCAGGGAGGTCTCGTCTACGACCGTCGGCAGCTTGCGCTTCTGGCCGATTGGGCTCACCCCTCCTACCACGTAGCCGCTCGAACGTTCAGCTGCGGCACGCTCTGCCATACGGACGCTCTTAGCGTCGAGGGCGCTCGCCGCTCGACGCAAGTCGAGCTGGTGCGCTACGGGTATCACGGCGCAGGCGAGGCGGGTGTCCGCTTCGACGATCAGGGTTTTGAACACCCTCAGCGGGTCGACGTCCAAGGCCGCTACCACCTCGTCGCCGTAGGACTCGCAGTCCGGGTCGTGACGGTAGCTGTGAAGCTCGAACTGCAAGCCCGCTGTCGCCAGGGCACGCACTGCTGGGGTGGGGCCGTTAGGCATCCGTCGCAGGATCCGGATCGGCTGCGACAGAAGCGTCCTGGCCCCGGGCAGTGTCGGCGAGCGCGGCGGCGAAGGCTTCCAGACGGCTGGCTAGGTCGGTGTCGGCGAGCGCCAGGATCCTCGCCGCGAGAAGCCCGGCGTTGCGGGCGTTTCCTACTCCGACGGTGGCGACCGGCACACCCGCGGGCATCTGGACTATCGACAGGAGGGAGTCCATCCCGTCGAGGTAGCGCAACGGGACCGGTACCCCGATCACCGGCAGGCGTGTGACAGATGCGAGCATCCCTGGGAGGTGAGCCGCTCCTCCGGCCCCGGCGACTATCACCTGCACCCCCCGGTCGGCTGCGCCCTGACCGTAGGCGATCATGTCGGCGGGGGTCCTGTGCGCGGAGATCACTCTCAGCGCCGCGGGCACCTGAAGGTCCCTGAGAACCAACACGGCCGGTCTCATCACCTCCAGGTCCGAGGCGCTGCCCATCACGACTTCTACGGGGGCGGCTCCGGTTGGCCGCGGCGCACTTGACACCGCGGCCATATTACGGGGAACATCGCGGTCGTGGCGCAGGCGAAGCTCGAAGGTCGCTTCCAGGCCCCCGTAGTAGGAATGGTCGGCGCCGGCCAACTTGCCCGCATGACCCACCAGGCTGCAGTCGACCTGGGCGTCGAACTGGTCGTCCTAGCGAGGCGCAAGGACGACCCGGCAGTCTCCGCAGGAGCGCAGACTCTCTACGGTGAGCCCGACGATCCTGGCGCCTTGGCGGCCCTGGCGCGGCGTTCGAATGTGGTGACCTTCGACCACGAAGGGGTACCCTACGAGCGGGTGGCAGCGCTTGAGGCTGCTGGTTGGAGAGTCGAGCCGGGCTCGGACGCCCAGCTGTTCGCCCAGGACAAGCTGGTTGCCCGGGAGCGTTTCGCGGCTCAGGGACTCCCCGTGCCGTCCTTCGCCCCGGTAGGAGCCGGCGGGCACGACGATGTCGTCACCTTCGGAGACCGCCACGGCTGGCCGGTGGTGGTCAAGGCCCGCAGCGGCGGCTACGACGGTAGGGGCGTGGTAGTCGTCGACGGCCCCGCCCAGTCGAAGGCGGCCGTCGCCACGCTGGGGACGACCGGCTTGCTCGTAGAGGAGCACGTAGACATAGCCGTCGAGGTGGCGCTGGTAGCGGCGCGCAGCCGCAACGGCGAATACGTGGCGTACCCGCTCGTGTCGACCCTGCAGGCTGAAGGCATTTGCACCGAGCTGGTCATGCCCGCCCAGATCAACCCGGAGCTCTCCGATAGGGCCGGCGACCTGGCCAGGGCGGTCGCTGAGACTGTCGACGCAACCGGGATAATCGCCGTGGAGCTGTTCATCGACACGAGCGGCGACGTTTTGATCAACGAGATCGCTCTGCGACCTCACAACTCCGGTCACGCCACGATAGAAGCCTGCGTGACGTCGCAGTTCCACAACCACCTAAGGGCCGTCCTCGGATGGCCGCTCGGGGATCCCTCTTTGATCGCTCCAGCTGCGGCCATGGTGAACGTTTTAGGCCCCCAAGACGCAAGCGACCCTCGCTGGAGGCTCACAGAGGCTTTGTCGGTGCGCTCCGCAAGCGTCCACCTGTACTCCAAGGCCGCCTCCCCGGGTAGGAAACTGGGCCACGTCACAGCGCTAGGGGAGACACCCGCGCAAGCTCTGAGCGTAGCCCGGCGCTGCGCTGCTCTACTCGCAGGCGCGTAGCCGCTGCGCCGAAATTGCGAAATCTTGCATCTCCGCGCCAGAATGGGAGCCGGCATAGGGGAGGTTCGTAGTGATGTCACAGTCGGTGCAAGATCAGGGTCCTGCAGTCTCGGGTAACGAGGATGGCATCGCCGGTCCCGCCCGCCTTAGCATGCCGAAGCCTCCGGTCTTCACCTCGGCCGACCAAGAAAGGCGCCACCGCAAGGAGCGCCTGGCGGGAGCGCTGCGCATCTTCGGCCGTTTCGGTTTCTCCGAGGGCGTAGCGGGCCACATAACAGCTAGGGACCCGGAGCTCACAGACCACTTCTGGGTGAACCCATTCGGAATGAACTTTCGCCACGTCAAAGTTTCGGACCTTATCCTCGTCAACCACCGGGGCGAAGTCGTCGAAGGAAACAGGCCGGTCAACCGTGCTGCGTTCGTCATCCACTCCGCCGTGCACCAGGCGAGGCCCGACGTGGTAGCCGCCGCACACGCCCACTCCATCTACGGGAAAGCGTGGTCCGCCCTGGGCCGCCCGCTCGACCCGATAACCCAGGACGCCTGCGTGTTCTACACCGACCACGTCGTGGTGACCGAGGGCGGGGGAGCGATCGTGCTCGACGAGACCGCCGGCAAGGCCCTCGCCGCTGGTCTCGGACCGCACAAGGCTGCGATACACCGTAACCACGGGTTGTTCACCGTCGGTCATTCGGTCGACGAGGCCGCCTGGTGGTTCGTAACAATGGAACGCTCATGCCAAGCTCAAATTCTTGCCGAGTCGGTTGGTAAACCACACCTCATCGACCGTGACGACGCTCGCTACACGTTCGAGCGGACGGGTTTCCACGAGGCTGGTTGGTTCAGCTTCCAACCCCTGTGGGACGAGATAGCTCTGAGCGACCCTGATCTCTTCGACTAGCCGGCCTCTCCGACTAGCACGGCCGCGGGTCTCGAGGCCTGGCTTGCTCGACGCCTGTTCTACTAGCCGATCACGAAGCAGCATTCCCAGAGACGAAGTGAAGTTGGTCACAGTACTTTTAGGGTCCTTCGACCCTACGAAACCTGAGAGAATGCTTATAGGGTCAGGCTCATGCTCGCATCGGTGATCAACCTCGACAAGCCCGCCTACTATTTCCACTGGGGCGTCGTGTACATCTCCCTCGCCAACTTCCTGGCGGTCGTGGCGATGCTGCTGATCTTCGTGCTCGCCCTGGTCTTACCGTTCGTGCACACCCGTAACAAGCTCAAGGCGCAGGCCGACGCACAGCCTGTTGCCACGGGCTACGAGCCGCAAGCATCCCCACCTGCCGGGGACCCTACTCTTTGGACTGCGCGGGTGCGGCGAGTTTGGATGAAGAAGCTCCCGCCAGAGAAGATGCTGCCTGACAGCCAACCGGCTTACGTAGCGTCGTGGATCTACGTTTTCGGGGTCCTGACACTCGCCGGGTTCGTTCTGACCGTGGTGAGTGGCCTCGTGCTGGCCCTCGAAGGTCCAATCTGGTGGCATACCAGCAGCGTGGGTCACTTCTTCAACTCCCTTCACCTGTGGAGCGTCGAGACTTTCATGGGCTTCATGGCAATCCACTTGTGGGGAAAGTTCTGGATGGCCTCGTGGCGGGGTCGGAGAGCTCTCACGTGGATCAGCGGCGTCCTCGCCTTCATCGTTTCTATCTTCGAGGGCTTCACTGGCTATCTGTCGCAGACCAACTTCGACTCGCAGTGGATAGCCTTCCAGGCGAAGGACGCGATGAACTCTGCCGGCATCGGCGCTTTCTTCAACACGATGAACTTTGGGCAGGCGTTCATGCTCCACATCGCGCTCGTGCCGCTGTTCTTGGTGGCGATCATCGCCCTGCACATCGTGATGGTCCGACTGAGGGGTGTTGTGCATCCCATCGACGCAGACCCAGACCACCTCGGTCCGCCTGATAGCGGCGATCAGCCCCAAGACGGGGCCGTACCGTCTGAGACCCTGCCCACGCTCGCTTCTTCTTCTTCTGCTTCGGAGGTCCTGCAATGACTGCTACGAACGATTCGAAGTCGAGCATTCACGACTCAGGGCCCCGAGCCCGCAAGTCGCGCC
>JAJZNG010000219.1 GCA_021847945.1 Actinomycetes bacterium | reverse complement strand
TCAAAGAGCACCCGGTGCTCCTGAACCGGGCGCCGACGCTCCACCGGCTGGGGATCCAGGCTTTCGAACCGGTTCTAGTCGAGGGCAAGGCGATCCAGATCCACCCGCTGGTGTGCACCGCTTTCAACGCCGACTTCGACGGCGACCAGATGGCCGTGCATCTTCCCCTATCCGCGGAGGCCCAGGCCGAAGCGCGGATCTTGATGCTGTCGGCCAACAACATCCTCTCCCCGGCGACGGGACGGCCGATCGTGATCCCCACCCAGGACATGGTCTTCGGCGCCTACTACCTAACCTTGGTCCGTGACGGCGCCAAAGGCGAGGGGAAGGTGTTCCGTCACCTTTGGGACGTCGAACGGGCCTACGACGCCGGCGACTTGGACCTGCACGCCAAGGTCACCTGGCGGGGCAAGGTCGTCGCTGCCGACGGGACCGTGTCGAACGGTCCGCTCGAGACGACCCCGGGACGGATCATCTTCAACACGGCGCTGCCAGACGACTTCCCGTTCGTCAACGAGGTGGTCGGCAAGAGGAACCGTCCGATCGGCTCCATAGTCGAGGTGCTCGCCGAGCGTTACCCGCGGGTGACTGTCGCTTCGAGCCTCGACGCGATCAAGAACCTGTGCTTCCGCTACGCGGCCCGGTCCGGTCTTACTATCTCCATCGACGACGTCATGACGCCGCCCTCCAAAGCGGAGATCATCGCCCGCCACGAGGCGGAAGCCCAGAAAGCCGAGACGCAGTTCAAGCGGGGTATCATCACCGACGACGAGCGCCGCCAGAAGGAGATCGAGATCTGGACTGCGGCGAACTCCGAGATCGGAAAGGCGATGGAGCAGACCCTCGCCGCCTCCGTCGACAACCCTCTCGACATGATGGTCGACTCCGGCGCCCGAGGCAACCCTCAGCAGGTGCGCCAGATCGCCGGTATGAAAGGCCTCGTGTCGAACCCCCGCGGTGAGATGATCCCCCGGCCGATCCGCTCCTCGTTCCGTGAGGGACTGTCGGTGTTGGAGTACTTCATCTCCACCCACGGAGCCCGCAAAGGTCTCGCCGACACCGCGCTGCGAACCGCAGACTCCGGCTACCTGACAAGGCGTCTCGTGGACGTAGCCCAGGAGCTGATAGTCCGCCAGGTGGACTGCGGCACCACCCGCGGCGTGTGGATCGACGGGATCAAACGCGACGACGAACGCTCGCGCGCCTACCTGGAGACCCGCATCGACGGTCGGGTGCTCGCCCGGGACGTGACGCTATCGGACGGTTCGGTGATCGAGGCTGGCACGGTGATCTCGCCTCCGGTGATGGAGGTCCTGCGTGACGACCCGGCGGTGGAGCGGATCAACTGCCGTACGGTGCTCACCTGCGAAGCGGAGCACGGTATCTGCGGGACCTGCTACGGCCGGTCCCTGGCGACCAACCACGACATCGAGCTCGGCGAGGCCGTCGGGGTCATAGCAGCCCAGTCGATCGGCGAGCCCGGCACGCAGCTGACGATGCGAACCTTCCACCAGGGCGGTATCGCAGGCGAGGACATCACTCACGGGCTGCCGAGAGTGGTCGAGCTGTTCGAGGCTCGCACCCCCAAGGGCGCGGCTATCCTCGCCCGCACGTCGGGCGTGGTCCGCGTCGACGAGGAGGACACCGGCCGGCGTGTCGTGATCGTCGGCGACGACGGCTCCGAAGAGGTCTACGAGGTGTCCCCCAGGGCGAAACTCGCCGACGGGGTACGCGACGGGGCTGAGATCACAGCCGGCGACCCGATCGTCGACGGCCCCAAGGACCCGAAAGCGCTGCTGGAGATCAAAGGCATCCGCGAAACCCAGCAGTACATCGTCAACGAAGTCCAGCAGGTCTACCGAGACCAGGGCGTGTCGATACACGACAAGCACATAGAGCTGATCGTCCGCCAGATGCTGCGCCGCGTGCTGGTAGCAGACCAGGGTGAAAGCCCGTTCCTGCCGGGCGAGCGCGTCGACTCTCGCACCTACGCCGAGGTGAACCGCCAGCTGGTCGTGGAAGGCAAACGCCCCGCGGAGGGCCGCCCGGAGCTGATGGGTATCACCAAGGCTTCGCTCGCCACCGACAGCTGGCTTTCAGCGGCCAGCTTCCAAGAGACGACACGGGTGCTCACCGAGGCGGCTATCGAAGGCAAATCGGACCACCTGTTCGGCCTCAAGGAGAACATCATCATCGGCAAGCTGATCCCCGCCGGGACCGGCATGACCCGCTACCGCGACATCGTCTTGGAAGCCCCCGAGGCCGAGCGGATGACGTTCTGGTCCTCAGGTGACGAGGAAGCCGGAAGCGAGGACCTAGCCGCGTGGCTGGCGTCGATCGGTTCCAGCCCCGAGGAGGCCGACGACGCGTTCGGTGACTTCAACCCTGCCGAGCTCGGCCTCGGTGTCGCCCCCCTGGACGGCCCGCTCGACGTGGCCGACGGCGGCTTCGACGACGTGGGTTTCGGCGGCGAGGGTTTCGACGATGCCGGCGAGGGAGCTACCGGCCTGTAGGCAACGTTTGGGTCCTGTTCCCGGGCGGGGTTGCTTTCGCCCGGGAACGTGACCCGCCTTCTTGCGCTGATGCTACTGTCAGTTTTCACGCCGAGTAACGGGGTCCGCTATCTAGATGACTGCTACGCGAGTCTCGCAGTGCAGTCCTACGCCGACTGGGAGTGGGTGGTCCTTTTAAATGGCGGGGCGGGCGCTTGGCGGCCGCCTGTCGCCGACCCGAGGGTAAAGGTGTCGCGCGCTTCGAAGGTGGGTGGTGTCGGCGCGGCCAAGCGCGCTGCGTGCGCGTTAGCGGCCGGAGATGTGCTCGTAGAGCTCGACCACGACGACGTGCTAGCTAGTAACTGCTTGGAGCGGCTGGCTGAGGTGTTCGCCGGGGACCCTTCGGTCGTGTTCGCTTGCTCGGATTGGGCTCAGATCGGCGAGGACGGGAGCCGCAACGAGGACCGTTTCAACTCGGCGATGGGTTGGGTTTACGACGACGTCACGGTAGACGGTGTCAGTCTTTTGCGCTGTCGTGGGATGGTCCCGAGCCCGCACAACGTCGGTTACATCTGGTATGCGCCTAACCACGTGAGGGCTTTCCGCCGAAGCGCCTACGATGCTGCCGGCGGCTATGACGGTACTTTGAGCGTCCTTGACGACCAGGACCTGATGTCGCGTTTGTATATCGCCGGCCGTTTCGTCCATATAGCGGAATGCTTGTACCTGCAGCGGGTGCACCCGTCTAACACCCAAGCTAAGCCGCGCGCGAACGCGTCCATCCAGACCGGCACGGTGGGGCTATACCAGCGCTACATGTACGACATGGCGTCGGCGTGGGCGGCCCGGGAGGGTTTGGCGGAGATCACCTTGGTGGTCGACGGCATGCCGGCGCTGCGCGAGCCGCGAGGCACTGCTGTCGTAGTCGATCCGGACGCCGTCAGCCTCGACATTGCTGACGGGTCGGTAGGGGTGATCCACGCGCCCGACGTGTGCCAGCACGTCGTCGAGCGGGCGGCGCTTTTCAACGAGTGTCACCGCGTCCTCGTGCACGCAGGGCTGTTTTTTACTGACACGCCGAGCACCGACGGTCGCGGCGCGTTCCAAGATCCCAGGTATCGCAGCTTTTGGAACGAGAACAGCTTTTGGTATGTGACCCAGGCTGCTCTCGCTCCGGCGATCCCCGGCCTTGTCGCCCGGTTCCAGGTGAGCCATCTGCGCACCTGGTATCCGACGCCCTTCTTGGAGCAGACGGCAAGCCCTTACGTGCAAGCGAACCTGCTGGCGGTCAAAGACGGTCCCCGCCAAGGCGGACCGCTTTTATGGTAGGCGCCCTTTGGCGGTGCGCCGGCGTCAGGAGCCGAACTCGGCGGAGGCGTCGAACGAACAGTAGCCCGTCCCTCGCAGCGAGAACGTCGAGCCGAACCAGCTGCCGTTGAGGTAGTTCCCTATGGTGATCGCGTTGAACGAGCCTCTGCCCACGTTGGTCCCCGAAGTTGTCGGTTGGATAGTCGCCAAAGTGACAGCGGTGCTAAGTATTTGTGCTGTCGAAGACGATGTCAACGATGAGGCCGGAGAGGTGAGGGGACCCGTGTAGCTGTCGGCGACGACGCTCCCCCCTCCGCCAGTCGCGGTGTTTTCCATCTGTACGTCAAGGCCGGAACTCGTGCAGTTCATGATCAGCGACAGGCCGTTCTCGGTGATATAGGTCACCGAAGTCCCAGAGCTAACGGTCTGGTATGCCGGGGTGACGACATCAGCTGGCCCTTGGATCCCCTGCGGGCCTTGGATCCCCTGCGGGCCAACTGGGCCTGTGGCGCCTGTGGCGCCTTGTGGGCCAACTGGGCCGGTCGCTCCCGTGACGCCTTGTGGGCCGGTCGCTCCCGTGGCTCCCTGGGCCCCTTGTGGGCCTATGGCCCCTTGCGGGCCTTGGGTGCCTGGTGCTCCCGCTAGGCCGGACGCTCCTATCGGCCCTTGGATCCCTTGAGGTCCTTGGGTGCCTGGTGCGCCTTGAGCACCTTGTGCTCCTGTGGCTCCCGGTGCTCCTTGGACCCCTTGCGGGCCTATCGGGCCTTGGGTTCCTTGGGGGCCTTGTGCGCCGGCCGGTCCTCCTGGTCCGCCGGGGCCTTGTGGCCCTTGTGGGCCGGTCGCTCCCGTAGTGCCTTGTGGGCCGCCTGATAGTTGTGGTGCGGCTGCCCCTGCTACGACGGGTGAGGTGAGGGGGCTCGCTCCGTGGCTGCCGTAGAAGCTCGCATCTCCGAAGGTGAACACCCCGCCGTCCGCTCCGATAAGCCAGTAGCCCTTGCCGTCAGGTGTTGGCCTGATAGCGACGATCGGGGCGTTGAGGTGGGTGCCTACGAGGTCCCCGTAGTTTGGGACTCCGTAGTTGAATACTTGCCCGTTGGCGGTGACAAGCCAGTACCCGGACCCCGCGGGGTTCTGTGCTCGTGCTTGGGCTCGTGCCTGTATGAGGCTGGTCGTGCTTGTTGGTCCGGTGCTGGTGAGGAGGAACCCTGCGGCTGCGCTCGCAGCGAGCGCAGCACCTCCTCTTGCCGCCCAGCGAACCCGTCTATGTCTCCTTGCCACCGGGATACTCCTTGTCGCTCATCTTGGTCTACTAAGTAAACCATGACGAGGTTATCTCTATTTAGTCTTCGTAGACTAAATCCGCTCGTCGGGGCTAAGATCGAAGGGCGAGTAGGCGCTGGATTTGTTCGCCGCCGGCTCCGAGCAGACCGACAGGTACTGCGGCGACCCCGCTGGCGTCGCGCGATCCGGCTGACTCCACGGCTTCGAGGTCCGCCCAGTCTCTGGTGCGGTTGAAGAACGCCTCGCAAGCGGCCAGGTCCCGGCATGCGAGGAGTGGCGGGTGGCGGGCCGGCGAACGGTTCGGTGTCGACCCGGGCCGTAACCTGATAGTGGAACCCCGCCGTGCTCAGAAAGACATCAATTAGAGTGCTTTGCCACCACAGCCTTGCCCTGTCGTTCGAGGAGGGCGTGATCTGCGTCTGGCGCGACGACTTCGAAAGGAAGGCCAGCAAGGACCGACGCAGCGTCGGTGGGAGGTACGGACACGTTGAGGTCGAGGTCGACGGCGCCAGCACCCGTGGATAACAGCCATCTTGTAGACCAGGCCTGCCGGGTCGAGGTTCAATCGCCCGGGCCGTACGGAAACGGGGGAGAAGCTGTTGGTTTGATCGTGGCGCGCGGGGAATTGGGCGGCAAGGTCGAGGGCCCAGAGCCTCTTGGCGTTTCGCCTCGCGCTCGGCGTCAGTAGCGTCGGGCCGACCCGACGTGGTTATGTCCGGGGCGTAGCCTGCGGCTCAGGGGATCCTGTCGAGGGTGTCGACGCGGGGAATGATACGTCCCGATTCGTACGCGGCCAGCGTCGCATGTGAGGTGCCGGCCCGCTTGGCGAGAGCTCGCAGCGACAGCCCAGCAGCGAGGCGGGTTCGGCGAAGAGTGCCAGCGGCCTCCCACCAGACAAGCTCACCAATCCTGGTATCGAAGTCGATACCAAGACTGGGGCACGGGTGTTGTGACGACAGCCTGGCGGGCTGCCTAAACGTCGATCCCCAACAGTAGATCGACCTCAATGACACCGTTACCTTTGCCGCACGCCTAGCGTGGCCGGTCTGGGAGCCTGTGGCCGGTTGCGACCGGCGAGGCGGGATAGTGCACTCGCCACTGCGATTCCGCGGAATCGGTTCTGGCTTTTGGTGATCACGACCCCGGATGCCCGCCGGCGTTTTCTGTGTGACTGCGTCCGCCATAACAGCGAACAAGGTATTTGGAGAGAACATACACGGCTATCCCGGCCGTTAAAGTACCCGGCAGCATTCCCGAAGCGCGACCCTGGAGGCTCTTACCGAAGATCGTTCGGGTCGCTGCGAGCGTCGCGCGATCCGAAGCCCTCAGAGCACAAGGCAAGCAAGACCGACTGGGCTGGCGGCCCTCGGCCAGCACGGGAACGGAGGTCGCCGCCCGCATCGTGTTCGAGCACTGCAGGCTGGTCTTCATCCAGCCCGCACCCGCCGGCACCTCCGAGTGATCCACGCCGCAGGGCTGCGGGCCAAGTACCCCAGCCAGTACGAGGAGGCTCTGGCTGGCAAAGCTGAGACTGGCTACGACCTGGGCGCGGCCCGACCCACGCCCACCGGACGCCCCTCTCTTGACAGGGGCGCTTCCCCCCGTCTCGACCTCCGCGTCGAGGCGGGGAGCTGTCCGACGCCCTACGCCGACGGGCCAAAGAGGACCACAGGAGCGTGAGCGCCGTCGTCAGGGACGCCCTCCGCCAGTGCCTGGCGTCATGACAGCCACCTTGGCCGCCCGATAGCCCATCCGCATCCGGACACTTGCCGGCGCTACCCGGTGAAGTGCTGGTAGGCGCCGCCTCGGGTACCGACGCGGGGGATGAGCACGACGAGAGACTCGTCGCGAACCTCG
>JAJZNG010000041.1 GCA_021847945.1 Actinomycetes bacterium | reverse complement strand
TACCACGCCACGTCGGTAGAACTGTGGCCCCCCAACGGCCGCTACTCAGGGTTCTCGGCGGTACCGACATCCACCCTGAAAAGTTGGAACCAGACGCTCATCTCAGGCGGAACGGTGACCTGCTGATCTCGCCCACCCAGAAGACGTGAAACGAGCCAACACTACGAGTGAGCCGGCGGCGACAGAGTGGCGCCTGCTGGCCGGTTCTCGTACTCGCCGGCCCGCTGCTCGTAGTAGGCGGCGGTGGCGGCGTCAGTTGCGGCGTCAGTTGCAAAAGCGGGTGTCCCTGACACGGCCTCAATCTTGCTATCCCGGCAGGGCACTCGGATGCCCAGGGCTGGTTCGGACGTTCCGCCATCTCGCTGCACGCCAACCAGCGGTCATTACAGCTTGGTGTGCTCCCACTGTTGACCAGGCCGGCTTGGTCTAGCAGGGGGTGAAAGCACAGAGAGTCTGGCTGCTTGTCGGGCTCGGTAGGCGGCGACGTGTTGCCGGTTTCCGCAGTTGCCGGTGTCGCAGTAGCGCCGTGAACGGTTGCGGGAGAGGTCGACCAGAACAGCATCGCACCCAGGGGCCTCGCACAGGCGGAGCCGGTCGGCGCCGTTCGCGCGGATCAGGTCGGCGAGGGCCAAGGCTAGCTCCGCCCTCATGCGCTGAGCCACTGGCGCTTTCCCGCTGGCGGCGTGAAGGTGCCATCCTTCGCCGTCGTGGTTGGTTAACTGCGGTTCCAACTTGCTGGAGCTTAGGAGCGCGTTCACTAGACCTACCTTGGTCTCGGTGTCGGTAGCGCGCCAAACCTCCCCCAGGCGGCTTCGGAGGTCGACGACTTCTCGTAGCTCGTCGGGCGTGCCCGCCCAAAGCCCAGAGTCTCTCCGGCTGGCGAAGAACCGTTCGAGAGCCGGCGGGTCGCTCAGAGTGTCGTGACCGTTGGCTGTCGTGTTCAGCAGTGCCGCAGCTGTTCGCAGAGCGAGCTCCGTGTCATGAGCAAATATCACATCGACTCCTGAATGAGGACGGCCTAAGTCAGTAGCATACGGGGTCGACGCTCATGACAGAGAGGTTTGTACCGTGGGACCTAGGCAGTCTTCGATCATGACGGCGTTGGCAGGCGCAGGCTGCATCGCTGCTTCCGCTGTCCTTGTCCGCCTGTCTGGGTCGTCGGCCACCGCAGCCGCCCTCTTGCGGTGCGCTTTTGCGCTTCCGCTGCTTGGACTGCTGGTCCTCATCGACCGGCGTCGCCCTGGGAGGATGGCGATGACGACGCGGGCAAAGTGGCTGGCGCGCCTGTCGGGAGTGTTCCTCGCCGGGGACCTCGTCGTGTGGGCCCATGCCATAGCGGCTGTCGGCGCAGGTCTGGCCACAGTCCTCGGCAACCTTCAGGTGCTCCTGGTTGCCGGCCTGGCGTGGGCGGCGCTTCGAGAGCGACCGGACCGGTCGCTACTCGTGGCACTACCGGTCATGTTTGCCGGCGTTGCACTCGTCGGAGGTGTCGCCGGCTCCGGGACCTACGGTGCCCACCCGGCCCGGGGCGTTGTCTTCGGTATCGGGACTTCGATCCTCTACGCCGGGTACATACTCGTCCTGCGCCAGGCTATGTCGCCCCAGATGGCGAACGCCCCTCGAGGTGGGATCGGCGTCGTGCGTCCGCTCTACGAGGCGACGCTGGGAGCTACCGGTGGAGCAGCCGTACTCGCTGTAACCGCAGGCGACTTCCGAATCGGTGGCGCAGCCGCCTTGGGCTGGCTGGCTCTTCTTGCCTTGACCTCACAAGTCGGCGGGTGGCTGCTGATCTCGCTGTCCCTACCCAAGCTCCCAGCGGCACTGACCAGCATGCTGCTGCTCGTCCAGCCGGTCGGTGCGATCGCCCTCGGCGCGGTGATCTTCGGGGAGAGTCCCTCACCTGACCAACTCGGCGGGGTAGGGCTCATCCTCTGCGCGGTCGTCGTCGCTACGGCCGGCCGCCCTATCTTCGACTCGTTGACCAAGCGGCCCCGCCCCGCCGCCGCTCTTCTCAGAACGCCAGACGAGCACGACGCGCCGCTTAGCGCATGAGGTTCACGGTTGGGGGTGGTGGAACTCCTTCGCCCCGTCGAAGAGGGCGTAGGTGTCCAGAGGCGTGTCGGCGCCAACCAGGCGGTCGACCCAGCTGTGAAACCTCTGGTTCTGGCCTTCGTTGCGACCGAAGACGAACTCGGACTTCGCTCCTGAGCGAAGGGCCTGCTGAATGGTCGCTACGGTAGCGTAATCTTCGAACTCCACCACGCTACGAAGGAAGTCGATCTGCTTGTCGATCTCCTCCCTCTGCTCGTCGTCGGGTTCGAACGCCGCCAAGAAGTTGAGGATCGTCGTGGACGAGTCTGGGGTTTCACCCGGGAAAAGTTGAGCTATCTGGTACATGCGCTCGCTTCCCAAACGGAAGCTCGCGATCGACACGTGCGGGAAGACGGTCCACACTCCAGCCAGCAGTGTCGCCTGCGGCCAGTCCTCCGGGGCTAGGGCGGCCAGCTCCATGATCCGAGCGTCGGGTTGCATGTGACGTTGGTGGGGACCCCACGCGTCGCCGCAGATCAGGTTGTTGTAGTCGGCCCCGAATGTCCGCTTGTGCAGGATCGGCAGGTGGTAGAAATCGAGGTAACCGTCGTATGCCAATTTCCAGTTCGAGCCGCGAAGCGCTACTCGACCGACGTACTGGCAGGCTCCTAAGGCGTGTTCTTCGAGCATGGAGGTGTAACCGCACAGGAAGGCGTCCACGTCGAAGGGCATCTCCGGAACCGTCCCCCCGAATATCAACCCAGCCCGTTCCGCCACCGGCAGCGGGGTGAGACCTTTGCAGGAGGTGTCCAGGTCCCCGAATCTCTCCCGTTGGAAGACGCCGGCGAGATCGCCCTTGTTGTCGTACACCCAGGCGTGGTAAGGGCAAGTGAATCTTCTAGCAGTACCCATGCCGCTTTCCACGACGGCAGCGCCCCTGTGGCTGCACATGTTCACGAAGGAACGTACTTCGCCGGCGGCGTCACGTGTCAACAGGATCGGGATTCCCATCACCGTGAGAGCCTTGTAGGAGTTAGGCTCGTTGAGTTCGGCGCTCAGCGCAAGCACGAGCGGTAAGCGCTTGAATATCCGCTCCTGCTCCAGCTTCCAACGCCGCTCGGACGTGTAGTGCTCGGCCGGCACTGACATCGTGGCCTCTTCGAGGGGGGCGCTTGCGATCTTGGCCCACTCCAACGTCCTCGCCGCCTGAGCTATCAGTTGCTGTCTTGTCACAGCCGGGTCTCCTCCTTGTGGTCCTGGGTCTCTCCGAGCCATCGACCGAGCTCGTAGTGGAAGTGGCGGATCCGCGACTCCTGGTAGGCGGCGAGCTGCAGAGCGGGCGCGCGAGTGGTCTTGAATCCGCGCTGTTGGTCCTCCAAGTTGCTCACGTCTTGGTCGAAGACCATAGCCAGCAGACCCAGCTCGGGCGCTAGCGTCCAGTCATCGTCGAATCCGAGTAGCCGGGAGCGCGCAGGTGGCTGTGGGGTGCCGGTGTCGACGAGGAAGTAGACGTCCATGACGCACTCGTCGGGGTTGTCCCGGTAGGGGCGGAACCGGTAGTTGATAGGGCTGATCCCGGCCCACGGTTGGAAGTTCGGGAACACCTGATACAAGATGTTGTCGAGTAGCTCGGAGTCGGAGATTTCCTCGTCGCCAATGCGGCTCCGCAGCGTGTCGGCGAGCGACTGACGAGCGCTGCCGGTCACCTCGACGGGCGGAAGTTCGACGCCGTAGTACGCGCTTAGGGCCGATCGGACTTGCTCGTCGGTAAAGGTCCGCAGGTGAGGGCTGGAAACACCGGTGAGCGTGTTGAAGCGGTTCCAGCCTGGTTGGCCTTCGACTTCGGAGGGGAAGACGTCGTACTGGGTCGAAGCGTCAGCGAGCATGGTGAGGATCTGCGGGTGCGTGGCGATCACGTGGTAGGACTCCATGAAGGCCTCCATCGCAGCCTTCCAGTTACACCGCAGCAGCTTGGAGACCCTCGCTGTGACCGACCGGGCCGTCGCGTCCCAGGGGAAGTGCCGGGGCATGGAGCCGAGGAAGTCTTCGAGTGGCGCAGCGTCAGGGTCGGGGTTGATGAACACCCACCCGTTCCAGGTCCCTACCATCACCTGCGGGAGGGTCAAATCTTCCGAGGAAAGATGTGGAAAGTCCCATTTGCACGGGAGGCGTCTCAAGGTCCCCTCGTAGTTCCATGACCAGCCGTGGAAGGAGCATCTCAGCTCCGGGGTCCAACCCTCCTCGCGTCGTAACCTCATGCCCCTGTGCAGGCACGCATTCCAGAAAGCCCTGATCCCGTCGGAGGCTCTTACAAGGATGAAAGACAGATCAGCCACGTCGTAGACGTATGTGTCACCCACCTCTCGCAGGTCGTCTTCTCGGCAGGCGACCTGCCAGACCCGCTTCCAGAGGCGCTCTACTTCGAGGTCGTGCCATGCCCGGGAGATATAGCGCTCGACCGGTACCGGCTCTAGTCCCAGGTCCATCTGGCTCTGCTCGGTCAGGGTCTTCGGTGGTGGTACGCGGTCTTTGGCTAGGATCTCTTGGACTGACGGCCCGTGCGAACGACCGCCGGGGACAAAACTTTGCATTTCTGCGATTGCCATTCTCGACGTCTCCTTGGCTCGATTGCTTGTGGTCCACTCGCCGGTATCAGGCGTTGACGCTGTCGGTTACCGCTCTGTGCTCGGCGGCCCGAAGTCGCTGGTGGGTCGGCTGAGCCTGAGGTCCACCGACCCAGTCGAGGATGTGGGGGTCCGCCCAACGGACCTCGCCTCGAACGTGGCGTCCCTGCCAGGTGAACCAACCGACTCGCCCGTCCGGCTCTGTTACTCGAACCGTGCCATCGGATTCGGGTTCGTAGTGTGAACCGTAGAGCGGATGGTCCAAGCCGGCCATTTCAGGGCCCCCTTAAAGTGAGATATTGATCAGATAGTAAGTTTCTTGGGTCGGCGAATCAAGCGCTGGAGTAGGGACTTTCGGCCCTATTTTGGGCCCGGTCGAACGGGGTATCGGGCCGGTCAGGAAAGCGGGCACTCTCCGGTTCCCACTTTCCTAGCATGGCTACATGGATTTGGGACTGAAAGATCGGGTGACACTCGTTACCGCAGGCTCGGCGGGCCTGGGCTACGCGGCGGCGGCGGCGTTCGCGGCAGAGGGTGC
Source organism: Actinomycetes bacterium (assembly GCA_021847945.1). GTDB lineage: Bacteria > Actinomycetota > Acidimicrobiia > Acidimicrobiales > Palsa-688 > JAJZAM01. The sequence continues at coordinate 1,771 of JAJZNG010000041.1, read as the reverse complement.
ACGGGTGGCGATCACCGGCCGCAAACCTCGAACCTTGGAGGCAGCAGCGCAGCGTCTACGCGTGGACACGGGAGCAGAGGTGCTCGAACTGGCCGGTGACATCACCGACGCGGCGGAACCCGCCCGGGTCGTTGAAGCCGTCGTAGGCGCTTTCGGACGTCTGGACGTGCTCGTAGCCAACGCGGGCGGTCCCCCGCCGGGTCGGGCTCTCGAAGTCACCGACGAGCAGATCCTCGCTGCGATCAACGCCAACCTGCTGAGCACGGTACGCCTGGTGCGGGCTGCTACCCCCTACCTGGCGGCCAGCGGTCAGGGTCGCATCTGCGCGATCACGAGCGCTTCGGTGGTCCAGCCGATACCGGAACTTTCCTTGTCTAACCTATCCCGGGTCGGCCTGTGGGGTTGGGCGAAGACCGCGGCGCAGGAGCTCGTGGGCAGCGGCGTGACACTCAACTTGATATGCCCGGGAGTGCACGCCACCGAACGCATGACTTCTTTGGGCATGTCGGGCCGGGCGGGAGACCCAGCGGATTTCGGCAGGGCCGTCGCATTCCTTTGCTCCTCGTCGGCTGCCTATATCACCGGCACCACACTGGTGGTCGACGGCGGGAGGACAGTCGGCCTGTGAGGCCGGCTCCGGCCGGTGAACACGACAGGGTAACGAGACCAGTAGGGACGTTGCGTGGAGCTGTCGACGCTTGGCGCCTCGTCGGGGTCGGCTCGCGCCCCCCGTTCGAGCAGGGCCATCACCGCTACGGTCACGACACCGAAGAGCTGTGTGCTGGCCTGATCTGCGGGGATGATCCCCGCGGCCAGCTCTTGGCCTATGCAAGCATGCATGCCATGTCCGAAGGAAAGCCCGTAAGGTCCGACACCCTCGGCTGGGACCTGGCGGTAGGGGTTGAAGTCCCCGGCGTCGTCTCCGAAGATCGCCGGATCTCTGTTGACGGCGACAAGGTCGATGACGACCTTGGATCCGGCCGGTATGTGCCGCCCGGACCGTAGGACGACGTCTTCCAGGGCCCATCGCACGCCGGTGGGGCTCGACGGGTAGAGACGGACGGTTTCGTGAACGCAGCTTTGCACCCATCGGCGGTCGTCCAGCTTGGCTTGATCCTCCGGGTGAGCTGCCAGCCACTCAAGGATGTTGTGAGTCGACCTGGTGAAGGCGGTAGCGCTCGTGTGGGCGCCCGCCAGCAGGAAGAAACCGATTTCCCTGACGAGCACGTCCCGTGGGATCTTCAGGTCGTCCTCGTTGCGAAGAAGTACGCTGAGCACGTCCCGGGGGAGGGAGCTTTCGTCGACTTCCCCGGCCACATGGCGTTGGATCAGCTCCGTCCGCCGCTGAATGGACGGGGTGACGAACTCGCTGTCGAAGTCGCCGAGCGCTTCGCGCACTTCGGCTGAGACTTCGGCGGGATCCCTGCGAGAGTGCACGAGCGTCGCTCCTTCGATCAGCTTCATCATCTGCTGGTAGAGACGTAACGTCTCCTGAGGTGTGCGAAGTGGGCGGTCGACCCCAGCGTTCAGGGCGGCCAGGTTCATCATCAGCTGGTGGCTGAGCGTTACCAGCTCCGCGCGTCCGACCTCGACGTGGGGGTCCAAGGTCTCGTTTATCACGTCCGGGAACAGCTCGTTCTCGTAGAACTCGAGGGTTTCCTTTCGAAACAGTCGATTCTCCAAGCGGCGCCGGGACCTGTGTTCGTCTCCGTGCAGGTTCACGAGGACGCCTGACATGACGACCTCGCCAGCGTCGTAGAGGGCCTGCGTG
>JAJZNG010000241.1 GCA_021847945.1 Actinomycetes bacterium | reverse complement strand
AGCCGCCTGATCCATCACTCCAGCGGAGCCACACCCTTCTTGATTCCTGACAACCATCTCGGACGAGCCACCGTATCTAGTGTCGCCGTGGCCCATGAGGTGGCGTTGATGGGCGGACGGGCGATCGCCTGCCTGAACGCAAGGGACCGCAACCTCCTTGGGTTCCACCGGGACCTGCTCACCGCGGCGGCCTACGGTGTGGATGAATTTCTCTTCGTGTACGGGGACCGCCCCGCCTCCGGAGTCCGCAGCGGCGACCTGACCGTGCGGGCCATGATGAACGAGGCCCGGAACTTCCCGGTCGGCCCGGAATCGGCGACGGGACGATTCCGGGTTGGAGTGACCTCGGGATTGGTTCCCCTGCCCGCCTGGAAGCACGACGCGGACTTCTTGTTCGTGCAGGTGGGCTTCTCGGTAGATGATCTCCTGGAATGGCGCTCATCCATCGACTTCCCCGGTAGCGTTTTCGCGGGCGTGATGGTCGTGGCCAGCGCCGCTATGGCCCGCAAGCTATCGGCCATTGTCCCTCAGCTCACCGTGCCCGACGAAGTGATCAGTCGGATCGACCGGGACGGGGACGCGGGCGTCGAACTGGCCTGTTCGCTGGTCGGCGAGATCCGAGACTCAGGCCGCTTCGATGGCGTCCACCTGATTCCCGTCAGCCGCTATCGCGAGGTCGCCACCCGTCTTGAACGAATGCCCTGAGCGACACCCACGAGCCGGCGTTGGGGGGCGCTGGGCTTCAGCCGGGTAAGAGGTTCGGGGCACCTCGGCCCTACTGGCCGTACGTGCTGTGGGCAAGGCGTTTCAGGCCACACGAAAGGTGAAGTAGTCGACGTTCCAGCCGTCTCGGGTGAGGCTGTCGTGGGCGACGGTCTCCCAGCGGAATCCTTCCTCTTTCATGAGACGCTGGAGGTAGCCAAGGTCACCCGAGGTGCCGAAGAAGATCAGCATCCTTCCTCGCGTGGTCAGGTGGGTGCGAGCTTGGGGAAAGAACCTTGTCAGCGCCTGATAGTTCTCGTCGGCCATCACGGACTCGGTGACGCTCCTGGGCTTGAACCAGCGGAACGGCGGGTCGAAGATGATCAGGTCGAACGTCCCGGCCACATCCGAGAAGATGTCGCTCTGGCGCACCTCAACCCGGTCAGCGACTCCGTTGCGCTCGACGTTGGCCCGCGCTGCCTCCAACGCGGCGGTGCTCAAGTCCACGGCTAGGACTTCGGCCTCCTGGCGGGCGGCCAGGATCGCATTGACTCCGCTCCCGGTACCCATGTCGAGGACCCGTCCGCCAGTTCGCGTCTCGTCCACGACGGCCTCGCCCAGGAGGTGCGACATCGGTGTAATCGGCATCACCTCCGGTGGAACGACGATTGACATTCCGAGATACTCGAAGACGCGATCGACTGCACCAGCGGCCAACTCCTCAACGTACGCCCGCTCGTGCCATCGTCGAATCTGGTCCTGGTACTCCTGCGGCACGGTCGGCTCGTACTCACCGACCGCCGGATCACCCGAGGGACTCATCTCAGAAGCCTGCCATCTCCCACAAGGGCAACGCGGGAACAGATTCCGTCCGACGCGCGGACCGAAAGCCGGCGTCCGGGGACATCTTCAAGGGCTGGGCAACCGTCATTAGGAAACGGACTGCTCGGGTTTGCGAGCGTCGATAAGCATCCTGCTCGCCGTGGTCTCGAATCGACCCTCGAATTCGATCGCATCATGTAGTCGTTGGAGTTCAGGGCGGTATCTGTCGACTTGGAAGTCAGGCACTATCCACGGGACCATTCGGAGGAAGTACACGACGGCGCCGATGTCGAAAAAGATGGTGGGCGGCCACTCCACCAGCAACGTCTTCACTGTCAGGCCCGCGCGTTCGGCTGCGTTGCGCTCGGTATCGGGACGACGGTTGGATGTGTTGGGCAGCGGGCCCATGAGGAACTCGCTAAGGGACCTGAGGCTGTAGGGACCGACGTGCTGGGCGAAGTAGGACCCTCCGGGCCGCAGCACTCGGGCTATCTCCTGCCACCACGGGCTTATCGGGTGTCGACTGATGACCAGATCGAAGGAGTCGTTCCGGAACGGCAAGCTCGCGATGCTCTGGGACGTGACCACCAAGTGCGCTCGTCGGGCGCGTAGGCGAGCTGCGGCGAGGGCCACGTTGGGTTCGAAGCCCTCGGTGGCGGCCGCCAGAGCCAGCAGACGGGGCAAGCTGCCGGTCATGGCCCCGGTGCCCGCTTGGATCTCCAGCATTGACTGGACTTCCGCAGCGCGGTGGCTGACCTGGTCGAAGTAGCGCCAGGTGGGACGCTCCTCGATGGCGCGGCCGTTCAACCAGTCGAAGTCCCAACCGGAGACCTCCGCCGCCTCGGCTTCGCCCACGAGTTCGTCAAAACGACCCATCACCAGATGGTCGCACGCGCGTGCCGAGCAGGGGCGAGATGGGATACCGGCCTGACCTTTCAGGTCTCGGACGTCATGGGCGAATGAGTCACTCCCATCCTTCGGGCGATCAGGTGCTCGCAGCGTTCGCCGCCAAAGGGGTGCCAGTTCGCCTTGAAGGCGGCGAGGGCCAGTCTTGGCGGGTGGGCGATGTGGTCTTCAAGCCGGCTGGCGAAGGCGAAGAAGCTAACTGGGTGGCGGAAGTACTGGCAGAGGTGATCGAATCCGGCTTTCGGGTACAGCGACCGGTCCGAGCTTCGAACGGCGCTTGGATCGTCTCGGGTTGGACCGCATGGCACTGGGTCGATGGGGCCCACGACCTCGACGCGCGCTGGTCGGAGGTACTCGACGTGGGAGCGGCGTTCCTCCAAGCCCTGAGCGGTCTGTCCATGCCGGCGTTCTTGGATCGACGGGCCAACCCATGGAGCGTCGGCGACCGCGCCGCCTGGGGTGAAGCCCTCCCGGAGGTGATCAACCCGGCCTTCGCCGGGATACTCGAGCGGCTCTACGCGTTCTTGAAGCCGCTGAGTCTCGCCAGTCAGGTCATCCACGGCGACCTGACGGGCAACATCCTGTTCGCTCCTGGTCAGCCGCCGGCGGTCATCGACTTCTCCCCTTACTACCGGCCGGCCGGCTTCGCTCTGGCGGTGGTGATCGTTGATGCAATCGCCTGGTACGGCGCAACATCGGATCTCGCCTGGCGCGCCGACCACCTCCAGTTCCTCGATCAACTCCTCGCCCGGGCTGCCATCTATCGCCTCGTCACCGCAGATCAGGTCAGCACGACCCATGCTCCCGCGTGGTCGGCTCACCAGGTCCGTGCCCTCCTGCCGATCGTTGACCTTGTCGGAGCCTAAACAGGCACCTCGACACCGGATCGGCGGGGCCTCAGCGGCCGGTGCCGACGGGACAACGCCCGCTAGTCACGGTGGCGCTTTCGTAGTCGGCGGCCGGGACGCTAGGGCGGGCGTCGGTTCAGCGGCCGTGCCCGGTGGGCTTCCCGTGGAGATGACAGCATGGGCCAGTGGCCGAACAGCGGGTCCTGTCAGACGGTGTAGTCGCCTTGCATCCGCCAGGTCCCGATGACATGGCCAAGCTGCTTTCGGGCCGTGATGCCGAGTGGAAGCGGTGGCTAGGGCCCGGGACGCCTGAGCCGGCTCCGACCGCGTGCATCGTTGTCGACGACCAGGTCGTTGGGTGGGTCGATGCCGGAACGGACCAGTCATGGCTCCAGTCAGACGAGGTCAACATCGGCTACAACGTCTTTCCCGAGCACCGAAGGAGGGGGTATGCCCGCCGGGGGGTGCAGCTTCTCCTCGGACAACTCCGAGACGAAGGCGCGGTCGCGAGGGCATACCTCGTCATAGAAACCGAGAATGCCGCCTCGCTCGCAGTGGCCGCAGCCATATCAGCGGTGCCGGTCGAGCCGCGAGCCGAGCTGGAACGACCGAACCGATGGTTCCAGATCGACTTACGCGCCACGAAGTGCCAAGTCGGTTAACGGCATCGGGTCCTCCACGCGCCGCAGGCGACCTGCCCCCTAAGCGGCGGGTCCGCACACGTTGCCTCGCATCTCCGAGGTGCCGTTCAGGGGCGCGATCTACAAGGTGCCGTTCAGAGGTGCGCGACTTTCGCGAGCGGCGGTACTGAAGCGGGAGGCCAGGTGCCCTTGATGCCCGGCCTTGGATAGCGACCTGCACTGGGAGCAGATTTCAACTCTCGGGCGCAGCATCGTGATTCTCAGGTCATCTCGTTGTGAGACCTGCCCTACCTAATCGAGTGTCATCGCCTCGGTGAGACAATGTCCCTGCTGATGACCGATTCGCCTGCCCCTGACTGCGGGGAACCTGACCCGCCTGACCATCTGGCGCCTCGACCAATGCACCCGGGCGAGATCACGCTGAGCGTCTCTCAGGTTCGACGGATCGTCAGGGAGCAGTTTCCGCAATGGCAGGACCTGCAAGTTCGGCCGGTCGCTGGCAGTGGCACTGTCAATCGCATCTTTCGCCTCGGCGATCAGCTGTCTGCCCGATTTCCGCTGGTCGTGGACGACCCGGACAAGGTGCTGGAACATCTCGAGATCGAGGCTGATGCAGCGCGGGAGCTTTCGAGCAAGACTCGGTTCCCTACCCCTGATCCAGTCGCCATCGGTCAACCGAGCGCCGACTATCCGGGCCCATGGGCCGTCTATACGTGGCTGCGCGGCACCCCCGCGTCAGTCGTTGATTTGGCAACCTCGGAGAGTTTCGCGAGTGAAGTCGCCGAATTCGTCTCTGAGGTGCGGGGGATTCCGGTGCAGGGTCGCTCATTCAGGGGCCACGGCCGCGGTGGTGATCTCCGTCTGCACGATGAATGGATGGAAACGTGTTTCGAGAAGAGCGAAGGGCTCCCCGACGTGCGGCGTCTCGAAGTCGTGTGGAGCCAGATGCGGGAACTGCCGCGGGAACAACCGGACCTGATGACTCACGGTGACGTATTGCCAAGCAACCTGCTCGTCGAGAACGGTGGACTGGTCGGCGTGCTCGATCCCGGCGGTCTTGGACCGGCCGATCCAGCGCTTGATCTCATGGGGACTTGGAGCCTCTTCGACGACCAACGGCGCAATGTCGTTCGCAACGAACTCACCTGCAGCGATCTCGAATGGGCGCGGGGACAAGCGTGGGCGTTCGAGCAGGTCATGGGTGCGGCTTGGTATTACGCCGAAAGCAACCCGACGATGAGTGAGCTCGGCCGGCGGGCACTAGACCGCATTTTGTGTACCTGGGCGCTGTGATCGGCGACCAGGGGACGCGGCGTCACGGAGCGCGTCAAGCTCCAACCTCGGCCACGTGTCCAAGGTTGGAGCTGGTCTTTCCATCGCGCGTCCATCGCGCGCTCACTATCGTTCGGTGCTGTTCGTGGGTGTTCGCTCAGCCTCTTGACCTGGGGTTTTAGTTCGTCGGGGTTCCTCACTGTGCCCATCGGGTGACTTTGCAACCAGGAGGCCACGGGTTCGAATCCCGTCAGCTCCACCCGTCCCTTCGCCCTGGTCAGAGCCGGTTTCTGCGGGGTTGTCCACAGGGCCAGAGCTGGCCTTTTTCGGGCTCCATCTAGGTCGCAGCCTTCAGGGTTTGTCGCCACCTTCGAACCCGATGAGCCAGTGGAGACCGTAGCGGTCGATGACCTGTCCATCGGAATCTCCCCACGGGCGGACCTGCAAGTCATCCACGACCCGGCCACCTTCAGCGAGCTTGGAGAACCAGTCCCTCAGCGTCGAGGGGTCAGCGGTGCCCAGCAGAGACAGCATCAGCCCTTCGCAGCGTAGGGGACTCTCATCATCGGCCACGTCGGCGCCGAAGAGGCGGACCGGACCATCCATCAGGGCGCCGTGTGCGACCGCCTCGGCGGGTCCATCCGTTCGATTGAACTCCTGGAACGTGTGGAGCTGAACGGAGCATCCGAAGACGCCACCGTAGAAGGACAAGGCCTCACCGGCGGTGCCAGGAAAGTGGACATAAGGCGTCGGAGGAGTCGGGTCTGGCATCGAAGCCCTCCTGTTCGTTTGTCGCGTCCGCAACCGTAAAGGGCGGACGACCTCCGCCATTCTCATCGGCCTGTCGACGCATCGACGGATCGAGAAGAGCGAACGGCTGCCCGACGTGCGGCATCTCGAGGTCATGTGGACCCAGATGCGGGAACTGACCAGATCAAGAGTTCCTCGGCAGCCATCGGGCGAGCGAAGTAGTACCCCTGGGCCCAGTCGCAGCCGTGCTCGAGCGCCTCGTAGGCCTGGTCGGCAGTCTCGACCCCCTCGGAGACGACCCGGAGGTTGAGGGCGTGGGCGATGGTCGCCACGGCCCGGACAATGGCGGAGTCGTATGGGTCGCCGGCGAGGTTGACGATGAAGGAGCGGTCCACTTTCAAGGTGGCGATCGGCAGGCTTTTGAGGTAGCTCAGCGACGAGTAGCCCGTACCGAAGTCGTCGATCGCGATGCGAACACCGGCCCGAGTCAACTCGCTGAGGATCCTCTTGGACTGGTCGAGGTTCTCCATCAGGGTGCTCTCGGTGACCTCGAGCGTGAGCGTGCGCGGGTCGATACCGGTGCAGTCCAGGACTCTATCGACGACGGCGCCGAGCTCGCCGGCCGTTACCTGGCGAGCGGCGACGTTGACCGACATCGACAGGTGCCGGTCACCCGTGGCCTCCTGCCATCGGCGCAGCTGCTCGCACGCCTCTACTAGCACCCATTCGCCCAGCGGGACGATCAGGCCCGTCTCCTCGGCCAGTGGCACGAAGGTCCCGGGCCCTACCAATCCGCGGTCCGGCCGCTCCCAGCGCACCAGCGCCTCAGCACCGATGATCGCCCGGTCGGCGAGGGCGACGATGGGCTGGTAGCTGAGCCGGAACTCGTTCCTGTCCAAGGCCAGGCGAATGGCCCGTTCGTCGTCGAGCCGCGCCTGCACCCGCGTGCGGAGCGCGCGATCGAAGACCTCGATCCGGTCTCTCCCCTGCTCTTCGAGTCATCAACACACTGCTCCTTTCGTTGTTGGTCATGGCTAGAACAGCTGGCTCTGGGGTGTGGGAGGCTCGATACGCAGGCCTTTTCTCCTTCCGCTGC
>JAJZNG010000195.1 GCA_021847945.1 Actinomycetes bacterium | reverse complement strand
CTGGTACTCGTCGACGTAGACGTGACTCCACCGCCAACGCTGTGCCGCTGCGAACTCGGCGTCTCGCTCGAGGGTCTCTGCGCAGTGCAAGATCAGGTCGTCGAAGTCCATGACCCCCCGCCTGCGCTTTTCCACCTCGTAGCGGCCGTAGAGCGATGCCACGCTGCAGATAACCTCGGCGTCGAGCTCCGCCAGAGGGCCGCTTCTAAGGTCGGGGTTCTCGGAGGTCAACGCCTCAGGGGGGATCGCCCTCGCTTTCGCCCATTCGATCATGCGGGCCAGTTCGCCCACTTCCAAGCGGTTGCCGGCGAAGTTCTCCCCTACGAGGGGACCGATGAGCGCGAGCTTGGAGTCGATCAAGGTGCGCCGTTGAGTCCTCCGGTCGCGCCACCACGCTTTGAGCTGGGCCGAGGCGATAGCGTGGAACGTGCCAGCGGTGACCTTGGCTGTTCCTGCCCGGCCTGCGTCGAGCGCGCCGAGACGCTGGGAGAGCTCCGCCGCCGCCTTGCGGGTAAAGGTTAAAGCAAGTGTCCGCTCCGCCCGGGCGGACCCCGTTTCGCATCGGTAGGCGATCCTCCGGGTCACGACCCGCGTCTTGCCTGCGCCGGCCGCTGCTATGACGCACAAAGGAGCGGCGCTGGAAGTGACAGCAAGCTGCTGAGGTGGCGTCAGGTCCCCCAAGAGACGGTCGACCGGGGCTGTGGGGGCCATTCCAACACGATACGACCGGGCTGGCCTCGATTGGCGTAACACGGCGGACACAACGGCTGGTTAACCTGGGAAGGTGATCTACGCCCTTCGAGTGTGGCTGACCGACCGTCCGGGCGCTCTCGGAGCCGTTGCGGGCACTGTCGGCTCGGCCGGCGGTGACCTGGTTGGCATAGACATCCTTGAACGGGGCGGCGGTAGGGCCATCGACGAGCTCATAGTCTCGGTGCCCTACGAGAGAGACTTGGACGTTCTCGTCGCTGGACTGTCCGACCTCGAAGGCGTAGACGTCGAAGACGTCCGGGTCGCCGGGGATGGGGTGGCCGATCCTCGACTCGACGCTCTGGAGACAGCCGTGGCCCTGGTGACCAAGAACTCTGTAGTCGCGCTCCTGTCGAGCCTGGCTACGAGCAGCCGGCGTGACTTCCAAAGCGACTGGTCCGCCGTGGTTGACCCGGACGCTGCAGAGCTGCGAGCTTCGGTGGGGTCGGTCCCGCCTGGCCCGTGGCTCAAGGCTTTTCTCACGGGAAGCCGGGCGTCGGTCGTGTCGCGTCCAGGTGACGCGGGACCCGAAGACGTGGCCTGGGCTGACCTAGACGTGGCGGGCCTGGTGATCGTCGTGGGCCGCCAGGGCAGGCCGTTCCGTCTGAGGGAGCGTCGCCAGCTGAGCGCCCTGGCCCGGATCGCGGACGCGCGCTGGGCTGAGCTGAGCGCGCAGACGCCGCGGCGGTCATGGCAGCTCGCCGGCCCTGGGTAACAGCCCTGGGTAACAGCACGGGATGATAGGACAGCGGATTTCGAGGCTCCAATTTTTTTGGCTCCGAGCGTCGCTCTATGAGTCCGTCAGATCCCAATTGCGGGAACGCTCCACGGCTCGTTTCCAAGTCGAGTAGCGGGCCGCCATCTCGTCGAGTCGGGCGTGGTCCTCGGTGGGCGATGCGGTGCGGCTGGCTGACCACACTCCGGCGATCTCGGACTTCGTCGACCACACACCTTCGGCAAGCCCCGCCAGGAAGGCAGCGCCGAGCGCTGTCGTCTCAGATACGGCCGACCGGCGGACTTGTATGCCAAGGAGGTCGGCTTGAAAGTCCAAGAGCAGGTCCATAACCGACGCTCCGCCGTCCACTCTTAGTTCCTTTGGGGCCCGTCCAGCAGCGACGGCCATGGCTTCGACCACGTCCGCCGTCTGGTAGGCCATGGCCTCGACTGCAGCGCGGACGAGATGCGCCCGGCCGCTGCCGCGGCTCAGGCCGACTATCGTGGCGCGAGCGTGAGGGTCCCACCACGGGCTCCCGAGCCCGGTGAACGCTGGCACGAAGAAGACCCCTGCGCTGTCAGGGACAGAACCCGCCAAGGGGCCGGCCTGCGAAGCGTCGGCTAGCAAGCCGAGGCCGTCACGCAGCCACTGTATCGCCGCCCCGGTGACGAAGATCGAACCTTCGAGGGCGTAGTCGACGTTCGACGCCTCGACCGAGCCTAGAGCCCAAGCGACGGTCGTGAGCATGCCCTCAACGGCGCGGGGGCGGCTGGCGCCCACGTTCATCAACACGAAGCTCCCCGTACCGTAGGTGTTCTTGGTCATACCTTCCTCGAAGCATGCCTGGCCGAACAGGGCGGCCTGCTGATCTCCACCGATACCGCTGACCGGTATTCCAGCGGCCAAGCCGTCAACGACGCCGCCCGCGGTCGTCGCCACCCGCGCGCTGCTCGGGACGACCTCAGGGAGGACTGAGCGTTGCACCGAGAACAGGTCGCACAGGCCGGCGTCCCACGCGAGATTGTCTATGTCGAACAGCAGGGTCCTCGACGCGTTGGTGACGTCTGTGGCGTGAACCGCCCCGCCGCTCAGGTGCCAGAGCAGCCACGAGTCGACCGTGCCGAAAGCGGTCGTGGGGGTGACCTCGACGCCGCCCGGGCCGAACAGCCACGCGAGCTTGGTGGCGCTGAAGTAGGGGTCCAAGGTCAAGCCCGTCTTGGCTCTCACCGTGTCCTGGTAGCCACGCGAAGCGAGATCCTCGCAGGCGGTGGCGCCTCGGCGGTCCTGCCAGACGATCGCCCGGTGCAAGGGACGGCCGTCGGTCTTGTCCCAGACAACCACCGTTTCACGCTGGTTGGTGATTCCGATTGCCGCCACGGGCGTTGACAGCGCTTGGATGGTTTCGCCGAGTGTGACCACGACGGCGTCCCAGATGTCGTTCGGGTCGTGCTCTACCCACCCGGGGCGGGGGAAGTGCTGAGGGAACTCCCTGTAGCTCGACGCGGCGACGGTCCCCGACTCGGTGAAGGCCATGCAGCGCACTCCGGTCGTGCCCGCATCGATAGCCAATACGACGCTCATGCAGCAAAGTTAGCGGGACGGGGTCGGGCTTCCCGCCCGATACGGGCGACGAGGCCAGACCAGCGACGACCTGACCGGCAACCGCCTGAGCAGCAGAAGACCAAACTCCAGCGCCGCAGGGAAGAGGGTCCTGGTGCGACCCCCCGTCGAAGGGGCGGGGACAGAGGGGTCGCACCAGGGATAAGCCGCCGAGGGGGCAGCTTCGGCGGCTGTTGCTACGATACCCGCAAGCCGGGTCTCTTAGTTGGCATTTCAGCATCTTTTTCTAATCCACCTTGTATCCACAGGGTTGACCCTCTAGTACTCCACAGGCAGGTTGCCGTAGGGTTGAGAACCGCCGTTCGGCGATTTCCCCCGGACAAGGATTGACAGCAAGGTAACTACCGTGCTGTAATTCGATTCCCTATATTGTGGTCCTAGGGCATCGCAGGCGAACAAGGCCACAACACCTTGTGTCGTTCGAAAAAGTGTACTTTCAGGAGGAATACGGAATGTCTATAGCACCCGAGCGCACAGGGATCGGTATATCCCGGCACTTCACCATCGCCGGCAGCGATCCTTACGCTACGGTCGACTGGGAGCGCCGTGACGCTCGGATAGTGCACTACGGGACCGGTGCCGTGGCATTCGAGCAGGCGGGCGTCGAGGTGCCGGCGTCGTGGAGTCTGAACGCCACCAACATCCTCGCTCAAAAGTACTTCCGCGGTACGCTCGGCGAAGCTGGCCGGGAGTGGTCGCTGCGCCAGGTCGTTGACCGCGTGGTGGACACGATCACCGCGTGGGGGCGAAAAGACGGGTACTTCGTCGACGACGAGGAGGCTTCGGCGTTCTCCGACGAGCTGAAGTACCTGATCATCCACCAAAAAGCGGCGTTCAACTCCCCGGTGTGGTTCAACATCGGAGTGCCGGGAGTTCCCCAGCAGGGCTCAGCATGCTTCATCCTCGCCGTCGAGGACTCGATGGACGCGATCCTCAACTGGTACACCGAAGAGGGCATCATCTTCAAAGGCGGATCCGGAGCCGGCGTCAACCTGTCGCCCATACGCTCCTCGAAGGAGGGCCTACGGGGGGGTGGCACTGCGTCGGGTCCTGTCAGCTTCATGAGAGGTGCTGACGCCTCAGCGGGAACCATCAAAAGTGGTGGCAAGACACGACGAGCAGCTAAAATGGTTATCCTAGACGTCGCCCACCCCGACATCGAGGACTTCATCTGGTGCAAAGCCATCGAGGAGCGCAAAGCCCGGGCGCTGCGCGACGCCGGCTTCGACATGGACCTCGACGGGCGCGACAGTCACTCCATCCAGTACCAGAACGCGAACAACTCGGTCCGGGTGACCGACGAGTTCATGCAGGCGGTTCTCGACGATCGGGACTGGCCGCTGCGGGCTGTGACCGACGGGCGGACGCTCGACACGATCAAAGCGAAAGACCTGTTCCGCCAGATCGCCAAGGCTGCTTGGGAGTGCGCCGATCCGGGCATGCAGTTCGACACGACGATTAACCGTTGGCACACCGCTCCAAACGCCGGCCGGATCAACGCTTCGAACCCTTGCAGCGAGTACATGCACATCGACAACTCGGCGTGCAACCTTGCCAGTCTCAACCTTCTCAGCTTCTTGGAGGTCGACGGAACCTTCGACGTAGACGGCTTCAAGAAAGCAACGGCCACGGTCTTCACCGCGCAGGAGATCATTGTCGGTAACGCCGATTACCCGACCGAAAAGATCGCGGAGAACTCCCGCCGTTACCGTCAGCTCGGCATCGGCTACGCGAACCTCGGTGCTTTGCTCATGGCGGAAGGTCTTCCCTACGACTCCGACGGCGGCAGGGCGTGGGCTGCGTCGCTGACGGCGCTTCTCACCGGCCAGGCTTACGCAACTTCGGCGCGCATCGCGTCGCGGATGGGTCCTTTCGCCGGTTTCCGAGCGGACCGTGACGCCATGTTGAACGTGCTGCGCATGCACCGCGACGCTGCGGCCGGCATCGACGAGGAGTTGGTGCCACCGGAGCTTCTAAGCGCAGCGCAGGAGGCGTGGGACGTCGCCGTGGAGTCAGCCGAGCGCCATGGGGTGCGCAACGCGCAGGCGAGCGTGCTCGCACCGACGGGGACGATCGGTCTGCTCATGGACTGCGACACTACAGGGATCGAGCCGGATCTCGGTCTGGTCAAGACCAAGAAGCTGGTCGGCGGAGGGACTATGTCCATCGTCAACCAGACCGTCCCCAGGGCACTGCGACGGCTCGGATATACCCCCGAGCAGGTCGACGACATCGTCGCCTACATCGACGAGCACAAGTCGATCGTTGGGTCCCCGCACCTTCGCGCTGAGCATCTCGACGTGTTTGCTTGCTCGATGGGTGACAACACGATCCATTATCGCGGTCACTTGAAGATGATGGGAGCGGTCCAGCCTTTTATCAGCGGGGCCATCTCCAAGACGGTCAACGTTCCCGAGGAAGTGACTGTCGAGGACGTCGAGCAGCTTCACGTCGAGGCTTGGCAGCTCGGACTGAAGGCGGTCGCTATATACAGGGACAACTGCAAGGTGGCTCAGCCGTTAGCGACGGCGAAGAAGACGGTCGCCGACCCGTCGTCGTCGCTCGCCGAGTACCACGACGCCGAGCTAGCTCTCAAGGTGGCGGAGCTGGAGAAAGCCCTCGAGCGCCAAACTGTCGTAGTAAAGCAGCCGATCCGGGAGCGGATGCCGAGACGGCGTCATTCGAGCACGTTCGGTTTCCGTGTCGCGGACTGCGAGGGTTTCGTGACGGTGGGCGAGTACGAGGACGGACGTCCCGGCGAGGTGTTCATGACCGTAGCCAAGCAGGGTTCGACGCTCGCCGGGATCATGGATGCGTTCGCTATCTCGGTGAGCCTGGGCCTGCAGCACGGGGTTCCGTTGGCGACTTATGTCAAGAAGTACACCAACATGCGTTTCGAGCCGGCTGGTATGACCGACGACCCTGACTTGAGGATCGCCCAGTCTTTGGTGGATTACATCTTCCGCCGTTTGGCGGTGGACTACCTGTCATACGAAGAGCGGGCCGAGCTGGGTGTGCTCACCTCGTCCGAGCGGACCCAGCTGACACTTCCAGGAGTCGAGGAGGCGACGACACCCAACTCGCTTTTCGACGCAGGCTCTGGGGATCCCCCGACGGCGCCGGCTTCCAGCGGCATCGGAGCCGGTAGCCGTCCGAGCGAGATGGCGCCACGAGTTGAACGTCACGGCGCTCACCCAGGGGGCGCTGGCGGCGCCCAGCGTGTTCCTTCGGAGTCCGACGCCCCCTACTGCTTCGACTGTGGGGTGCAGATGCAGCGCGCCGGGAGCTGCCACGCCTGCCCGTCGTGTGGGAGCACCAGCGGCTGCTCGTGAATCGCTGAAGTCCGCCGGGGAGTTTCCCTGGCGGACTTCGTGCCGCTGACGCTTGTAGTCAGATCTTGTAATCAGTGGTCGGCGACGAGCGGACGGCGCCGTGGCGATAGGCCAGCACGAGCAGCACCAGGCCGAAGACGAGCGCAGTTAGGAGCACTCCAGCCGCGGTGCTCGCCCCGGTGAGCTTGAACCCGAAGGTCAATTTGGCAGCTCGCGCTCCGAAGAACACGAGCAGTGACGCCCCGGGCACCCCTGCTAGCAGAGTACGTGCCTTCACGTGGAGTTCCCGTCAATGGCCCCGACAATGCGGAGGCAGTTATAACGTCGGCGGATATCTTGGATGCGCTGCTAACTTGGCGTCCAAAGCCTGTAGCTGCTTGCCCCCAGTATTGAGATCACACAGCACGGTGCACCGAGGGGGTCGAAGTAAATCGTGCCAGTCACGGCTAGCGCTTCGGGCGGCGTCCTTCCAAGGGAATCGACGTCCTCTTCGATCGTGAATCGTCCGCTGCGGTCTGCCTTCTTCCTGAGCGTGCGGCGGCTGGCTCTAGAGACCCAAACCTCGTTGGAGCGGGAAGCTTGCCTGGTGCTGCAGGAGGCGCCGGCGGACAGGTTGCGACA
>JAJZNG010000183.1:3239-7091 GCA_021847945.1 Actinomycetes bacterium | reverse complement strand
AAACGTGGGGGAAGCGTCGCTGACGGGCTCTCCGGGAGCTCGAGGATGAGCCCGGCGACGCCCGCGTTCCGGAAACCGCTCGGGCTAAAAGGCGGCGGTGATCAGCTTTCCAAAGGGTGCTCGAGGCGGTCGACGTCAACACCGATCTGTGCCATCCATTCGATTGCGCGCACGACCTGCTCGGACTCGCCGTCCAACTCGCATACGATCCACCCGACGTCATCGGTCACGTCGGCTCTGCGAATGTTCGCCAGCACGCCGAAGTCGCGTGCAAGCTCCCCGATCACTGGCCGCGGAACCAGGTCCGACGGGAACGTGAGTCGAACACGCGGCGGCGGCTGGGTCATGTTTTGGGGAGCCCTTCGTTCAGGTTGCCTGACCTTAGGCCCGCAAGATCAAGGGTGGCGTAGCGGTATCCGGCGCCCGTCACCGCCGACACGACATCGGCGCGCTGACGCAGCACCGTGTCCAGTTCGCCGAGAGGAAGCTCGATCCTGGCGAGCTCCCCGTAGTGGCGGACTCTCAACTCCTTAAAGCCGAGCGCTGCCAGGGCGGCCTCGGCCGCTGCAACCTGACCGAGCACTCCGATCGTCACCGGCGTACCGTAGGGCAGGCGCGAGGCCAGGCAAGCGGCGGCCGGTTTATCCCAGACGTCCAAGCCCACATCTCGTGCCGTTGCGCGAACGGCCTGCTTGGTCATACCCGCATCTACCAGCGGGAAGACAGCGCCTCGCTCCCGCGCTGCGACCTGACCTGGCCGGTGATCGGACAGGTCGTCGACGTTGACACCAAGAGCTATTACAGCGTCACGGGCCTGGGCTAGCGGTTCGAGCCCGTCCATCAGAGAGCTCTTGCAGTGGTAGCAGCGGTCAGCGCCGTTCGCCACGTAGCTCGCTACGGACAGCTCATCGGTGTGGACGCGCTCCCAACGCATGCCCCACTCGCTGACGAACCGCTCGCAAGCATCGAGCTCCCCTGGGGCCAGGGAGGCCGAGACCGCCGTGGCTAGAAGGACCCGGTCAGGCCCGAGAGTGTCGTTGGCCGCCCAAGCCAGCAACGCCGAGTCGACGCCGCCGCTGAAGGCAACCACCACCGAACCCAGCCGAGCCAACTCGGCCCGCAAGCGCTCGAGCCATTGCACGCTGCCGCCCTCTTGGTCCTCGTCTAGCTGAGATACCAGCACATCCAAGGCTGGTTCGGATTCGGTTTTAGCTGTCACTTGTAGGCCTCGGTGCTCATGTGTCGCCTCGACAGTAACTCACCGCCGTCTCTGCCATGTGACTGCCTGTCTCATATAGAGTCGTCGACTCTGAGTCTAATCCGCTTGTTTCCCTTACCCTTGGACTCGGTCTTCACGACGACCACCCTTCCAACCTCCCCTGTCGAGCGGACATGGGTCCCACCGTCGGCCTGACGGTCCAACCCTACGATGTCGACGACCCGCACTTGCGCTACGCCGTCGGGAACGAGACTGACCTTGGTTCGGATCAGGTCGGAGTCCACTACGGCTGCGCCCGTCGGGACGAAGCTCACTTCGATCGGCCGGTCAGACGCTATCTCCGCGTTGACTGCATCTTCGACTGTGCGGGCGAAACCGTCCGGGAGAGGGTCGAACTCGAAGTCCATCCTCGCGGCGAGAGGTTCCATGTTCCCGCCTGTCACCGGAACCTTCCACTGGTTCCATATGACGCCGCATAAAATATGGAGCGCCGTGTGCGTTCGCATCAACTGGTGCCGGCGTTGCCAGTCGAGCTTCCCGAGCACAGTCTCGCCGATCGCGGGAAGCGGGCCCTCAGCGGCGACGAAATGGACGACGTCCCCGTCGACGTTCGGCGGGTCAGCGGCGTTCGGCGCCTTGGGTGCTTTGCGCACGTCGGTCACCGTAATTCCCCAAAGGCTCCCCGTGTCGTGAGGCTGACCTCCACCGGTCGGATAAAAAGCGGTCCGGTCGAGCACCACAGATCGAGCTGCGTGGTCCACTGCGATGACGGTCGCTTCGAACTCCTTCAAGTACGCGTCTCGCAAGTACAGAAGCTCGGTCGCCACCGTTAGATTCTACCCCCGGCTTTCGGTTGTCCTGTAGTCCCCAATACGACGCGCACGGGTCTCAGCGATGCTGCGAACAACGCCGAACCAGCGGATCTGCCGCCAGTTCCTCCGCTTCGAGTGCACCATCGCATACGGTGCAGCGACCGTACGCGCCGCCGTCGAGGCACCGGAGGGTCTCCTCGACCGCGGTCAGCTCCAGATCCAAGCCCCCGAGGAAAGCCGCAACCCCCTCGGCGTCGAATCCTGACGGCTCCGCGGGATCTGCCGGTAACGCCGCGGAATGTGACCCTGAAATTTCGGCGGAAGACACGCTGCCGAGGATAGGCCGCCTAGACGGAGGGGATCTACAAGGGGGATTTGGTTGTCGGAAGGGGATAGCTACATCATGTGGAGATGAGCGCACAAGCAGGGATATTCGCGGTCGGGGCAAGCGAGCACGGCTACGTCGAGCTTGACCTTCTGCCCGGGGAGGAACCGGCGAAGCTGGTAGCTGCTCTTGCCGCCCTCCAAGGGCCGGGATCGCCGATGGCAGGAGTCGGAACTGTGGTCGGCTTCAGGCCGGAACTTTGGTCAGCGCTCGCCCCTGGCCAGTCTCCCCCCGACGCACGATCTTTCGAGAGCGTTGCGGGACCAGAGTTCGTCATGCCAGCTACGCAGCACGACGCCTGGCTGTGGGTTGCCGGAGTGTCACGCAGCGCTGTTTTCGACGCAGTCAGCGCAGCGATCCAGCACACCTCCACTACGGGCCGCCTGGCCAGTGAGACCAACGGCTGGGTCTACCAGACCAACCGGGACCTGACCGGCTTCGTTGACGGCACGGAGAACCCCTCCCCTCTCGAAGCCTCAGATGTCGCAGTTACAGGAAGTGGCTCGCCAGCCGCAGGCAGCAGCGTAGTCCTATATCAGAGGTGGCTTCACCTCGGCAGCTTCTCGACGTTGAGCACCTCCGCACAAGAGAAGGTCATCGGTCGAACCAAACCCGACAGCACCGAACTGGGCGAGGCCGAAATGCCGGCCGACTCGCACGTGGCCCGCAACGTAATCGAAGTGGACGGCAAGGAACTCGCCATCTACAGGCGCAACACCTCTTACGGGACCCCATCCGAGCACGGAACCCTCTTCGTGGGTTTCTGCGCGTCGGTTGCGCCACTGCAGACGATGCTCGAAAGCATGGCCGGACTCCGGGACGGGATCAGGGACGCCCTGACCCGTTACACAGCCGCTCTAAGCGGCGCTTACTACGTGATTCCATCTATCCCATCTTTAAGTCGTTTTGTGTCTTTCTAATCCTAGGACTCGGGAGTCCGCCCCTGAAGTCCGCGGGCAACGCTTACAGGCCTGTCTGTAATCAGGACGTCGGCGCCGGCCAGGGCCAGGCGCTGAGCGGCTTCCACGTCGTTCACGGTCCACACAGCCACTGCGAGACCGTGGAAGTGGGCTCGGCCCACCTCTCCTGGGTCGAGCGAGCCGATCCAAGGATGTACGCCCCAGTAGCCGGCTCTAGCCAGGCGGCTGAGGCTCTCGTCGTCAGGGAGTTTCTCGCAGAGGTGGCCGACGCGTAGGGACGGGGCTCTCGCCAAAACCCCGTCGGTTGCCCGCATCGAGAAAGACGAAACGACTAGAACGTCAGGGTCCTCCGACTGAATCAGCGCCGTCGCAAGCTCAGATCCGATGGCCCGAGCCAGATCCCGGCTGGTGCCGGGAGCGACTTTGAGCTCCACGTTTACCCGGCCGACCCGGGCTGCGGCGAGCACCTCTGAGAGGGAGGGCAGTTGCGGGACCTGGCTGCGCCGGACGGAGTCG
>JAJZNG010000183.1:0-3229 GCA_021847945.1 Actinomycetes bacterium | reverse complement strand
CCGCAGGGGTCGCCCTGTCGTGTATCACGACGAACTCTCCGTCAGCGGTGAGCCAGGTGTCGGTCTCGACTCCGTCTATCCCCAAGGCGGACACCAGCTCGAACGCGCCAAGGGAGTTCTCCGCGCAACGCTGCCAAAGATCGCCGCCCAGGACCTGCGCGCCGGCTGGCTGGGGAACCTCCGGACCGCCCATAGCGTCGTACTCGTCGACGTCTACGTTACCTCGATGAGACCAGATCGATGGGGAGGGCACGCTCAGTTGATCCCGGACATGAGGCCACGGACGAACCAGCGCTGCATGACCACAACGACTAGCACCGGCGGGACCAAAGCGACCAGGGCTAGCAGCATGACCAAGTCCCATTGGGGAACGGCGAAGCTTTGAGCGGCTCCTATCAGCCCTTTTACTCCTATGACCACTGTGGCCCGCTTCAGGCTGGATGCGACGAGCAGCGGCCATAGGTACTGGTTCCAGCCGTAGATGAACTCGAGGACTGCAAGCGCTGCCAGCACCGGTCGAGCCAGCGGCAGCACGATCGCCACCAAGAAGCGCATCGGGCCGACACCGTCGAGCCTCGCAGCGTCGGCTAGCTCTAGGGGAAACGAACGGAAGAATTGTCGCAGAAGAAACACTGCGGTAGCGGACGCCACGAGCGGGAGTATCAGACCGGTCTGGGTGTTGAGCAGCCCGAGGTTGGCGGTTACAGCGTACGTGGGGAAGAAACGGACCTCTATCGGCATCATAAGGGTGACGAAGATCAACGCGAACATCACCATCCGTCCCGGGAAGCGAAAGAAGCTGACAGCATAGGCCGCTGGAATAGACAGGGCCAGCTTGAGCACTGTAACTCCGATTGCCATAACAGCCGAGTTCACCAGCATCGAGAAGAGTTTCGGGGTGTCGGGTATCCCTCTGACAAGGGTGGACAGGTTGGACCAGATCTGGCCGCCCGGAAGTAAGGGAACCCCGCGGAGCAGATCGGACGCCGAATGTGTTGCTACAACCGCGCAAAGATACAGAGGCAGGGCAAACACCGCTGCGAGAAGGACAAGTCCGACATGGCGTGCCAGTGAGCCAGCAGAACCACGACGAAATCGCCCGGTGTCCTTAGACGATCCCTCTGCCGACGCCGGGAAGGCACCCGGCCGGTCAGATCTGTCGACGGATATCACCTGTAATGCACCCTCCTGTTGATGACCCGGAACTGGACGGCAAGAAGAACTCCCGCGATGATGAAGAGAAGGACGGTTTCCGCGCCCGCCAACCCGACGTCCCCATTCTGGAAGCCGTCCCTGTAGAGGGCGTATACCAACGTCGTGGTAGATCCGCCCGGACCGCCTTGGCTAATGACGTCGATCACGGCAAAACTCCCAAACAAAGCAGCAAGCACGTCCATGACAACCACGAAAAGCGTCGTAGGACCGAGGAGCGGGAAGACGATCCGCCAGAAGCGCCGCAGGGCCCCTGCTCCGTCGACCGTCGCGGCTTCGACGACGTCCTGAGGTACCGCCTGAAGGCCAGCGGAGAAGAAGACGAAGTCATAGGCCGTCTGCTGCCAGACCGTCATGGCACAGATAAGCGCGAAGGCCTGCGTCCCTGACAGGGCAAAATTCCAGTGCAGTCCTAGGGCTCCGAGAAACCTTGCGCCTGGCCCGACGTGAGGTTCGAAGAGAAAAAGCCAAATCGACCCAGCAACAGCCCCAGGCACTGCGTACGACCAGACGAACAGCGTCCGGTAGAAGCCCTTCAACCGGCTGACCTGCTCGACTTGCACTGCGATCAGGAGTCCAAGTCCCATCGACGCGACGGTAGTTATGACAGTGAAGACGACCGTTACTTCCAACGCTTGCAGGTAACCTCCCGAAAGAGCCGCCCTGAAGTTGGCGAGACCGGCGAAGCGACTGCCGAGCCCGAAGGCATTGGACTCGCGCACCGATTCGAGAACACCTTCGGCTGAGGGCCACAGGAAGAAAATCCCGACTACCGCCAGTTCAGGGAGCATCAGGACGAACGGCAACAGCCGGTGCGGGAATACTGCGCCACTTACCGGGTCCGTACCCTTAGGCCGTCGGGCACGTCGCCCGACTCCACCTCGGGAGAAGGGCGCTCCTCGGACGCTACGAACACGAGAAGCGCCCTCCTCTCCGCCCGGGCGTTCAGCCGAGGACCGAAGGGAGGAGTCGGCTTCGACTAACGCCACCGGCTATCCGCCGTACTGCGAGGCGAACTGCGAGAGGATCGAGTCACCTTGGCTCTGAGCGGTTGCAAGAGCGGCCGCAGCGGTCTGCTTGCCGGACAGGACGTTGGCTATCGCGGACGCTTCGGCTTGGCGTATCTCGGGGAGGTAACCGAGGCGTATACCTCGGGTGGTGGGCAGCGCCGGCTTGTTGTTCAACTCTTTTACGGCCACCTGATCGTTGGGATGGGTGGCATAGAAGTTCTGCGAGGTCAAGAGCTTCGACGCCGCGTTCGTAACCGGTACGTACCCCGTGTTCGAGGCCCAGTAGGCCTGGGATTGCGCGGACATGAGAAACGCCAGGAACTTTGCGTCTCCTGGGTAGGTGTCGGAAGCAGCCCCCGCCATTACCCACAGCGAGGCACCCCCTACCACGGTGTTCTGCGGTGCAGCTGCGTCACCGGATACGACGGGCAGCTCCGAAACCCCGAATGGGAATTTCGCTCCCGCCTGGATCGTGCTCAGGTCCGCGGAGCTCTGTTCGTACATCGCGCACGTACCGTTGGTAAAGAGAGGAACCGTAGACGTGCTAACACCGTTCCACAGGTACTGGCCTTTGGATGCCATCTGGCCGAGCATCGACAGGTGCGATATGAAAGGCGCCGTGTCTATCTGCAGTTTCACGCCGTTCACAGCCGTGTAGCCGTTGTCGTCAGTGGCGTAAGGATAGCCGTTCCACAAGGCGAACTGCTCCATGTCGGTCCACATCACGTATGCTCCCGACGATGTCAGAGCGCAGTGCTGCCCGTGGGCGGACAAGGTGTCGGCGTCGGCTTGAAGCTGGGTCCATGTGGTAGGCGGACTGGTGATCCCGGCGTTTGCGAGCTCTGTCTTGTTGTAGAACAGTACCGGCGTGGAACTGTTAAACGGCAGCGAGTCAAGCTGGTCCGAGCTCGTCTCGTAGTAGCTCGCTGCTCCCCCGACGAAGTCTGAGGTCGCAAAAGGAATACCATTTTGCGCCATCAACTTGTACACCGGTTCGTAAGTGCCAG
>JAJZNG010000024.1 GCA_021847945.1 Actinomycetes bacterium | reverse complement strand
TGCGAAGAGCCCGTAGGTCGTGGCCTACAGGGCGATCGTGGCCTTGAAGTTTGAGGGCCACCCGGATCGCAGATTGTCAAGCCGTGGACTGTTACCGGCCTGTCGTGTCGAGGGCAAGGCGGATGATCACCGAACGAGGCCCGGCTGCTCAGCCAGTGATAGGCATGTCCGACTCGGAGTCGGCGAGGCTGCTCCTGGACGGACGATCGGGTCAGCCAGCCCTGAACTGCTGGGCCTTACCCGGGTTGTGAGGTCGATCCGTTCGAACCCGCTCTTCACGGTGTTGCAGGAGTGGCGAGGACCTGCCGGGTCAGCCTCGAAGATACGAAGATGCGGCGATTCGCAGCCCTGCCCTCTCTTCGGCAAGTTCGGGGCGCAAGGATACAGTAGAGATGCTGTACCACTGGTCGGGGGGGCGACGCTCGTCGACTAGCCGGGCGACGCGATGCTCGCTAGCGACAGGCACCGGCTGATCGCCGATAATTACGGGTATGTCATCGTGACCGGGCGAGTGAGGATACCGCTCAAGGAAGCGGCAGTCGACCACGCGGTGAGAGAGGTCATCAGACGTCTGATCGGATATCTGTTCAAAGGGACGGGGACCAAGCTGGCCGACTTCAACGGGTTGGTAGATGAGCGGGTTTACGAGATCAGCCGAAGATCTGATTGCCAAATGGGTAGACACGCTTCGAATGCCTCACCGCCGAGGAGACACCAATGTGCTCGCCGTTACCCGACAGGCGATTGGGGCAGGAGGAGCAGAGGGAGCTCAAAGTGAGGCGCCTTGCGAGGTGATCACCGGCTACCAGCACTATTCGGAGCCATACCCTTGACGGGTCGCCTCTGTCGGGCATAGTTGACCGTGACGCGGTGACAGTGTTCGACAGCAGGTAGGTCGACGAACGGCACCGACCTGAAAGTGGCCGCAAGGACCGGTGCTCGACCTGCCTTGGTCATCTCGCACCACAGCACCGAGTCGACGACGGGCCTAGCGGCGGGCGCTGGTTCACCGACTCGGCCTCCACGTTCGGACCGGCCACTGGGTACGCGATCGAGGCGGCCCTCGACAGGCATCAAATCGAGGGGCCGGACAAGCAGATCCCACTGAGGGGGCTGGCGTCGACCCAGAAGAGAACGCCCACCCCAAGCTTGTCGCCGTGGGCGCGTCGCTGGCGGTCAAAGACTTCTCCCGACGAGGAAGCTGAACGCCTTGATCAACAGCAGCGACGACGACAAACTCCGCACCCTACTCTTCGCCCACGTCGCCACCCACTTCGAAGAGCTCGTCCGGGCCGCAGGCCTCCCAATCCAAAAGCGACGGTAACCGAGACCGAGTACTGCGAAGGCATACACATGAGCCCAGGCTGGATGCAGCGCTAAGCCGTCCACGACAGCTGGGCCGAGTCGACGACGAGCCTGCTGGTCACCTCAACCGCCTACGTCATCAGCGAATTGCTCGTGATACTCACCAACCGCGAACACCGCCTTTCCGCCGTCACCGCAAGCTAGTCCACGCCCGGCTACTGGGCGCAGGCGTTGCGCGACAGGCTCGCCGCCGACTCAATAGTCAGCCGCGATACAAGGAGCGTCCACAGGATCAACTCGGTGAGCTGGAAGTCGGCTGACAGTAACCTAAACAGCTGCTACAAAGATTGACTGCTCGCCATCGCAGCTAACGCAGAGCTCATCGACCATCGTGCTCTTGTTCCCCCGTTACGACGATAATCCCCGGCGATGACGCAAGTGCAGGTCCCCTCGTATCCAAGAACCCGAAGCCGAACGATTGCCAGGTGGCAGCTGTGCCACCTGGTCTATGTTCCGGGCTACCCGACCCGAGCCTGCATCCGGAAGTTTCACCTGAGGCAACGTACAAAGCGGAAAAGGGCAGTCTTACGGGAGGCAAGAGGGGACGCCGCCGCTAGAAAGAAGGCAGATTCTAAGGGTATTGGAGACACTCCTTGAGGGCCTCCATGGGATTGCGACGGCACGGAAATACTCTGAATCACGAACTTCATCTGTAGGCGACGGTTCCGAACTGGGCGGAAGGCTCATCGCCTTCATCTGAGATCAGTGACCGGTGGTGTGCAGACGGGACGCCCGATCTTGCTGCGCCAGTTGAGACTGCCATACGCGTAACGCCTGGAACATAACGCTGGTTGAGGGACTCTCACGGTGCCGTCACCGACGAATCTTCGAGGGAGCCGGCAGGCGACCGAAAGCTAACAGGACTTTGCGGCTCGGCCTCGAGCCTCCTGGGCATTACAGTCACCTGCCGGCGGCCGACCGGGCACCCATACCGTTCCTACGCCTGACCCGAATACACTCCCTGCTGGCATCAGCTATCTAGCCGGTTAGGCAGACCCAGTTTGCTCAACCGTAGCTCCAACTGGCCCAAATCCCCGACCGTACGTTCTGTCACCGTACCTCGGGATCCCGTGCCGCCCAGACCTCCAGTGCTCTCCGCCTACGACGCAGCCATCGACTCCCGACCGCATCAGCACAAACGGTCCTCTATCTACCGTCCCCGGCGAACGAGGCGGCGCTGGCTCGGAGCGAGCAAGCAAGCGTATGGGCACAGTCTTGCGTCGCGGATCGAACCCGATCGATGAAACATTCAGGAACATAGCAAGCCGGACAAGTGACGATTAGGTCCCTCCGGATCACATCTGGGACCGCTCTACTCCGACAGGGTGTTTCGCCACGGACACGGGGCACCGTATCCCAACTAACATGGGTTGTGGTTGGGGAGTAGCCCGCTACCGGTAGATCGACATGCTGACGCTCTGCGTCCGGTCACCGGGCCTGCATGCTGCGGGTGGGCGAGACCTTCCGTTCGTGTGCCAGTCGTCTGTGGCCGAACGGAGGTAAGCCCCGCTCGGCAGGGAGGTCACTATTCGTGAACTTGTATGTGGTTGCTGTCTGCATTCCCCTAGTTTTTTGCGCTGAGTTGACAGACAAGACAATGTTCGCCGGCCTACTGCTTGCGACTCAGCGAAGGGCCCGAGATGTGTGGATTGGCGCTGCTACAGCCTTTCTTGCACAGGTCGCGATTTCTGTCAGCTTGGGTCCCCTCCTCTTCACGCTCATCCCAGGCATCCTTGCCACCGAGCTCCTGGCGACCGGCTGCATCCTCGGTGGAGCATTTACCTGGCGTTCGTCGAACCACCGTGCGGCCGAGGAGCCGACGGGGAGCCGCGTAGGCCAACGAGTGGTTCTCGAAGCGTTTTGCGTGATCTTCCTAGCCGAGATCGGGGACCTGACCCAGGTACTAATTGTCGGTCTAGCAACACGGTATAGGTCGCCTTTTTCGGTTGCTCTAGGCGCTGTTGTAGCTCTCTGGTTGGCTGCGGGGTTCGCCGTGGCTGGATCCAGACCGCTGCTCCAACAGTTAGGTCCTGGTCTCCTTCATAGAATCTCCGCCGTCGCACTTATCTTCTTCGGGCTAGCAACGGGCCTCTCATTCATGTTGTGAATCCGTCGGATTGTCGAGCCCTCGACTTCCTCACATCAACCCCTGTTATCAGACCAGGGGTAACCATTCAGGCCTTCTAGGGATGACAGTCACCATTTCGTAGTTGTGGGGGCGAGGGTTGGGCATCCCGGCCCAACCTTCTTCCACTTCCTCTCTGACCTCTTATGAGGCGCTCGTGAGGCAGCGCACTTCTTTGGTGCCTACCGTCACTGGGCAGGCAGGACTGATCGACCAGCACTCCGTTGGGATCGCCGAGTTCCGCGGGCGCCTCAATATCAAGTCGCGGAATTCGCCGAGGCCGCCATCGTCTGACAGCTGTGCGAAACCTGCGCCGTAATCACGCCGGAGGCGGTCTGGGAGAAAGCCGGAGAAGCAGCCCGGAGACCCGGGTCGTCATCGGGCGCAGCGCTCGCATCCTGACGTCACGGTGGTCCACCCGCCGAGCAGTTGTGGTGACTTCGGTAATGGCCTTTCCGATGTGGAAGTGACAGCCACGGTCGTGCGCCAGGTGTTCGACCTTCCACCAGTGGCCTTGTTCTGCACGAGCACCAACCTCAGCGAAGGGGTTGTCGCTGCGGTGCTGTGGCGACCGGAGTCTTCCCATCCGAAGCGACCGCGCCCTGTTGCTACGGCCCAGCCCTCCGGCCCTGCCTGTTGCTACGGCCCAGCCCTCCGGCCCTGCCTGTTGCTACGGCCCAGCCCTCCGGCCCTGCCTGTTGCTACCAGGTCACCCACCAGCACATCCCGGTCGCTCGGATAGCGGAACTTTGTGAGACACCTTCGGCGCGCCAGTTGCAACTGAGACGACCCTCGCGATGCTCCAAGAGGGCACTGCGATCCTCGACGGGTTCCTCGCCCGCGTGAAGACCTTCTGATCGCCTCCGACGTCGCCCATGCAGACGAGACCGGCCTACGGGCCGAAGCACACTTTCAGTAGGCAAAACGCGGCGCCGACCACCGATCTCACCCTGCACCACCTCGAAAGCGAACGCTGGACTGGGGCCATCGACGGACAGGGTTCGGCCAACGACATGGCAGGATGGCTGACCGACACGTGGCTCATGGTGCTCGAAGCGAAAGCCGCCGACGTGCACCGCTTCGCCACCGACCTCACCGGCCCATTCGACAACAATCTGAGCGAGAGAGACGTCCGGATGGTGAAGATCGCCCAGAAGATCTCCGGCGGCTTCCGCAGCAACGACAGTGCCAAACCCTTCCTCGCGTTCCGCAGCTAGCCATCGACCGCCGCCAAGCGAGGCGTCAACCACCTCGAAGCGCCACGCCAACTGCTCAATCATGAGCCATGGATGCTCACCGCACCCGGCACCGGCCCCTACACCATCAGGCCCCAAGCCCACCCCTAGCATCGACAGCGGAATACTCGAGCCGCAATCCCTGCTAGCCCAGCCTGCACAGTTACCACCCGGGAAGATAGCCCTTCAATCGCATAAGACGGACACTGGCAGGAGTAGAGTTCACTGAACGTCCTCACCTGCATAGATGACTGCTGTACTTTGGCAGCCTTAGGCGAGTGAGCCCCCGACCCCCGCCAACTAACCGGTCGTGACAGTCGCCTGAGCATGTTTCACGTGAAACAACGGGTGCTTGATTTCTCCCGACCCAGGACTAAAGATGGAGCACATGACTCAGCCCGAAAATAGCGACAAGCGGGCTCGTTCGATCTTCGACAGATTGAGGTCCTCGACACCTTCAGCGCCTCCGGCACCATCAGATCCAGCAGAGGTTGCCGACATACCTACAGACCCCCATCAGACACGGCCGACCGACGACGTGCTTGATGGCTCAGGATCGTCGCGAACGGTAGACACGACTTCGATCGAAGATGGCGACCTGCCGGACGAGGGCGCCCCCCAGGCAAATCGTGATTCCAGCGAACAGGACTCCTCGCCGGATTACGGTCCTTCTGGGACGCAGAAGGGGATCCCTCAACGGGTTCTCAATGCAGATGAGTTGTCCTCCCAAGGCCAGTTGGCCCGCGAAGAGCGCCAGCTTCACGACGACCCAGTTGTTACAGCTCCCCCTGACCTGACGTTACTCGTGGCGTCTCTCGATACTCAGTCATCAGAGATGCCCGAAGTCACCGGGGACGTTAGTCCCGCTCTTGATGACTACGGGCGGCCGTTGCATCCGTCGAGTCTTGCCCACAAGCTGCCGAGGCGTATAGCGATCGCAAACCAGAAGGGCGGCGTAGGGAAGACCACCACGACGGTCAACGTCGGAGCTTCACTCGCCGAGCTTGGCTATCGGGTTCTGGTCGTCGATCTCGACCCGCAAGGTAATGCCACCACTGGCTTGGGGGTTAACGCCCGAAGCCTTGAATCATCAATCTACGATGTGCTCCTACATGACGTTCCGACTGACGACGTCATCGAACCCACTTCGATGCGAAACCTCTTCGTAGTCCCGGCCACTATTGATCTTGCTGGGGCTGAAATTGAGTTGGTACCGGTCTTCAGCCGAGAGCTCAGACTGAAGCGTGCCATCGATACCGTCGCTGACGACTTTGACTTCATTCTGATTGACTGTCCCCCGTCGCTCGGTCTTCTCACGGTAAACGCTATGGCCGCCGCCGGCGAGGTACTGGTTCCCATCCAATGTGAGTACTACGCATTAGAGGGACTCGGACAGCTCCTTCGCAACGTGAACCTCGTGAAGGCTAATCTCAACGCCAGTCTAGACGTAAGTGTCATCGTGCTCACCATGTATGACGCTCGAACAAAACTGGCGGAGCAAGTAGCAGCCGAGGTACGGGAACACTTCGGAAGTCGAGTCTGCCGGAGTGTCATACCGAGAACCGTACGACTTTCAGAGGCTCCATCGTTCGGGAGGCCGATAACTACATTCGACCCTTCCTCCCGTGGAGCTATTGCTTACAGGGAACTAGCTAAGGAGGTGAGTGGTGGCGCGAAGAAGCGGGTTGGGTAGAGGACTTGGTGCTCTCATACCCACCGAAGTCGCAAGCGAACAGACATCCACGTTGCTTGAGATTCCGGTCAACTCCATTGAGGCAAACGAACACCAGCCACGGACCAGCTTCGACGAAGAGGCTCTTGTATCCTTGGCAGCTTCTATAAGGGAGGTTGGCGTACTCCAACCGATCTTGGTCAGAGACCTAGGAGATGGCCGGTACCAGCTGATTGCGGGCGAGCGACGCTGGCGAGCAGCGAAGCGAGTTGGGCTCCCTTCGATTCCTGCCATCGTAAGGACCGCCACCGAGTCGGAGCGTCTAGAGCATGCGCTGATAGAAAACCTTCACCGTCAGGATCTCAACCCGATGGAAGAGGCCTCCGCGTATCAACAGCTGATCGAGGAGTTTGGCCTGACCCACGAGAAGCTCTCGTCGCGCGTCGGCAAGAGTAGGGCAGCGATCACCAACGCTCTACGCCTCTTCCAGCTGCCCCCGTCCGTTCAGGATCTCCTGCGGAGCGGCCAGATCAACTCTGGGCACGCTCGGGCGCTCCTGTCTACGCCCGACCGCTCGTTCCAAGAGACCCTCTCCAAACGGATAGTGTCAGATGGACTGTCAGTTCGCGCGGTGGAGGAGGCTGTAAAGGACCGCAACAACTCCGGCACTACAGACCGCAGATCGCACACTCCCGGAGGCAGCCCCCCGCCAGCAGCGATCCTTGAACTGGAGGAGCTGCT
>JAJZNG010000067.1 GCA_021847945.1 Actinomycetes bacterium | reverse complement strand
CATGGTCGGCCGGGACTACGAAGCGGGCGGGATAGCCAAGCACGGAGCGAAGATGGTTAACGCCGTCGCCTGCGCACGGGTACCCAAGCTCACGGTCATCATCGGAGGGTCTTTCGGGGCGGGCAACTACTCGATGAGCGGGAGAGCTTACTCGCCCCGCTTCCTTTGGATGTGGCCCGGTGCGAGGATATCGGTTATGGGTGGAGAGCAGGCGGCTTCAGTGCTCGCCACCGTGAAACGCAACCAGGTTCAAGAAGCCGGCGAAGTCTGGGCCCCTGAGGACGAGGAGGCCTTGAAGGCGCCCATCAGGGAACGCTACGAGCACCAGGGCAGCCCGTACTACTCGACAGCTCGGCTGTGGGATGACGGTATCATCGACCCCGCTGACACGAGAACCGTGCTCGGCTTGGCGCTGTCAGTCTGCGCCGGTGCCGCCCTAGACGAAGTCTCCTACGGCGTGTTCAGGATGTAGGTGGTGTTCGACTCTGTCCTTATCGCCAACCGCGGTGAGATCGCCGTTCGGATAATCCGTACGCTGCGCAGGCTCGGCGTGAGGTCGGTCGCTGTGTTCTCCGACGCCGACGCAGGCGCCCGCCATGTCGTCGAAGCCGACACGGCGCTCAGGTTAGGTCCGGCGCCAGCACGCGACAGTTACCTCAGCGTCGAGAGAGTTCTCGACGCTGCTTCCGCCTCGGGGGCTCAGGCGATCCACCCGGGGTACGGCTTCCTGTCAGAGAACGCCCGCTTCGCCGCAGCGTGCGCCGACGCTGGGATCGTCTTCGTCGGCCCGCCGCCGGGCGCTATCGAGGTCATGGGCGACAAGATCAGGGCGAAACACGCAGTGAGCCTCGCCGGGGTTCCCGTAGTCGCCGGCGCCGGGGAGCCCGGCATGAGCGACCGTGACCTGATCCACGCCGCCGAACAAGTCGGCTTCCCTCTACTGGTGAAACCGTCCGGTGGCGGCGGCGGCAAAGGCATGCACGTCGTCGTGAGCCCCGACGAACTGGAAGAAGCCATCGGCCGCGCACGGCGGGAGGCCACCTCGGCGTTCGGCGACGACACGCTGCTCCTGGAGCGCTATCTCACCAACCCCCGTCACATAGAAGTGCAGGTCCTAGCTGACAGCGCAGGGACCACGTTGCATCTAGGCGAGCGGGAGTGCAGCCTGCAGCGCCGCCACCAGAAGATCATCGAGGAAGCACCTTCGACACTCCTCGACGAGCGCACAAGGCGCTCCATCGGCGCGTCTGCCTGCCAGGCCGCCAAGGCCGTCGGCTACACCGGGGCCGGGACGGTCGAGTTCATAGTCTCCTCGGAAGACCCCGACGCTTTCTACTTCATGGAGATGAACACCCGGCTGCAGGTGGAGCACCCCGTAACGGAGGCCGTGACCGGACTGGACCTCGTCGAGCAGCAGTTACGCGTCGCGGCCGGCGAGGCTCTCGGCTTCTCGCAGAGCGACGTGCGTATCGACGGGCACGCTATCGAAGCTCGGCTTTACGCGGAGGACCCGGCCAGGGGCTTCCTGCCCACTGGAGGCACGACCCTGCTCGTCCGGGAACCACAAGGCGATGGCATAAGGGTCGACAGTTCTCTGCTCGAAGGCGGCGTAGTAGGCACGGCCTACGACCCGATGCTCGCCAAGGTCATAGCGTGGGGACCCGACCGGGCCACCTCCTTGGCGCGCTTGGAGCGGGCGTTAGCTGCCACGACGATCCTCGGCGTGACCACGAACGTCGCTTTCCTACGCTCTTTGTGCAAACACCCCGACGTTCGCAGCGGGAAACTCGACACGGGCCTCATCGAAAGGAACTTGGGTGACCTCACGCGACGTGAAGTCCCCGTCGGGGTGATCGGCGCTTACGGTCTGCTCCGACTCGAAGCGGCCTGGACCGCTTCTACTTCCCCGAGCGGAGCTGGACCGTTCGACCCGTGGAAGGCTCCCACAGGCTGGCGGCACGTCCATCCGCGGCCTCTCAGATACACGGTCAGCGCCGGCGGAGCTCCACCGGTGACAGTCGAGGTTTCCGGCACCGTCCATTCCGCCCGCGTGAAGGTCACCGGCGGGTCGGCGCCCAACGAGACCTGGGAGTCTCACGCCCGGCTTGTCAACGCTGGGACCTGTCAAGTGATGGAGCTCGACGGGTCGACGTTTCATGTCCTCGGCGTGCGCGACGGGTCGACTTGGTGGGTCGACTTGGACGGGGAAGCCTGGCCCGTCTACGCGGTCCTACCCGAAGGGCGCGCCAGCGGTCACTTCGCTGGCGGGCACGACATCCTCAGCCCGATGCCGGGGACGGTCCTCTCGGTGAAAGTTCGCTCCGGGGACACTGTCACCGCAGGTGACGCCGTGGTAGTCGTGGAAGCAATGAAGATGGAGCACACCCTAACCGCCGGCGCGGACGGCATCATAGAACTTAATGTAGCGGTCGGCGACAAGGTGTCCCTCGGCCAACTTGTGGCACGAACAGTGACTGACATGGTCGACGGCGGCATCGACGAGGCAGAAAGGTGACATGGCAGTGGGTACTCTGCTCAGCGACGAACTAGAGATGTTCCGCCGCACGGTGGAACATCTCGCCAACAAGACGGTCGCTCCAGTCGCGGCCCTACACGACCGCGAGGGATCCTTTCCCTACGAGGTTGTGGAAGAGATGGGGCGCCTCGGACTGTTCGGGCTCCCCTTCCCCGCCGAGTACGGGGGCATGGGAGGAGACTTCTTCGCCCTCTGCCTCGCCATCGAGGAGCTCGCCCGTGTCGACCAGAGTGTTGCTATCACCCTCGAAGCAGCCGTGTCCCTAGGCGCCATGCCGATATACCGTTTCGGCACCGAGGAGCAAAAGCAGCGCTGGCTCCCCGACCTGCTCTCCGGTCGGGCGCTGGCAGCGTTCGGCCTTACAGAGCCAGGCGCCGGCAGTGACGCCGGGGGAACACGCACCACGGCCCGCCTACAGGACGGCCAGTGGGTGATAGACGGCTCGAAGGCGTTCATAACCAACTCCGGGACCAGCATCACTAAGCTGATCACAGTCACGGCCGTCACCGGACCGGGACGCGAGATCAGCGCCATCGTCGTTCCCACCCCTGCCGCCGGGCTCACCGTGGAGCCCGGCTACTCCAAGGTCGGATGGCATGCGTCTGACACGCACCCGCTCAGCTTCGACGGCGTCCGCGTCCCAGCGGAGAACCTGCTCGGAGAGCCTGGGCGCGGCTACGCCAACTTTCTGCGCATCCTTGACGAGGGCAGGATCGCTATAGCGGCTCTAGCGGTCGGGGCGGCTCAGGGCTGCCTCGACGAGTCCGTCCGCTACGCGAAGGAACGCGAGGCCTTCGGACGTCCGATCGGTGCTAATCAGGCGATCGCTTTCAAACTAGCCCGCATGCAGGCCCGGGCTCACACCGCCCGCCTCGCCTACTACGACGCAGCTGCCCGGATGAGCGCCGGTCTGGCCTTCAAAGCCCAGGCTTCGATAGCCAAGCTCGTCGCGAGCGAGGCGGCCATGGACAATGCGCGCGACGCAACACAGATCTTCGGCGGGTCCGGTTTCATCAACGACACGCCGGTCGCCCGCCACTACAGGGACTCCAAGATCCTCGAGATCGGCGAGGGCACCAGCGAAGTGCAGTTGATGCTCATAGCCCGCGACCTCGGGCTCTGATCGATGCGCTCGGTGTGCGTGTTCAGCGCTTCGTGCCCCGGCGCCCGACCTGAATACCTGGACGCAGCTAAAGCCCTCGGAGCCGAAATGGCGTTGCGCGGGATCAGGCTGGTCTACGGCGGAGCGAGCGTCGGTCTGATGGCAGCCGTAGCTGACGCTGCCCTCGCGGCCGGCGGCGAAGTCACCGGGGTGATACCCCGCCACCTGGTCGACAGGGAAGTCGCCCACCTCGGCTTGGACGACCTGAGAGTCACCTCAAGCATGCACGAACGCAAAGCGCTGATGGCCGAACTGTCCGACGGGTTCGTCGCCCTACCGGGAGGCTACGGAACCCTCGAAGAGCTCACCGAGGTTCTCACATGGTCGCAGCTCGGATTGCACTCCAAACCCTGCGGCCTCCTCGACGTCGCCGGGTACTACCGGCTGCTGCTCGACTTTCTCGACCACGCGGTCACGGAACGCTTCGTACGTCCGCAATACCGCAGCCTGCTTTTGGCCGACGTCGACGCGGCGCGGCTTTTAGACTCCATGCTCCTACACGGGTCACAGGAGGCCGGCGTCTAAAAGTCGCAGTACCTCCTCGGACCGGGACCGGACCCCTTCGATATCTCCGAGACGGTCGACGCCTTTAACCTGCCGGCTCATGCGAGGGTTGGCAACGAAAGTGCCGCTGTGGGTGTCCAGGAACGACCAGTACAGCGTGGTAAAAGGGCAGGCGTCGTCGCCGACACGTCTGCGGGAATCGTAACGGCACCCGTCGCAGTAGTCGCTCATCCGCCTTATGTAAGCGCCGCCCGAAACGTACGGTTTGGTGGCCATCATCCCCCCGTCCGCGTGCAGTCCCATGCCGATCACGTTCGGGAGCATCACCCACTCGGCGCCGTCGACGAACATCTCCCACATCCACGCGACCACCTCCTGCGGGTTGACACCAGCAAGGGTGCACAAGTTCGCGAGGATCATCAGCCGCTGGATGTGGTGCACCCACCCGTGGCGGCGAACGTCTCCCACCGTCACCTGGACGCAGCGCATCGCCGTCTCCCCCCGCGACAGCGCGGGCGGCAGCGGCCGTTGGGCAGCGAGAGCGTTCAGCTCCCCGTAACCGGGACCCCACAACCAGTACAGCCCGCGGACGTACTCCCGCCAGCCGATCACCTGGCGGATGAACCCTTCGGCTGAGGAAACGCTCACCCGCCCGTCCCTGTAGGCGCTCTCGACCGACTGGCACACCTCGCGGGGGTGCAGCAGCCCCAGGTTGAGAGCCTGGGACAGCATCGAGTGCGCCATCGTCGGCTGGCCGGCGAGCATGGCATCCTCGTAGGGACCGAAGCGGTCGAGGCCCCCGGCGACGAAAGACTCCAAACGCGCCAAGGCGCCGGCCCGGTCGGTCGCCCACCACCCGTTCGGCTCTTCACCGACAGCTCCGTCGGGAAGCGACGCCAGGATCCGCCCGTCGAGGTCGTCAAGGGGGTCCGAAACCACAGCCGGCCAGTCGACCGGCTCACGCGGCGGCGGTAGCCGGTTGTCGTGGTCGAAGTTCCACCGGCCGCCGCACGGCTCGTCGCCGTCCATGAGGATGCCCAACCGCCTTCGCTGCCACCTGTAGAAGTCCTCCATGCGCAGACGTCCCCGAACCCCACCGCCACCCGCCGCCCAACGGGCGAACTCCCCTGTGGTGGTGAGGAACAGGTTCGACTCGACCACTTCCAGGCCCGCGCGGCGTGCCAAAGCCCGGCCGGCGAATGACTCCGGGGCCATGACGCGCACTACCGTAGGGCGGTACTCGGCGCGATGCGCCGCGAGGCCGTCCTCGAAGGTTGCCGCCTCGCGTTCGTCGACTTCGAATCCCTCAGCGCGCAGCTCGGCGGCGAACCGGGCCATGCCGGCGAGGATAGCGTGTAGACGCTGACGGTGCCACGGCCTCGCCATGACCTTCGCCTCGCTTCGTACCATCAGAACCACCGTCGACGAAGGGTCGGCACCCTCAAGGGAGGATATGGAGCGGTTCAGCTGATCTCCGAGCACCCAGACGGTCGTGCGCTTGGCCGTCGTGCGCTTGGCCGCCTTCGGGGCTCCCGGGATGCTGGCTGTCATACCGTCCCGCCTTGTCGTCGTCTCAGCAGAAGCGGGTGCTCACCGATCCGAGCCCGCTTATCGTGGCGACGAGCTCGGATCCCAACCGGGCGGGAACCATTGGGCCGAGAGCCCCGGTCATGATCACGTCGCCAGCCCTGAGCGGGACACCCCTGGCACACAGGGTGTCAGCCAGCCACCTCGCCGCGTTGAGCGGATGCCCGAGGCAGTCCGAACCGGCACCGGATGAGACGACCGTGCCGTCCATGGACATCGACATGGCGACTTGCCTCAGGTCCACGTCCCTGAGAGGAACCGGTCGCCCACCCAGCACGTAGACGCCGCCGCTCGCGTTGTCGGCGACCGTGTCCAGCAGCGTGATGTCCCAACCCTCTATCCGGCTGTCGGCCACCTCGATGGCCGGTACGGCGAAAGCTACGGCGCGGACGATCTCGGCGAAGCCATGCGGTGCCGAGTCGAGGTCCCGGTCGACAACGACCGCCACCTCTGCCTCCACGCGGGGCTGCAGAAGGCCCGAGAAGGCGAGCTCCGCCCCGTCAGAATGCTCCATATCCACGAAGAGGGTTCCGAAGTCAGGCTCCCCCACGCCGAGCTGGCCCTGCACAGCCTTGGAGGTGAGCCCGATCTTGCGGCCCGATATTCTTCGCCCGGCCGCCAGGTCGATGGCCGTGTTCCGTTCCTGGATCTCGTATCCCACCTCGACGCCGGCGTCAGAGTCGAACATTGTCCGAACCGGCGGGCAGGGCTTGGACTGTGCGGCGGCCTGGCGTAAAGCGCCGGCCGCTGCAGCGACCGCTGCTTCGCGTCCGGCGGAGAACCCGGTCCCGCCGACCAACTTCAACGCCCCTCGAAGTTCGCTGATCGGCGCTCGGCGAAAGCCGTTATCCCCTCGCGGAAGTCCGACGTGGAGAAAAGCTGCATCGTCTGGAGCAGCACGTGGTGGGTGTGACTCTCGAAGTCTTCGGACAGGCCGTGGCGGAAGAGTCTTTTCATCGCCTGCACTGCCAGAGGAGCGTTCGCCGCTATCTCAGCTGCCCAGTCGTGGGCCACTCCGAGGAGGTCTTCGTCGGCTACGGCCAGGTTGGCCAGGCCGAGCTCGCAGGCTGTGGCAGCGTCAATGTCACGGCCGAGGAAGCCGATCTCGGCGGCTTTGGCCCAGCCGACCAGGCGCGGCAAGTACCAGGTGCCGCCGCTTTCGGGGACGACCCCCCTTTTGGCGAAGCCGGGCATGAGCACAGAGGAGCTCCCGACGATTCGAATGTCGCAGCCGAGGGCGAGGTCGAATCCATAGCCGGCGGCTGCGCCGTTGACCGCCGCTATCACCGGCGTGTCCATCTGGGCTAACACGACCGTCGGCAGGTGGCGGGTGCGTAGAGCTCCGACCGTCGACCAGCCCGACTGGGAGGCCTCCGACCCGATACCCGACCCTGACAGGGCGTCTTTAATGTCGAGGCCTGCACAGAACCCCTTACCAGCACCGGTGATAACCACGGCCCGCACCGTACTGTCGGCTTCCGCCGCTTCGAGGGTCTCGGTCAGCTCCGACAGCATCCGCGTGGAGATGGCGTTGCGGCGGTGCGGACGGTTCAAGGTGACGGTCGCCACGTGACC